>JBCKNC010000021.1:0-28406 GCA_038902915.1 Polaromonas sp.
GCCTACAGCGACAGCAGCCGTCCCCAACCGGGCAGCGTGTCCCGAATACCGGCTAGGCGCAACGCGTGCCAGACCAAGGCCTGGTTGCTCGATATCACCGGCTTACCGAGCTTGGCTTCGAGTCCGGCGATCAGATGCGCAACGCGCACGCTGGTGCAAGAGACGAACACCGCGTCGACATCTTGTGCGCCGAGCTGCTCGACTGCCGCGGCGAGCGATGCGCCGTCTATGCGCGCCACCTCGTTGTCGTCTTCGTGATTGAACGAGCCGAACACCGGCACCTGGATGCCGCGCGCCTCGATGTAGTCGCACATCCAGTTGTTCACCGATTCGACATAGGGCGTTAGCAGCGCGATGCGCTTGGCACCGAGCGCATCGAGTGCCGCGCGCGCGGCGGTGATCGGGCTGGTGCAGACGACGCCGGGGCGCGCCTCGCGGATGCGAGAGAACACCTTGTCCTCGCCGATCACCATCGCACCCGACGTGCAGCCGAAGGCGACGACATCGATGCGCTCGCCCGGACGCAGCAGCGCCGTGCTGGCGGCGATGTTGCTCTCCATCGCCGCCAGCGTTTCGGGGTTGATCGCCGCGTCGTTGTGGATGCGGCTGGTGTGCGTGCCGACGCCGGGGATGCGGATCATCTCGCGCCACTCGTGCTCGAGCGTGACGTCGGTGGCCAGCACGATGAGCCCCATGGCGGCGCGCTGGGCCACGCCCCGGTCAAGCGAGAAGGGCAGGTGTTCGAATTTGTTGCGGGTCATGTCTTGCTCTGGAAAAGTGGTTCAACAAGCGCCGCGGGATGCTGGTATCGCGCGACGCAGACGATGTTAGCAAATGCCCTGCGATGTCAGCGCCGCCACGACGCGTACAGCGTGCTGAGGGATAGGAAATTCAACCCCATGAGCCCAACTCTCTCACCGTATCGCGTCCTGCCAGCCCGCCAGCACGTGCTCGGCGGCAATCAAGTCCAGCGACGCAAAACCGACCGATTTGAAGACCGTAATGTCCCCGTCGCTGGTACGCCAGGCAGCGTCAGGTTGTGCGCTGATTTCAGCCAGTTCAGCACGCAGATCAGACGCAACGATCAAGCCCTGTGCAATGGCCTGCCACACTTCGCCGCCTTTTTCCAGCACACCCTGGCGGCTGTCGGCAAACAACCGGGCCCGTGGCAGCAGTGCCGGTTCGGCCTCAGCCATGCCCGGCGTGAAGGCGCCGATCAGCCCCAGATGGGTGCCGGGCCGGACCCATTCATTGCGGATAAAGGGCTGTGTCGCCGTCGTCACTGCGGCAATCACCTCCGCTTGCTCCACGCTGCCGCGCAAATCGTCACTGGCGCGCGCGGCAATGCCCTGGCTGGCGAGTTCGTCCACTACCTTCTGCGCACGCTCGACGCTACGGCCCCAAATAACAATGTCCTGTAACGACAGCACACTGGCGTGCGCCAGCGCCATGTGCGTAGACAAGGCGCCGGTGCCCAGAATCGCCAGCGTTCGGCTGTTCTTGCGCGCCAGGATCTGCGCCGCCAGCGCGGCGCTAGCAGCGGTGCGGCGTAACGTTAACTCGGTTCCGTCGAGCACGGCCACCGGGCTGCCGTCGGCACACGACAGCACGACATAGACCGCCGAGACGGCCGGCTTGCCGTGGGCATTGTTGCCGGGCCAGATCGACACCAACTTCACGCCCATCATGGCGCCAGGTTTCCAGGCTGGCATGATCAGCACCGCGCTGTCGTCGTGATTCGGCGCGTAATGGCTGCGCGGCGGCGACTCGATCGGCTGTTGCAGACCGCTCGCCAGCGCCGCGATCAGAGCCGGATAGGGCGTGCGTTGCGCAACCGCTGTTTTGTCAATGAAATGCATGCGGATGGTGGGTGGCGGCTGCTTAAGGTGAAATACCCGGCATCGTGCGCGCTTTGGCGGTACTGATCCAAAGCACTTCGGCCGCATCGGCGCTGACGCTGATGACGCGGTGTCCCATCCGGCTGTCCAGATAAAAGCAGTCAGCGGCGCTCAGGCGCACCGGCTCGTAAAACTCGGTAAATATTTCCACTTCGCCGCTGAGCACATAGACAAATTCTTCGCCCTCGTGCCGGCTCCAGTCATCAAACTGATCGAACGAGCGCGCAGCAATCACGCTGCGAAACGGCGTCATCACCTTGTGCGACAAATCGTTGCACAACAGCATGTGCTGGTAATACGACGTGTGTACTGGCACTCCAGCGCCGGCTCGCGTGATGCTGCGCCGCCCGCTGCCGTGATCGGGCTCATGCGACTCGAACAGATCACTGATATCGACGGCAAGACCACGCGCCAGTTTGATCAGCGCGTCGTAGGTAGGCGACATCTGGCCATTTTCTATCTTGGAGATCGTCGAGCGCGCCAGTCCGGTGGCCGAAGCGGCTTTGTCCAGCGTCCAACCGAGCTGGCTGCGCAGCGCCCGGATACGCTGGCCCAATAAGCCTTCTCCGGCGGGAGTTTGTTGCTCATTCATGTGGGCGAACCTTACACATCGAACTTGACGCCCTGCGCCAGCGGCAACTGATTCGAATAATTGACCGTGTTGGTGGCCCGGCGCATATAGGCGCGCCACGCGTCAGAGCCCGACTCGCGTCCACCGCCGGTGTCTTTCTCGCCACCGAATGCACCACCGATTTCCGCGCCTGACGTGCCAATATTCACATTCGCAATGCCGCAATCCGAACCGGTTGTGCTGAGGAATAGTTCTGCCTCACGCAAGTTGAGCGTGAAGATGGCGGAGGACAGCCCTTGTGGCACGTCGTTTTGCATGTCGATTGCGTCCTGGAATTCGTCATAGCTCATCACATAGAGAATCGGCGCAAATGTCTCGCTGCACACCACCCCGGTTTGTGCCGGCATTTCGACAATCGCCGGTTTGACGTAGTAGGCCTGTGGGTACACGTCCTGCAGCACGCGTTCGCCACCAAACACTTGCCCGCCCTGTGCGCGCGCTTGCGCCAGCGCGCTTTGCATGGCGTCGAAACTGGCTTGGTCAATCAGCGGGCCGACCAGCGTGCCGGCGCTTAGCGGAGTGCCGATCGGCAACGCCTGATACGACTTCTTGAGTTGCGCCAGCAATGGCTCGCGAACACTCTCGTGAACAATCAGCCGGCGCGTCGAGGTGCAGCGCTGGCCGGCGGTGCCGACGGCGGCAAACAGGATGCCGCGCACTGCGAGATCCAGATCGGCGGACGGCGCAACAATGACCGCATTGTTGCCGCCGAGCTCGAGCAGACTGCGCCCAAAGCGCTGCGCCACCCGCGGTCCGGCCGCGCGCCCCATGCGCGTGCTGCCGGTTGCCGACAGCAGTGCCACGCGCCGGTTTTCCACCAACGCTTCGCCGGCATTGCGACCACCGATCACAAGCTGCGACAAATGCTGCGGCGCCTGGCCGGCGTTGCTGTTGAAGCGCCGCACGGCACGCTCGAACAAGGCCTGGCACGCCAGCGCGGTCAGCGGCGTCTTTTCCGACGGCTTCCAGAGCACCGAGTCGCCGCACACCAGCGCCAGCGCGGCGTTCCACGACCACACGGCTACCGGGAAGTTGAACGCACTGATCACCCCGACGACGCCGAGCGGGTGCCAGCTCTCCATCATGCGGTGGCCGGGGCGCTCGGACGCAATCGTGAGCCCGTACAACTGACGTGACAGACCGACCGCAAAGTCGCAGATATCGATCATCTCCTGCACTTCGCCCAGTCCTTCGGAAAGAATCTTTCCGGCCTCCAGGGTCACCAGTTGGCCGAGTTCAGCTTTGGCCTGGCGCAGCTCTTCGCCCAACAAGCGCACCAGTTCACCACGGGCCGGTGCCGGCACCAGGCGCCAAGCCAGAAAGGCCTGATGGGCACGGCTGACCGCGTCATTCACTTGCTGCGGCGTATCAGTCCTGATGCCACCGAGCAAGCTGCCATCAATCGGTGAGTGCACGGCCAGAGTACCACCGCTATACATGGCGGGAGCTACGCCCAAAGACTGCATCAAGGCGGGTAGTAAGGCACTGGCATCAGACATGGGGCATGCTCCGTTGGTGGATGGGTTGATTTCTGTCTCTAAAACAGTGAAAATATTTCCGATAGTGTACAGTGTCCATAAACATAAATCGGTTTCAAGCTAATGCAAACAACAGATGTCCTGATCGTCGGTGGCGCCGCCATCGGCAGCGCGGCGGCCTGTTTTTTGACTCAACAAACCAGTTTTCATGGCCGAATTCTGGTGATCGAAAAAGATTTCTCGTATCAGAAATGCGCCACAGCGCGCTCGGCAGCGTCAATCCGCCATCAGTTCTCCACACCAGAGAATATTCGGATGTCACAGTTCGGTACCCAGTTCATCAAACATCTGGGTGACTATCTGGAAGTGGACGGCGAAGTGCCAGACGTTGGCTTTCATGAAGGCGGTTATCTGTTTCTGGCGACCATCGCTGGCCAGGAGATTTTGCAGGCCAACCACCGCACGCAAAAGAGCCTGGCGGTGGATGCGCAGCTGCTGACGCCGGCGCAACTGGCGCAGCGCTTCCCCTGGATGAACGTGGCTGACCTGTGCGCCGGCTCGCTCGGCCGGTCTGGCGAAGGCTGGCTCGACGCCTATGCGCTGCTGTGCGGCTTGCGGCGCAAAGCCATCGCGCTTGGCGTGCAGTACCAGCAAGCGCAGGTCGTCGAATTAAAGCGCGATGGCCGAAGAATTGTCAGCGCCACGCTGTCCGACGGCAGCACGATTCAGTGCGGCACCGTCATTAACGCGGCGGGCACCGGTGCCACGGCGTTGGCCAGGACGGTGGGCCTGCAGTTGCCTGTGGAATCCCGCAAACGCTGCGTGTTCTATTTCACTTCCCCGGCGCAGGTGAGCCACTGTCCGCTGGTGGTGGACCCGAGCGGAGCCTACTTCCGACCGGAGGGGCGCGGCTTCATTTGCGGCATCTCGCCCGACGCTGCGCACGATCCGCAGTGTTTTGATTTTGACGTGCAGCATGCGCTGTTCGATGACGTTCTGTGGCCCATCCTGGCAGCGCGCGTGCCAGGGTTTGAGGCAGCCCGCGTGCAAAACAGCTGGGCCGGACACTATGACGTGAACACGCTGGACCACAACGCCGTCATCGGTGCCCACCCGGAGGTGGACAACCTGCTATTTGCCAATGGTTTCAGCGGGCACGGCCTGCAGCAAGCGCCTGCCGTCGGGCGCGCCCTGGCCGAACTCGTCTGCTATGGCCAATACCGTACGCTGGATCTGGCCGCCTTGGGCTGGCAGCGCGTGCTGGAGAACAAGCCGCTGCGTGAAATCAATGTGGTGTGACACGGTTTTGCGCTCATAGACAGGCATCGCTTACTGCGACAAAACCAGAATCCGTGGCTATGCACAGATGCCCCAATTGATCGCAGCACTACGGGAAACCCCTGATTGCAAGTCTGCTCAGCAGATCGCTTAATTTGGTCTGTCCGCCAACCTCAACCTTCAACTACAGTCGGGACACCGACCGGGTGGTAATCTTTAGAAGATTTAGTTGAATTTTTATCGTATTTCTTCGTAAAGGATGCCTCATGAAACGCAAGCTGTTATCCACCCTGGTCGCCACGGCGTGCGCGCTCGGCATCGGTGCCGCGCAGGCGCAGATCTCCGACGGCGTGATCAAGATCGGCGTGATGAACGACATGTCGGGACTGTACGCCGACCTGACCGGACCGGGCTCCGTGGTCGCGGCCCGACTCGCGGTCGAGGACTTCGGTGCGGCCAGGAAGGGAATGAAAGTCGAGATCGTCTCGGCCGACCATCTGAACAAACCAGACCTCGGCTCGACGATCGCCAGGACCTGGTACGACGTCGATAAGGTCGACGTGATCGTCGACGTGCCCACGTCCTCGGTCGCGCTGGCTGTCAACCAGATCACGCGCGAGAAGGGCAAGGCGTTCCTGGTGTCCGGCGCCGCCACTTCGGACCTGACCGGCAAGGCCTGCTCGCCGAACACCATCCACTGGACCTATGACACCTGGATGCTGGCCAACGGCACCGGCAGTGCGATCGTGAAAACCGGCGGCGACTCGTGGTTCTTCCTGACCGCCGACTATGCGTTTGGCCACGCGCTCGAACGCGATACCGAAGCCGTTGTGTTGAAGAACGGCGGCAAGGTGCTGGGCAAGGTGCGCACCCCCTTCCCGAGCACCGACTTTTCGTCGTTCCTGTTGCAGGCGCAGGCATCCAAGGCCAAGGTCATCGGCCTGGCCAACGCCGGCGGCGACACCATCACTTCGATCAAGCAGGCGGCCGAGTTCGGCATCGTCAAGGGCGGCCAGAGTCTGGCCGGGCTGCTGGTGTTCCTGACCGACATCCGTGCGCTCGGACTTCCGACCGCGCAGGGCCTGATTTTCACCGAGACTTTCTACTGGGATTTAAACGATCAGACCCGCGCCTTCACCAAACGCTTCTCGGCACAGTCGCCGCGCAACATCTATCCGTCGATGGCCCATGCCGGCGTGTATTCGGCGGTGCTGCACTACCTGAAGGCGGTCGAGGCGATCAAGACCGACGACGGTACCAAGGTGATCGAGCAGATGAAGAAGATGCCGACCGACGATCCGCTGTTCGGCAAGGGAACGATCCGCGCGGACGGCCGCAAGATCCATCCCGCCTATCTGGTCGAGGTGAAGAAGCCGGCGGAGTCAACGGGTCCGTGGGATCTGCACAAGATCCGCGCGACGATCCCGGCCGACCAGGCGTTCCGCCCGATGGCCGAGGGCGGTTGCCCGCTCGTTAAGTGACCGCCTCCTCCGTTCAAGTGCAGGCGCGAACGCGCCTGCACTTGGTGAACGGATGCGTCATTCCCGTGCCGGCGGGGATCCGGCATTTTCCCTGACCGCACCTCGATGGAAATCTTCGGCATCACGACCCAGGCGCTGCTTGGCCAGTTGCTCCTCGGATTGATCAACGGCTCGTTCTACGCGCTGCTGTCGCTCGGGCTGGCGGTGATCTTCGGCCTGCTCAACATCATCAACTTCGCTCACGGCGCGCAGTACATGATGGGCGCGTTCACCGCCTACCTGCTGCTGAACAAGCTCGGCTTGGGCTACTGGTGGTCGCTGGCCATCGTGCCGCTGCTGGTCGGCGCCACCGGCATCGTGATCGAGCGCTTGATGCTGTCGCGGTTGTACAAGCTCGACCATCTGTACGGCCTGCTGCTGACCTTCGGCTTGGCGCTGATCATCCAGGGCCTGTTCCGGCAAGAGTTCGGCTCCTCCGGGCTACCGTACCCGATACCGGAGGAACTGACCGGCGGCCAGAACCTCGGCTTCATGTTCTTGCCGAACTACCGCGCGTGGGTGATCGTCGCTTCGCTCGTGGTGTGCTTGGTGACCTGGTTCGTGATCGAGAAAACCAAGCTCGGCGCCTACCTGCGCGCCGCCATCGAGAACCCGCAGCTGGTGCAGGCGTTCGGCGTCAACGTGCCGCGCATGATCACGCTCACCTATGGCTCCGGTGTCGGGTTGGCGGCACTGGCTGGCGTGATGGCCGCGCCGATCTACTCGGTCAGCCCGCTGATGGGCGCCGACTTGATCATCATCGTGTTCGCGGTGGTGGTGATCGGCGGCATGGGCTCGATCATGGGTGCGATCGTCACCGGCTTCGGCCTCGGCATGATCGAGGGCCTGACCAAGGTGTTCTACCCCGAGGCTTCGAACACCGTGATCTTCATCATCATGGCGATCGTCCTGCTGCTGAAGCCGGCTGGACTGTTCGGCACGCAGAAATAGGCATAGGCGCACGGATGGCTACCGAAACTTCGATTCGACCGACTGGCGGCGATGCCGACCGCAGGCACCAGCAGGTGGCGTTCGCGCTGATGGCGCTGGTGTTCGCGCTCGCGCCGCTGGTCGCCTACCCCGTCTTCTTGATGAAGGTGATGTGCTTCGCGCTGTTCGCGTGCGCCTTCAACCTGCTGATCGGCTACGTCGGCCTGCTGTCCTTCGGCCACGCGATGTTCTTCGGCATCGCCGCCTACACCTCGGCGCACGCGGCCAAGGTGTGGGGCTTCACGCCCGAGCTGGCGATCCTGTTCGCCACCGCGTGCGCGGCGCTGCTCGGCTTGGTCGCCGGCTTACTCGCGATCCGGCGCCAGGGCATCTATTTTGCGATGATCACGCTGGCGCTGGCGCAGATGGTCTACTTCTTCAGCCTGCAAGCGCCGTTCACCGGCGGCGAGGACGGCATCCAGGCCGTGCCGCGTGGGCGGCTGTTCGGTCTGATCGACCTGTCCAACGAGTTGGCAATGTACGCCTTCGTGTTCGCAATTTTCATCGGTGGCTTCCTGCTGATCTACCGGATCGTGCATTCACCGTTCGGCCAGGTGCTCAAAGCGATCCGCGAGAACGAGAGCCGCGCGCTCTCGCTCGGCTACGACGTCGATCGCTACAAACTGCTGGCGTTCGTGCTGTCAGCCACCCTTGTCGGAGTGGCCGGCGGCACCAAGGCACTGGTGTTCCAGCTCGCGTCGCTGACCGACGTGCACTGGACGATGTCCGGCGAGGTCGTGCTGATGACGCTGCTCGGCGGCCTGGGCACGATGTTTGGCCCGGTTGCCGGCGCCGCCATCATTATCACGATGCAGAACTACCTGGCGCCGTTCGGCGCCTGGGTGCTCATCGTGCAGGGCGCGATCTTCGTCGTCTGCGTACTGGTGTTCCGCCGTGGCGTGATCGGCGAACTGGCTCACCTGATCAGGAAGCCGCTCTGAGCGCGGTCCTCGCGTCGGGCGCCTCAAAAGCCTTTTGACTCCGGTACAGTCGTTGCGTCCGTCTTGAAGACAGGCCGCTGCGTGTTTGGATCTGTTGGGGCTTTGGATCTGTGTCACACGCCCAGGTATTCCTGCAGCATGTCCGTGTTCTGGGTTAGCTCGTTTTGCGCAAACTGTTTGACGATGCGGCCATGCTCCATCACGTAAAAACGGTCGGCCAGCGACGCGGCAAAGCTGAAGTTCTGCTCAACCAGCACGATGGTGTAGCCCTTGGCCTTGAGCGTGAGAATCATCTCGGCCAGCTTTTGCACGATCACGGGCGCCAGGCCTTCGGAGATTTCATCGAGTAGCAGCAGGCGCGCGCCGGTGCGCAGGATGCGCGCAACGGCCAACATCTGCTGCTCGCCGCCCGACAGGCGTGTGCCGGGGCTGCTGGCACGTTCCTTCAGGTTGGGAAACATCGCGTAAATCTCGTCGATGCTCATGCCGCCCGGTGCCAGGGTGGGCGGCAGCATCAGGTTTTCTTCGGCCGTCAGGCTGGCGAAAATGCCGCGCTCCTCGGGGCAGTAACCGACACCCAGGTGCGCCACCTTGTGCGGCGCCAGCTTGATGGTCTCCTCGCCGTTGATGCGGATCGAGCCTTTGCGCGTGTCGGTCAGCCCGACGATGGCGCGCAGGGTCGTGGTGCGCCCGGCGCCGTTGCGGCCCAGCAGGGTCACGACCTCGCCCTCATGCACGGTCAGGTTCACGCCTTGCAGGATGTGCGATTCGCCGTACCAGGCGTGCAGGTTGTCAATGCGGAGCAACTCTTTAGTCATCAGTGCGCTTCCTGCAGTTCGGTGTTGGCGGTGCCCATGTAGGCTTCAATCACCAGCGGGTTTTTCGACACCTCGGCATACGGTCCATCGGCAATGATGGTGCCGCGCTGCAGCACCGTGATGCGGTCGGCAATCGACGAGACCACATTCATGTTGTGTTCCACCAACAGGATGGTGCGGCCTGTTGAGACTTTTTTAATCAGTTGCGTCACACGGTCCACGTCTTCGTGGCCCATGCCCGAGGTGGGCTCGTCCAGCAGCATCAGTTCGGGCTCCAGCGCCAGTGTGGTGGCCAGCTCCAGCGCGCGTTTGCGGCCGTAGGGCAGGTTGACGGTCAGCTCGTCGGCGAAGTCCTGCAAATCGACCTCGGCCAGCAACTGGCGGGCACGATCATGCAGATGGAACAGCGTGCTTTCGGCTTTCCAGAAGTGAAACGACGTGCCGAGCTTGCGCTGTAGCGCGGCGCGCACGTTTTCGAGCACCGTCATGTGCGGAAACACCGCCGAGATCTGAAACGAACGGACAATGCCGCGCCTTGCGGTTTGCGCGGGCTTCTCAAGCGTGATGTCGATGCCGTTGAACTCGATGGTGCCGGTGGTCGGGTGCAAAAATTTGGTCAGCAGGTTGAAAAAGGTGGTTTTCCCCGCGCCGTTGGGGCCAATCAGTGCATGAATGTGGCCGCGCTGGACTTTGAGGTCCACGTTGTTGACGGCCACGAATCCTTTGAATTCCTTGGTCAATCCTCGCGTTTCAAGAATGAACTCAACTGACAAAATAACTCTCCGGCGGATATGAAAAAAATAGGCCCACAAACACTGTCGGGAAGATGCTCTATGAAGGCAGTTGATCATACTAACTATCAGGCCGCAGGCAGGCTACCGGGTTAGACCCTTAGGTAGTTTTGCTGGCTTGCACTCCCATGCTCAAACGAAGCTGGCAGGGTACGCGTTGGAGTTGGTCGGTTGCTGATTTAGGTTTTGAAGCCCTGAAAACCTGATTTGAGGCCGCCGGGACGGTTGCCAGTCGAGAGCTTTACCAGTTGTGCGACGATGATGTTCATGCAAAATTATTCCCACATCGGTGCCACCGACCTGCAGCGCGATGCGCGTGGCTGGTGCCTGCCAACTGATGATTACCTGCGGCTTTTCCTCCTGCGTCCTGAACTGGCACCTGTACACGAGTCCTGCCCGGACGAGATGGCGCTGCACGCGGCGCTGATGGCTGCACCCGCCAGCGCGGTGGGCGCTGATGCGCTGGCAAGACTGATTGACGCCGATGCCCGCGAAAGCTACACCCTGTTTTTGCGTTTTCGCGATGCCCTGCTCGCCGCAGGCACGCTGGAGGCGTATTACCTGAGCCTGTTCCCCCGCAGCGGCACGGGCAGCATCAACATACCGCCGCTTTTCATTGACCTGCTGGTCGAAGCCATTTTGCGCAATCTGCTGGATGATTCAAATGACGTTTACGAGCTGAGAGCCGCCGACATGCTGCATCGCAGCCAGCGCATCAGCACGCAGGACGGCCAGCTACACAGTGGCGACCAGATCACGCTGGACATGCTCAAGGAAACCGGCGGTCTGGGCGATATCGGGCGTTTTCTGGCAGAGGCCAAGGCACCGTTGCCAGTCCTGCATCTGAAGGTGCTGGCAGACGACAACGCGGCAGATTTTTTTAGCGCCCGGCAGGGTGCGGGCAGGCACCGGTTTTTACTCGACCTCACGCATGAGGTGAGCAATGACTTAAGTCGCGGTCTGGTCTTTACCATGACGCGCGCCCGCTCAGGCATCAAGGCACTGGCCAGCGTGCTACAAAAATGGATACAGCATTTTCTGGGAGTGGTCGTCACCGTCAAGCCGCTACAGAAGGTTGATGACCAAGCCTGGCGCTGGCACATCGGGCTGGATGTGGAGGCGACGGCGCTGCTCAATGATTTGTACGAGGGCAAAGATGTGGAGGCAGAACGCACGCAGCGCTTGGTCAGCCTTTTCCGGCTCGACTTTGCCGACCCGCGCGAGATGCGTGCCGACGTGGCGGGCAAGCCGGTATACCTTGGCCTGATGATGCGTGCCGATGGCGTGGTCAAGCTCAAGCCGCAGAATTTGCTGGTGAATTTGCCGCTTCAATCGCTGAGTTGATAAAGCGGGAGTTATTGGGGTCAGACACCAATTTCGCTGCGGTGCATCGCACCGCGCCCTCCGGGCGAACCGTAGGCTAGTCGCATTTGGGCTCTGACCCCAAAAACTCCGCGGTGGCTTAAAATACGTTGTTAAGCCTTTTTTCAAACCCGGAGTTCCCCATGCCCAAAAAAATCAGAGTCGAAGCCGACATCTGCGCCCCCAAGCCCGTTCCACCTAAGGGCTACACCACCACCACTGGTCGCGGCCAGAAGGTCAGCCTTGAGCGCGGCCCCTCTACCCGCAGCAAAAAGAACCCAGGCAAGCGTCCTAAAAAGGGCGGCTGAGCCCCTGCGGGGCAGACCACAGCCCTGTCTGGCGGCTTTTCCTGCGCTTGCCCCCACACAGTGCCCTGGTGACAAGGCCGTAGCCCGGCTACCGGGCGTGGGGTGACGGTGGAATCACAGCGGTGGTTATGCGGAAGGTCTACTCGGGCTTGATGTTGCTGGCGCGCACCATTCGTGTCCACAACGCAGACTCTTCCTTGGCCATTGCGAGCAATTCGGACGCTGTGCTCGATTTGAGGATAAGTCCCTGTTTCGACAGATTCTCCTTGAGCGATCCGTCGTTGAGCGCCGCAATAATGGCCTGTCGATACATCTCAACCATTTCCGGTGCCATTTTGGGCGGCCCCCAGACCGCGAACCAGGGGTCCGCATGGTAGTTCTTCGCCCCCTGCTCCTGTAAGGATGGAATGTCCGGGAAGCCTGGGTGACGCTCTCTCAAGGAGCCGCCAATGATCTTCAAACGGCCGGCATCGCGAAGCGGCACGGCGACCTGGATCGGCATGAACATGGTGGGAATCTGACCCCCAAGCAAATCATTGACAGCGGGTGCGGAGCCTTTGTAGGCGACATGCTCCAGCTTCAGGTCGATGGCCTGAAGCAACAGTTCCATGAACAGGTGGTGGTGGGTTCCGTTGCCGGGAGAGGCATAAAAACCCCCTTGCCTGGAGCGACCCCATGAAATGAATTCCTGCAGATTTTTGGCCGGAACGTCCTTGCCAACCACCAGGACAAATGAACTTGAAGCCACCAGGGTGATGGGTGTGAAACTCTGAAGAACGTCGAAATCGAGGTTCTTGTAGAAAAGCGGCAGGGTCACCGTGGTGGACGGGACGATGAGCAGCGTGCCGGGATCGGTGGCCTTGGCAACAAAATCCATGCCGATCATGCCTGATGCACCGGCCTTGTTCTCGACGACATAGTTCATGTCCAGCCTGGCCTGCAGGATCGGCCCAATGGCACGCGCGATCGTGTCCGGGGTGGTCCCGGGCGTGAGGGGCACGACCATGCGGAGCAGCTTTTTTTGCGCCCTGGCGGTGGTCATCCATAAAAGTCCTGCGGCGCCCGTGGCGCCCAGGATGGTCCTGCGTAGTAAGGTCATTTATTGTCTCCGTTGTTGTAATTCCATTTCTAAATCATCCCTGTCGTTGTTGTCTCGCCTTGCCGTGCTACAGCACTGCCTGCGGCTCGACGCCTAGACACGAATGATTTGGAAACGGAATAACTGATGATGTCGAATCGCCGGGCAACTCTCTCTGTCCGCATGATGCTGCATTACGGCTGCATTACGCCGATTTTTCCGTTTCGAGTGTTTTGAGCATTTTGTTGCGCACCAGATTCCAGAAGCGCCCATATTCCTGCCACACGACATTGGCGGCGACTTCCTTGTCGTCCATGAAGGTGATCGGCCCCTGGGTTCTTCCGGCCAGCATCTCGGCCTGGAACTGCATGCGCGCGTTCTGCTCCAGATAAACGCTGCGCCCCACAGCCACCTGCAGGCTTTCGCCCACCACAACCGCGCCGTGCCCGCGCATCAGGGCAGCGGGATGGCCGCCCAGCTTTCTGGCCAGCGCCGCACCCAGATAAGTATCACGCACCAGCATGTCGGTGCCTTCCCGGGCCTCGCGGATTTCCCAGTTGGGCACACCCAGCCCGATGAAGGCCGACATGTGGAAAATCGGTCGCAGCGCGGCGTCAGTGCAGGAAAACGGAATCACCGAAGGCGAGTGGTTGTGCACCACGGCCATCACTTCGGGCCGCATTTTGTAGATTTCACCGTGAATGAAGCGCTCGTTGACAGGGCTGCGACCCTGCGCATCGACGGGTTCGCTGTTCATGTCGAACTCCATCATGTCGGCTTCAGTCACCAGCTCGGGGGCCACCGAGCGCGCCATCCAGAAGCGCTCGGGGTTGCTGGGTGAACGAACGCTGACATGCCCGTAGGCATCGATGATGCCGTGCTCGGCAAGGATGCGATAGGCAATTACCAAATCCTGGAAAAGGTTCATGCTGGGCCTCCTGTGGAATTTTTTTACATGATCAGTCGGCGACGACGATCTTGCCGCGTGCTACCACCGCCGACCATAACTTGATTTCGCTGCGAACCAGCGCATCCAACTTTTCGGGTTTGCCCCCAACCGGATCTACGCCCATCTTCGCCATTGCTTCCTTCACTTCCGCAAGCGCGAGCAGGCTATTGATTTCAGAATTCATTTTAGAAATCACGGCGGGCGGCGTGCCGGCAGGCGCCATCGCGCCATACCAAGTTTCAACCAGCATGTTGCCATAGCCCGATTCCGCAAGCGTCGGCACTTGCGGGAACGTCGGGGCGCGTTCGCGGCTCATCACGGCCAGCATGCGCATCTTTCCGCTTTGCACGAGTGGGGTCGCGCTTTGCAGTGACACCACACTGGCCTGCACATGACCGGCAACGATGTCGTTCAATGCGCCGGCGCTACCTTTGTATGGAACATGGATCATGTCGGTACCGGTTTCCTGCTTGAATAATTCCATGGCCAGGTGCTGCGAGCCTCCTGTTCCTGGCGATGCGTAGTTCACAATGCCCGGCTGCTTTTTGACCTGCTCGACAAACTCCCGCACGTTAGTGGCGGGGAATTTGTTGTTGACGACCAGTGTCCACGCGCTCGTGCCCAGCAACGAGACCGGGGCAAAGCTCTTGATCGGGTCGTAAGGCAGCTTAGGATTGGTGGCGGCCAGCGTGCCGTAAGACGTTGCGACAAACAGGAAGGTATAGCCATCCGGCGCGGCCTTGGCAACGGCGTCGGTACCGATAATGCCGCTGGCGCCAACTTTGTTTTCAACGACAACCGGCACGTTCCAGCGCTGTGCTATTTTTGGGCCGAGCAAACGTGCCAGCGTGTCGGCCGTGGTACCCGGGGTGTACGGCACGATGAACTGGATCGCGCGGGAAGGATAATCCTGCGCCTGGGATAGTGAAGGCAGCACGGCGGCCCCTAGGCCCACGATAGCTAAAAGGGTTGCAAGTTTCATGACTGTCCTCTATGGTTGAGTGAACGGTTTATCAATAGGGAAATTGGTGTTTTTATGATGTTTTCTCGTAACTACTCAGGTCCCTGTAGGGTGGGCACCGCCCACGCAATCCCCGACTTGGCCCGATTCATGAAGCCAGCGTGGGCAGTGCCCACCCTACGAATCAGCAAGACCTGACTACTTGAGTTTGAAAATTCTTTCCGCATTGGTCTGGAAGAAGCGTTTCTTGTTTTCGACGCTCATGGCCATGCCGTCCAGGTAAGTTACCTCATCGACCGCGTATTGGTAGGGGTAGTCCATGGCGTACATCACGCGCATCGGGTCAAGCGTGCGTTGCGTGAACTCGATGGCCGGTTCCCAGGCGACGCCACTGTTGGTGATGTAGAAGTTTTCACGCAGGTAGTCGCTCGGCTTTTTCTTGAGCGCCCGCACCGTGGGGTATCGGTCGGACTTGACCGTCGCCTCGTGCATGTAGTCAAGGCGGTAGGACCAGAACGGCAAGGCCTCGCCCATGTGGCCAATAATCACCTGCAGCTTGGGGAAGCGGTCGAATACGCCAGCGGTAATCAAGCGCAATGCATGAAGACCGGTCTCGACGCCAAAGCCATAAATGGCGCCATCCAGGCCGCACTCCAGGAAGGGCTGGATCATGTTCCGGGGCGGTGTATTCGGATGGAGGTAGATCGGCGTGTCATTCGCCTCCGCAGCTTCAAAGATTTCCCAGAACTTGGGGTCCGAGAGGTATTCGCCGTGGGTGTGTGAATTGACAATCACACCGGTCAGCCCCAGCGTTTGAATGCCGCGCTCGATCTCCTTGGCCGCCTCCCCGGGGTTTTGCGGCGCAATCGCGACCATTCCAGCAAACCGGGTCGGATGCCGGCGCACCGCCTCGGCCAACTCATCATTGGCAACTTTGGCGAATGAGACGGCAGTTCCCTCGTCCATGATCTGGACACCAGGCGCGGTCAGGGCGATCACCTGGCGGTCAATACCGGCCTCATCCATGTGATTCAGGCGAATCTGGTCGAGATCGGTCAGGCATCGAATGATGTGCTGCGCCCGCGCGCTCTGACTGGTCATATAAAAGCCCAGCAGACTGACAAAACCCGGATCGGGGTCCGGTCCGGCCAGAATCTTCCGGTAGATGTCAAACAATTCCTTGGGCGCAAAGGCCTCTTCGGTGGCAATGCGCTGGTAATCCGGGTGTGTATTTCTCATGCCGTCGTCCTCTTTCTTTGGGGGTAAAGGGTATCAATGTCCGGTGGCTACTGCCGCGATGAGCGCTGGGTCATCAGGTGCCTGTTGCCCTCGCCATACGACGTGCATGTCGGGGCGCAGCAAAATCAGGTCATGGCCATAGATCTCGCGGGCGATCTGATCCGGCACGTCCAGCATCGTCAACGGTGCCCCGAACGACTGGATGGCTTGCTCCAGATCCGTGGTGTCTGCGCGGGTGTCGCCGAGCTTGAGCAAGGTGTAACCGTCGGGAATGCGGTCCTGCATGGCAGACCCGTCGTCGAGCCAGACATGGGGCAAGCGCGCACCGGGCCAGGTGGTGGGAACATAGTCGCGAAACAGGTGTTCCGGCCCGCCAGGAATGTCCATGATGATGGGCGAATCGACATAGCGATAGCCCATTTCCGCGCCCATCATCTCGTTCGTCTTGCGCTGCTCGAGATTGGCAACATTGGCGAGAATCTCGCGATTCTGCCGGCCTTCCGGCGTGTTCTCGGCGATGTTCGAGCGATACATCGAACGCCATTTGCGACGCCCGATCGAGGCATAACGCGAAGCCCCGACATTGCGCTCGCCGACCTGGCGCCGCTCGTGTTCGTAGGCGTCCAGAAGATGCGCGCCGCCCCAGCCCCGCAGGGTGGCGGCCAGCTTCCACGACAGATCGAATGCATCGCCAACACCAGTGTTCATGCCGAGACCGCCGGTCGGAATGACGAGGTGCGCGGCATCACCCGCGAGGAAGACGCGCTTGTCACGATAGCGGTCTGCGAGAAGCAAATTCTGCCGCCACGGAAAGCAGGACAACATTTCGTACTTGACCGGGAAACCAACCGTTTTTTCAAACTGTGCCTTCATCTCCTCGTCGGAGCCGACGACCGAATGCAGCGTCCAGTGAACGGTCGAATCCTGCATGATCAGAAAGCTCGCCTTGTTGTCAGCCACATGGTAGTGGCGGCCATGGCCGGGACCGTTGCCAAGCGGAAGGCGATCGAACAATTCATCGCAGCGAAACAGCGCCTGACGAAATTCCATCATCGCGCCTTCGCCGCGCAATTTGATGCCGAGCTGTTTGCGCACAGGGCTCGCGCCGCCGTCGCATCCAACCATATAGGCCGCACGGATTGTTTCCATTTTTCCACCGGTCTTCACCGTGGCGGTGACCCCGTCTTCGTCCTGCTCAAGGGAAATGAATTCGGTCCCGAAGCGCACGCTCACCGACGGCAGGCTTTCGGCAACCGACTTCAGAAGCGGCTCGAGCGTGTATTGCGAGATCAGCTGATAAGGCTCGAGCGAACCGGTGCCGTCATTGGTGACGCGGCAATTGGCCTTGGCCTCGTCGATGGACGGATAGCGCAGGCGCAGCAGCGGCGGCTCTTTCATGCTGAGCACCACATAGACGTCCATCGGGCAATCGCCGCGCAGGCCCGCCTTTCGGATCGGGTCCGCGAGGCCGATGCGCCGATACATTTCCATGGTGCGGGCGTTGGCACGCTCCATTTTTGGAAGGAATTGCGGAGCCTCCTTGCTTTCTATCAGCACACAATTGATACCGCGTTTTCCGAGATCAATCGCGAGCGTCAGACCCACGGGCCCCGCCCCAACGATCATTACATCCGTTTTTTTCAACAACTGGTTCTCCTGATTAACTTATCACAATGCAGCCGCACTGCCAACGGATTGGGGGAGTTATTGGTGTCTGACCCCAATAACTCTTGTTACCCTTGCGGGAGCTCCTGCCGCAAACCGGCATCTTCACGAGAATGATTACACCTAAGGACCCTCTGCATAACTCCCTGCGGTCTGTGATTGCGCGGGCTCGAGCGGTCCGCGGCGTTGTTTTTCTTGCCCATAGCTGGGCTATTGACTACAAAAAGACGCCTTGCGGCCCATCTCGATCCGCACACCACAGCCTCGCCAGAGTTATGCAGAGGGTCCCTAAGCGGAAATCCTCCCCGTTCAGTGGGAGGATGTAGAGCGTGGACGGCAACGCCGTCCAGTAAAGTGTTTGACTTTTTATTCGTACTTCTGCATAATCAATTGAATAAAAGGAACGTTGTTCTGTATACAGGAACAGCAACGCACCTGGAAATTCTGGATCGACGCACTGCGCAGTACTACGGCCCAAGTGACTCGGATGTCAACGCAAATAAATTTGGAGAAGACCATGCCGCACGATAAAGACCGCACCCACTGGCACGAACCGGCCGGCAACAAGAAGGCCGGCTTCGGCCAGTTCAACAAACAGCCGACGCCTTACGACGCCTTCATGGAAGAAGAAGGCATCCCGGTGTTTCGCGACATCGGCATCAGCAAGATACAAAATCTGCCGCTGGTCCCCTGGAAGCGCATGGGTGGCCGCGGTCACTTCATTCAGCTGTACGGCACCGAGGGCAAATGGGGCTGTTATGTCGTAGAAGTGCCGCCGGCGGGTGCGCTTAACGTTGAAAAACACATGTACGAGGAAATTTTCCTGGCTGTCGAGGGGCGTGGCACGACGGAGGTCTGGCAGGAAGGGGACAGCAAAAAACACGTCTTCGAATGGCAGGCAGGCTCAATGTTTTCGATTCCGATGAATGCCTTGCATCGGATCGTCAACGGGACTTCCAGCGGAGCACTCCTGCTGGCCGGCACCACGGCGCCGAACGTGATCAACATGATCAATAACTTCGGCGCGGTATTCAATAACCCGTTTGTGTTTCATGATCGCTTTAGCGGCGCTGACGATTTTTTCAAACCCAAGGACGATATCGAAGCCGACCCGGTGCGCGGCCTTGCAATGCGGCGTACCAATCTGATCCCGGACGCGATGAATTGCGAACTGCCGCTGGATAACCGGCGTTCGCCCGGCTATCGCCGCATCGAGCCGTTCATGACGAATAACTGTTTTTACTTCTGGATCGGCCAGCATGAAAACGGCCGCTATTCCAAGGCCCACGCACATACCTCGGCGGCTGTGCTGATTTGCCTGAAGGGATCGGGCTATACCTATAGCTGGCCGGAGCGCCTGGGCGTGAGTCCATGGAAAGATGGCCATGCCGATCAGGTGCGCCGTGTCGATTACGAGCCGGTCGGCCTGGTCAGCGCCGCACCCGGCGGCGCGCGCTGGTACCACCAGCATTTCAGCGTCTCGCCGGAACCGTTGCGGCTGACTGCGTGGTTCGGGCCGCACAATCCCGGCCGCGATCCGGGACCGCCCGGCGAGAAGCACACCGACTACACGGCCATGGATATTACCGAAGGGGGCACCGGGATTCCTTACTGGATGGAAGATCCGTACATTCGTAGTGAATATGAAGCGAAGCTGAGAAAAAACGGCGTCGAGAACCGCATGGATCGGGCTTGGTACGAGCAGCCGACGTCGGCGTCGAACGATGAGGTGCATCCATTAGCGCCGAAACGTGACAAATGAAACCGGTCCCGCTACCAGGGACGGTGGACTGAACAGCGGCACGCGCGTGGTCGGCCGAACGGATAAGTTGCATGAGTACTGACGTCGGCGGCCGCGTATTTTTCAGTAACGTCAGACGCAGCCTCGAGGAAGAGGACGAGATTCGTCTGCTCAGTGTCGGTGTCGACATCGGTTCTTCCACTTCCCACCTGGTGTTTTCGCGCATCGTCCTGGAGCGGCTCGACAGTCGTTACATCGTCTCCGAGCGTAAAGTGCTGCATGAATCCGAAGTGCTGCTGACGCCTTACGCCGCCGACATGAGCATCGATGCCGTCGCGCTCGGCAGCTTCATCGACCGCCAATACGCATTGGCACAGATTGATCCGCTGGCGATCGACACCGGCGCGCTGATTCTCACCGGCGTTGCGGTCCGACGCAGTAATGCGCGCGCGATCGGCGATTTGTTTGCGGCACAAGCCGGCAAGTTCGTCTCGGTGAGTGCTGGCGACGCGCTGGAAACCACGCTGGCCGCCTTTGGTTCCGGTGCCGCGGCGCGTTCCATACGCGAAGCAGTCCGAGTCATGAATATCGATATCGGCGGTGGCACCACGAAGATCGCCGTCTGCGAAGCTGGCGAACTGGTTGACCTGACCGCCGTCGATATCGGCGCGAGAATTGTGTCTTTCGATGCCGCCGGACGGGTGCAGCGGATTGAGGCGGCCGGTCATCGCTTCGCCCGGGACGTCGGACTGAGCCTGGAACTCGGCGTGATACCCGATCCGCAAGGTCTCAACCGGATGGTCGAGTGCATGGCGGACTGCCTGTGCGATATTTTGCAGAAGGCCTCGCTCGACTTGGCGACCGCCGCGCTGCTGCGTCTTGATCCATTGCGTAACAAACGGGCACCGGATGTGATTACCTTTTCGGGCGGTGTTTCGGAATATATCTATGGCTTGCAGACTCAGTCTTTTGGCGATCTTGGAGCACAGCTGGCCCGGGCCGTATTGGAAAGGGTACAGAGCTGGGGCCCGCGCATCGAACAGCCGGAGCAGGGCCTACGCGCTACCGTTGTCGGCGCCTCGCAATACACGATACAAGTCAGCGGCAGCACGATTTACGTCGCACCGCAAAGCATCCTGCCGCTGAAAAACATCGCCGTGATCACGCCCGATCTGCCGCTCGCTACCGACACGCTCGATGTCGAACAAATCGCGGCAGCGGTGCGCGTGGCGTTGCGACGCTTCGATTTGCACCAGGGTGAGCAAGCGGTCGCACTCTGCTATCGCTGGCAAGCCTCGGCCACCTTCGCCCGACTGGACGCATTCTGTCGTGGCATCGCCGCCGGGCTTTCGACTTTACTGGCGCGTGGACTGCCGCTGATTCTGGTCGGCGACGGCGACATCGGCGGCCTGATCGGGATCCACTGCCAGGAAGAATTACGACTGTCCAATGCGATCGTCTCGATCGACGGCATCACGCTGAAAGCCTTCGACTTCATCGATATCGGCGCATTGCTCGAGACGTCCGGCGCGGTACCCGTGGTCATCAAATCACTGGTATTTCCGACCTCGACCGCGGTCGGCTGGAGCGCCGAAAAGGTGGCAGCCTGAATGCCGCGTTTGTCGCGCACAAATACGTCCGCTCAAGCGGATCGTCCGTCGATGCGCTCGCTGCGTGAACCGACCCTGTATCCACCGATCGAGCCATACGCCAGCGGCTTCATCGCAGTCGGCGGCGGCCATCAGATTTACTGGGAGGAGTGCGGCAATCCACTCGGCACGCCAGCGCTGTTCTTGCATGGCGGACCAGGCGGGGGCTGCACGGTGCGCAATCGGCGCTGGTTCGACCCGCAACGTTATCGCATCGTGTTATTTGATCAGCGCGGCTGCGGCCGCTCGCGGCCCTGCGCCAGCCTGTTAGAAAATACCACCGGGCACCTGGTCAGTGACATCGAAACTTTGCGCGTCCATTTGGGTATCGATCGCTGGTTATTGATGGGCGGGTCCTGGGGCGCGACGCTGGCGCTGGCTTACGCTCAACACTTTCCGGCGCGCGTGCGGGCGCTGGTATTGCGCGGGGTCTTTACCGCAAGGCGCAGTGAGCTTCGCTGGCTGTATCAGGAGGGCGCTTCACGGCTGTTTCCGGAAGCCTGGGAAAAATTTCTGGCACCGATACCCGACGCCGAAAGACAGGACCTGATTAGTGCCTACCATGCGCGCTTGACCTGCGGCGATGCGGCGCGGGAAATGCGCGCCGCCAACGCATGGTGCGCGTGGGAAGACGCCATTGCCACACTGAAACCTCAGCCGGCTGCGTATGTAGACGATGATCCGGCGACCCTCGCACAGGCCCGCATCGAAACCCATTACTTCAAGCACGAAAGCTTTCTCGAAGATGGCCAGCTGATCGCCAATGCCCATTTGCTGTATGAAATTGCTGGTGTCATGGTGCAGGGTCGCTACGATGCGATCACGCCGCCGGTCACCGCATGGGATTTGTCGCGCGCTTGGCCGCAAGCTACATTGCAGATCGTGCCAGATGCCGGCCACGCGTCGTCGGAGCCGGGCAACCTGCGACGCCTGATCATGGCGACGGATCGATTGGCCCATTACGAATGAGGGTTTATGTTCTTATATATGGAACTATGTTTCATTTCTTGCAATACCCGACGATTAACCATAGAATGAGTTTCGCGCAATTTCAACAATCCGCTGTCCGGGCTCAGTATCAAGGGCACTTCTAGAAATTCAGATTTTCGGGATGAAGTGCAAGGCGGACGGAACGCAGCAACCGGAGCGTACTTGGGTACGTGAGGATTGCGAGTACCGCCCAACGATGCAATTCGCCCGAAAAATGAATTTATAGAAGTGCCCTCAAATGAAACGAGCCAACAAATGCAAAGCGGTCATCCTGGAGCAGACATGAATCACGTCAGTGCACGCACTAACCGGTACGGGAAGCTAATGGGTGGCCTCGTCCTTGCAATGCTTCTGTGCGTGCCGCTGGCGCGCGCGCAGCAGGTGCCTCTGGGGAAAAACGATGCGGTGTACCTGTACCGCGGCGCGGATCGCGACCAGCGGCTGATCGAGAAGGCGCGGCAGGAAGGCACGGTAGTGCTGTATACGTCGCTAGCAACCACCGAATCAATACCGCTAACCAAAGCGTTCGAGAAAAAATACGGCATCAAGGTGGAATTGTGGCGTGCCACCGCCGACAAGGTAGTTCAGCGCGTGATTACCGAGGGTCAGGCCAAGCGCTTTGCGGTGGACGTTATCGAAACAAACGGTCCTGAAATGGAAATGATTGCGCGGGAAAAATTCCTGTCGGAGTTCTTCAGTCCCTACTTTGCCGATTTGCCGACTTCGGCCATTCCAGCCCACCGTCTCTGGATCTCAGACCGCATGAATTTTTTCGTGGTGGCATACAACACCAACAAGGTGCGCCGTGAGGAACTGCCTAAAACCCTTGAGGGATTTGTCGATTCAAAATGGAAAGGCCGCATCGGCCTGGAAGCAACCGATAGCGAATGGATGGCCACCTTGATCAAGCAATGGGGTCCGGAACGCGGTAACGGATTTTT
Organism: Polaromonas sp.; assembly: GCA_038902915.1. Lineage (GTDB taxonomy): Bacteria > Pseudomonadota > Gammaproteobacteria > Burkholderiales > Burkholderiaceae_C > Polaromonas. Next base: position 23,229 of record JBCKNC010000021.1, read on the forward strand.
CCAGAAACTGTCGGCGATGAAGCCCGACGTGCGCAAAGGACATATCCTGCTGTCCGAACTGGTGGCGGCCGGTGAAATCGAGGTCAGCCTCACCAGTTACAGCGCGAATGCCGAGTCGATGAAACGCCGCGGCGGCCCGATCGACTGGATGCCGATCGAGCCGGTGGTGGCGCGTCCGCAAGGCATCGGCTTGGCGAAGAATGCGCCTAATCCACACGCGGCCCTGCTGTTCGCCGATTTCGTCTTGTCGCCTGAGGGGCAGGAATTATTCCATTCGATGGGTCGGACGCCTACGAGCCTGAAGGTAAAAAGTAATCTGAGTAATTTTCCTTACGTCATGATCGACCCGGTAACGGTACTCGATGAAAGCGAAAAATGGGAAGCGCTGTGGAACAAGCTGTTTCTCAAAAAATAGCGTGCATTCTGCTTTGGCCTAATATTGAAAGTAAAAAATAGTTATGGAAACGATGCCGCAAGACTGGTTCGGCTTGGCGTTGGTGGTGTTCATTCTGGGCATGAAGCACGGAATGGATCCTGATCACCTGGCAACCATTGATGGCATGACGCGCTTTAATGCGCAAAGTCGTCCCCGTTTGTCGCGCTGGTCCGGCTTCCTGTTTTCTCTGGGCCACGGCTTGGTCGTGACGTTGGTCGCTGCCATCGTTGCGCTTAGCGCCAGCAAATGGTCGGCGCCGGTCTGGCTGGAAGATCTCGGCGCCTGGATCTCGATCATCTTTTTGTTGTTATTGGGATTTGCCAATTTGCGCGCGGTGTTGCGCACCGCGCCGGATCAGCCGGTGCGCCCGGTCGGGCTAAAAGGGCGCTTCCTACGGCGTTTTTCCGAAACCAGTCATCCGGTCATGATCGCCGCCGTCGGCGCCGCATTCGCCCTGTCTTTTGACACGGTCAGTCTGACAGCACTGTTCTCACTGACCGCCTCAAATCTGGCGGGCTGGCAGTTATCAATCGGGATGGGCGTGCTGTTCATGGCCGGCATGATGCTGACCGACGGCGTCAATGGGCTCTGGGTTGCCCGCATGATACGCCAGACGAACCAGCGCGCGTTGATCGCTTCGCGCGTGATGGGACTGTCGATTGCATTCCTGAGTATCGCGATTGCCGGGCTTGGTATGGCGAAGTATTTTGCGCCGGCGGTGTCCGCGATGCTCGAGAACGCGGGCCTGCTGATGGGAGTCGGCCTGGTGGTGATACTGCTAGCAAGTTTTGGCCTGGCGCTGCGACTGTCACGTAGGGTGCCAGTCATGTAAATCTCGCCTGGATGGCTTAAATAAATGAGTTGTCATTGATAGACAGCATTCTGCGTAACGGAAAGAGGATCTATTTATGGAAACTAAAGTCAAACCAAGCAAACCGAAAACACGACTGTCATCGGTCGCAAACGCCATCCGTCTGATCAAGGTATTTTCGGATGAATTTTATGAGATTGGTATCAGTGATCTTGGCAAGCGGCTGCTTTTGCCAAAGAGTACCGTGCATCGACTTGCCAGCACGCTGGTGGATGCCGGAATGCTGGAGCAGAACGCCGAAAGCGGGAAATATCGACTTGGACTGGTGGTGTTTGAATTGGGTTCGCTGGTGCGGCGCAAGATGGATTTTTACAGCGAGGCCAAATCTTTTTTGATGGCCCTGCGCGACAAGACCGGCGAAACGGTGCACCTGGCGATTCTGGATCAGTCCAGCATCGTCTATATCAATAGTCTTGAGAGCACGAACGCGGTCCACATGAGGATTGATATCGGGACACGCAAACCGGCACATGCGACTGCGGCAGGCAAAGTATTGCTGGCGTTTCAACCGGCCGAAGCGCTTGCCAAGCTATTCACTGCCGGCCTGAAGGAGCGGACCGTCAACACGATCGTTGATCCGGCAGCGTTTCGGCGGGAACTGGCGACCATCCAGACCCGTGGTTATGCGATCGCCGACGAGGAAAACGACATCGGCGTACGCAGCCTGGCAGCGCCGGTGCGAAACCATTTTGGCAATGTAATAGCCGCCGTGAGTATCGCCGGGCCGGCACAACGTCTCACGAAGAAAGCGTTAACGTCATTTGTACCGGATATCGTCAACGCCGCCGAAGCCATTTCCCTTCGTCTCGGCTATAAGCCGCTTGGAACAGGACGATTGCACCGATCGGGCAGACGCTAAGTCGGCGAGAAAAAATAACCTGGCGCGGAAGCAGCGACTAGACATCGAGCAGGGATGATTTTTTGTGCGCTTGGTGTTTTGTTGCCAGACGTTTTTTTAACCTACTTGGAGACGATCATTATTGCCATGTTCAAGATTGCGCTCGCCGATAGTCAGGAGCATTTCGCCTGCGCGGCGGACGACACCATCATGCGTGCTGCCTTACGGGCCGGCATCGGCATGCCCTACGAATGCAATGTTGGTTCGTGTGGCACCTGCAAGATCGAGCTGGTGAGCGGTGAGGTCGAATCGAACTGGCCCGAGGCACCCGCGCTGACCGAGCGCGACCGCGGGCGACGCCGAGTGCTGGGCTGCCAGTCACGTCCGGCCGGCGACTGCACCGTCAAGGCGCGGCTTGCGGACCAGTACCAAACCGGTTGCCGGCCGCAGCGATTCGAGGCGACCGTGACCGCATGCCGCGACCTGACGCACGATATCCGCGAGTTTCGTTTTCAGCTCGCCACACCGGTGAATTTTCTTCCCGGACAATACGCGCTGCTGTACTTCCCGGGTGTCAACGGGCCGCGAGCCCATTCGATGTCCAACATTACGCAAGGCGACGGCAGCTGGCATTTCATGATCAAGCGGGTGCCGGGCGGCGCCGGCAGCAGCGCGCTGTTCGACCGCGTGCGCGTGGGCGACACTCTGAGGCTGGACGGCCCATATGGCTTGGCCTATCTGCGCCCCGACAGTCCTCGCGACATCGTCTGCATTGCCGGCGGCTCCGGGCTGGCACCGGTGATATCGATCGCGCGCGGCGTGGCGGCCAATCCCGCCATGGCTGCGCGCAAGGTGCATCTTTTTTACGGCGGCCGCGCACCGCGCGACATTTGCGGCGAAGATTTGATACGTGAATTGCCCGGATTCGGTGAACGGTTTTTCTATCATTCGATCATTTCGTTGCCGGAATCGGACGACGCGCAGCAATGGACCGGCAGGGTCGGTTTCGTACACGAAATGGCGTTGCACGTGCTGGGCAACAAGCTGCCGGAACACGAAATCTATTTCGCCGGCCCGCCGGTCATGGCGCAGGCGGTGCAGCGCATGCTGGTCGCCGAAAAAGTGCCCGGCGCACAGGTGCACTATGACGCATTTTATTGATATGACGGTGCCTTGATATGACGGTGCCTGGCACCCGTATTTACACAACACAGGAGAGCATCTGCTGACACCGGCGCAGCTATTCGCGCCGGAAACGCTCGAATCATTCAAGATTTAACGGACTCATTTCAATCGTCACACTGGAATCAGACATGCCGGATAACCAAGATCAGGAACCCAAGCGCAGCCATAACCTGGGCGATCACCAGTATGGCCAGGAATTCAATCATGTGCATGAAGAGGGCGATGACGCCGACCACGATCACGACGACTTCGACACGGTCGAAGGCGCGCTCGAAGACAATCCGGTGTGGCAGCAGGATCATGTCTCGCTGGTCAGCGTCGGTATCGACATTGGTTCTTCCGGCACCCAGGTGATTTTTTCGCGCATCAAGTTGCGCCGCATGGGTGAAGATTTATCGAGCCGTTATTTCGTGGTGGCGCGCGAAACCCTGTTCCAGTCGCCGGTAGCGTTCACGCCTTATCAAAGCGAGACCCGGATCGACGAAGCCGGCCTAGTCGCGATTATCGACCAAGCGTATCAGGCGGCCGGCTTGCATCCCGATGATATCGACACCGGCGCCGTGATTTTGACCGGCGAAGCAGTGCGACGGGAAAACGCGCAGGCAATCTCCGTCGTACTGGCCGAGCAGGGTGGCGAGTTCGTCTGCGCCGCCGCAGGCCATCATATGGAATCGATGCTGGCGGCTTATGGTTCGGGTGCTGCGCGGGTATCGCATGATGCCGGTAAGCGGCTGCTCAACGTCGATATCGGCGGCGGTACCACCAAGCTGGCCATCGTCGAAGGCGGCAAGGTGATGGGCACCGCCGCGGTGCATATCGGTGGCCGGCTGCAGGTGGTCGATGCCGCACAGAAAATCGTGCGCCTCGACCCGGCCGGCCGTTATCTGGCCAGCGAGGCGGGGTTTGCATGGCAGCTCGGCGAGCTTGCCACGGCCCTGGCGATGCAGTCGGTGGCCGACTGGATGGCCGACGCATTGATCGCCGCGATCAGCGCGCACCCTTTGCCGCACGCAGTTGAGCATTTGTACCTGACCGATCCGCTGGCCGATTTTGGTCCGATCGAGGGCGTGATGTTTTCCGGTGGCGTGGCCGAGTACGTGTACGGCAGAGAGACGCGCGACTTTGGCGACATGGGGCGACTCCTGGGGACGGCGTTACGGCGCAAGATCGATGGCGGTGCCTTGCCGTGGCCGATGCTGCCGGCTGGGGAATGCATACGCGCCACCGCGCTCGGCGCGTCCGAGTACTCGGTGCAATTGAGTGGCAATACGACGTATATCTCCAGTCCTGGCCAGCTGCTGCCACGGCGTAATTTGCAGGTGCTGCAACCGGCTTACGACTGTGGCGCAGAGATCGATTCGGCGCAGCTGGCGCAAGCGATTCGTGGCCACTTCAAGGCCTTCGATTTGATCGAAGGCGAGGCCGAGGTAGCGCTGGCCTTTCGCTGGAGCGGTCCACCCTCGTATCAGCGCATCGCCGCTTTTGCGGCCGGTATCGTGCAGGCCATGGACAGTACCCTCAAACAGAAGCTGCCGCTGTACCTGATTCTGGATGGCGATCTGGCGCATACGCTGGGTAATTTGCTGCGCGAGGAAATGGCCGTCACCAGTGAAATCCTGGTGATAGACGGGATTGTGCTGTGGGATTTTGACTATATCGATCTGGGTCGGATCCGCATGCCATCGCAAACCGTGCCGGTGACGGTCAAGTCGCTGGTGTTCAGCCAGGATCCGCGTACGCCGCTGGGTAACGCGCGTAACGACCTGAAATACCGGCCGCACGTGTATGAAGATGGCCATGACCATAACCACCATCACGACCATGGTCACAGCCACGGGCCAGGGCACC
>JBCKNC010000022.1:0-28076 GCA_038902915.1 Polaromonas sp.
TACGTGATCAAGTAGCCGCTGACAGTTTCTCTAGTCCTTCCCCTCTCCTGATGGGAAGGATTTTTTTTAATCTGGAGGAATGACATGTTGACACGCATCAACGACTGGGTTGCGCGCGCCCTGATGGTCGTAGCCGCCGTATTGGCTTTTATGCTTTCCTTTCTGGTGGTGGCGGACGTCGTTGGCCGGGTTCTGTTTAACAGCCCGGTCAAGGGCACACCTGAAATCGTCTCGCTCTCGATCGTCATCATTTGCTACTTGCAAGTAGGCTTTGCGATTCGTTCGGGCGGCATGCTCCACGTGGACACCTTCGTCAACAAACTTTCACCCGGCCTGCAAAGCTGGTTTGCTGCTTTGGGTGCGCTGCTGGGGATGGGCTTTTTCGCCGTCGTTTGTTATGGCAGCTTCGATGGCGCTACACACGCCTGGATCTCCAATGAATTTGAAGGCGAAGGCGCACTGCGCGTGCCGGTGTGGCCGGCACGCTTCGTGATCATTCTCGGTACAGCATTGGCAGCCATGAGCTATTTGCTTTTGGCGCTTGAGAACATCGCACTCGCGCGCAAGGGCCAGGCCCCAGCCGCGTCCACCGTCCAACATTAAAAGACTGAAACTATGTTTGATCCTACCGACATGATCATTTTGGTCAGTGTCCTGCTGGCACTTGTTTTTTCTGGCGTTCACATTGCCGTATCGCTGGGCATGGCCAGCATGCTGGGTCTTTACCTGCTCACCGGAAACATCAACGCGGTGATGAGTTTCACCTCGAACACCGCCTACGAAGCACTTCGTTCTTACATTTTTGCGGTGATACCGCTCTTCATGTTGATGGGCGAATTTTTGGCAAAGTGCGGCGCGGCGAGTGACCTGTTTGCGCTCATCAACCGCGTGATCAAGCGGGTGCCCGGTCGATTGGGCGTGGCCACGGTGCTGGCCAATGCGGTGTTTGCATTTGTGACCGGCGTGTCGATTGCGGCTGCGGCTGCTTTCTCAAAAATTGCTCACCCGGAAATGCGCCGCTATGGTTATGAGCGCAAGTTCTCGCTTGGGTGCATTGCGGGCAGCGCCTGTTTGGGCATGCTGATTCCGCCTTCGGTGCTGATGATCGTCTGGGCTGTACTGACTGAATTGTCGATTGGCAAGCTGTTTATGGCAGGCATCATTCCCGGCTTTATTGTGGTGACGCTCTACATCATCTACATCATCTGGGTTGCCAAGACAGACCCGGCTCGTGTGGGAGAAGGCGACAACTTGCCAGCCGCGCAACAAGCGGCGCGCGATGCCACGGCTCAGATCGAGGAGACAGATCTGAGGACCATCCTCTGGAGCACGCTTGGCATTCTGGCGCTGGTGTTTCTGGTGCTCGGCGGCATCTGGCTGGGTGCCTTCACCCCCACGGAAGGCGCAGGCGTGGGTGCCACGCTGGCCTTGATTTTGGCGCTCATGCGCGGCATGAAGCCGCCCGAGATAATGCAGGTCATTCTGTCGGTGGGCAGAACATCTGCTCCGCTGCTTTTGTTGCTGGTGACGGCGCAGCTTTACGCGCGCGTGATGTCGATGACGGGCGTGACGGGCGCGGCGAAGGACTTCTTTTTAGCGTCGGGCCTCTCACCCTACGCCATCCTCGCGCTGATGGTTTTGGTGTGGTTCATTCTGGGCTCCATCATTGACTCGATCTCGATCATCTTGCTGACCGTTCCGGTGTTTGCGCCGATTGCCATGGCGCTGGGGTTCGATCCGATTGCGTTTGCCATCATTGGCATCATCGCCATTGAGACTGGCCTACTGACACCGCCGTTTGGCATTTTGGTATTTACCGTCAAGGCGGCGGTGACCGATGAGAAAGACTTGTCGACTGGCGAGATCTTCCGAGGCTCTGTACCTTACTGGTTCGCCCTTCTTGGCGCCGTTCTGCTCATCACCATCTTTCCCCAAATCGCGACCTGGCTGCCCAATTTGGGTAATGCCGTTGTCGTCAAATAACCAGGAGTCCTCAATGCCCGCTTATTGGATCGCCCGTGCCCTGATTCACGACCCTGTTGAGTACAAGAAGTACACCGACCTTGTGCCCGGCATCATCCAAAAACATGGCGGCCGTGTGTTGGCGCGTGGTGGTAAATACCAAATCATGGAGGGCCCTGAGACCTTCCAGCGTTTTGTGGTGATTGAGTTCCCAACCTTTGCAGCTGGCGTGGGCTGCTTTGAGTCACCCGAGTACATGGCCGCAGCCGCCTTTCGCCGCGCAGGCGCTGGCGTCGTGGAGAACGTCATCGTCGAGGGCGGCGAGGCTACGCTGATTTAAGCCAAGGCGAAGGCGCTGCACACCCGACCAGGCGGAACACCCCCTCGGGAGCCATGCTCATCTGACATGGCTGTGATGAAAAAAAGCGTTGCGTCTGTCCGGCGCATCGGTGATGATACACACAACAAAATTTCACAGGAGCAGAGGCATGCAGGAAATCGAAGTCGCCGTGATCGGCACCGGATGGTGCGGCGGTATCCGTGCCGAGGCGCTGGCCCGTCACGCCATGGTCAAGGCCCTGCACATCGCGGAGGTGAATCCCGAGCGCCTGAGCGAGATGGCCAAGAAGACCGGCGCGCGCACAGCCACCGCCGACTGGCAGGACATCGTGGCCAACCCCGCCATCGCCGTGGTCTACATCTCGGCCACGCCCGAAACCACGCACTACCCGATGGCCAGGGCCTGCCTGCTCGCCGGCAAGCACGTGTTGCTTGAAAAACCGATGGCCATGACGCTGGAGGAGGCCGACGAACTGATAGCTATCGCCAACCAAGCCAAACTTAAGTTCAGCATCGGCTACTCCCAGCGCTTCAACCCCAAGTTCGCCTATGTGCGGCGATGCGTGCGGGACGGCTCGATTGGCGTGCCGGTCAGCGTGCTGGTATCGCGCCACATCAGCCGCACGCTGGGCAGCAAGATCACGGGCCGCACCAAGCTCTCACCGGCGGCCATGGAGTCGACGCACGACCTGGACTTTGTGCTCTGGTGCCTGGAGCCGGCCAAGCCGATCCGGGTCTATTCACAGAACAACTACGGCGCGCTCAAGGCCGCCACGGGCGTTGAGGTGCCCGACCTGCAGTGGATCAACGTGACCATGGACAACGGTGTCTCCTTCGTTGTTGGCGGCGGCTGGAGCCTGCCCCCGGGCTACCCCAACTTCTGCACCACCTGGATCGAGATGGTGGGCACGGAAGGCGCGGTGTTCGTGGACGACAGCCACCGTGACGTGGTCCTCAACACCATGAAGTCAGGCATGCAGCTGCCGATGTCCAGCATGCCCGGCGAGCAGGTCGAGCATGTCTATGCCGGCCCCATGGCCGCTGAAACCCTGCACTTTCTGGAAGCGGTGGTGCGCGACGAGCCGGTGATGGTGACGCCCGAGCATGCCCGCCTGGTGATGGAGGTCTACATCGCCGCCGATCTCTCGGCCGATAGCAACATGGCGGTCGCTCTGCCTCTGCCAGCAGCCCACCCCGAGCGCGCACTGCGCGCCGCCTGAACAGGACGACTCATGACCTCTCTGGGATTGCCTGCCCGCACGAACCCTCCGCTTGACTGCAACGCGCCCAGCCACAGCAAGATACGCCGTCAAGAAGGTCCGTCATGCTGAAGGTTGCCGTTGTCGGGCTCGGCTGGTGGGGCCGCACCATCGTTGGCCAGCTCCAGGGCAGCGACAAGCTGCGTCCAGTGCTGCTGGTGGATGTCAATGCCGAGGCGGGCTGCACCTTCGCCGAAGAACAGGGCCTTGCTTTCGAGCCGGATTTCATGCGCGCGCTGGCCGATCCGGACGTGCAAGGGGTTGTGCTCTGCACCCCGCATACGCTGCATTGCGAACAGATCGTTGCCGCCGCGCAGGCCGGCAAGCATGTGTTCTGCGAAAAGCCGCTGTCGATGACTCGGCAAGAGGTGTTGCGGGCGGTAGAGGCGGTGCGGGCGCACGGCGTGGTGCTGGCCGTGGGCCACGAACGCCGCTTTGAGCCCCCCATTCTTGAGGCGATGCGGCTGCTGCATTCCGGCGTGCTGGGCACACCGCTGCAGGTCGAAGCCAATTTCAGCCAAGACAAGTTCCTGTCGCTTGCGTCCGACAACTGGCGGCTGTCAGACAAAGAGGCTCCCGCCGGCCCGATGACCGCCACCGGCATCCATCTGCTGGACCTGTCCGTGGGCGTCTTCGGCCAGGCAAGCAACGTATTTGCGAGCGTCAAGCAGCTTGGCAGTCACCTGGTCAACGGCGACACGCTGGCGATTCTGGTGTCGTTCAAAAGCGGTGGCCACGCGCTGATCAGTGCGATCCTCGCCACGCCTTTCGTCGGCCGCTTCGCCATCTATGGCAGCAAAGGTTGGGTCGAAGTGCGCGACCTGGTGCACCCGGAGGCCTCCGAGGGCTGGACCCTCACGCGTTGCATCCGCGGCGAAGCCGATGGCCGGCCGCAGAGCACCGAATTCCCGGCCGCCTCGGGTGTGCTCGCCAACCTGGAAGCCTTCGCCGATGCGGCTGAGGGCCGGGCCCCCTATCCGGTTCCGCAGGAGCAGATGATTGCCAATATCTCGGCGCTGGAGGCCGTGTTCAAGTCCACGCGCAGCGGCGTGGTGGAGATCGTGGAAGGATGAAGCGACACTGACGGCAAGCGTCCTGCCGCTTGCAGGCTGATAAAAAAAGGAAACAACATGTACAAACGCGTCCTTCTCGCGGCCGCCGTTCTGGCGGCCACCCTGCCGCTGGCCAGTGGCCCGGCCCACAGCCAGGGCCTGGGTGACTACCCGAACAAGCCAATTCGCATGATCGTGCCGTTCGCGCCGGGCGGTGCCTCGGACTTCCTGGCCCGGGCGATTGCGCCTCGCTTGAGTCAGGTCTTGGGCCAGGCCGTCGTGATCGAAAACGTGGCGGGCGTGGCGGGTAACCTCGGCATGGAGAGGGCCGCTGCCGCGGCCCCGGACGGCTACACCATATTTCTCGGCAATGTCGGCACGCTGGCGATCAACCCGGCCATTTTCGGCAGCAGGCAAAAGGTGACGGCAGCCAACTTGGCACCGGTCTCCCTGGTTGTCAACGTACCCGGCGTGCTCGTCAGCGGCATGGCGCAGCCATTCAAGACCGTGTCCGAACTGGTCGACTATGCTCGCAAGAATCCGAAAACCATGAATTTTGCCTCGCCGGGCAGCGGCAGCCTGAACCGGTTGGAGATGGAACTGTTCCGCGGCACGGCCAATCTGGAGATGCTGCACATCCCTTACAAGGGGGGTGCCGGCCCGGCCATCGTGGACATCGTGGGCGGCCAGGTGCACGTGATGTTCACCACCATCTCGTCCGCGCTGCAGCTCATCCGTGGCGGGCGCCTGCGGGCCCTGGCGGTTGCCAGCAAGGAGCGCTTGCCCTCCCTGCCAGACGTGCCTACCATGGTCGAGTCGGGTTACCCGCAGGTTGGCGGCGGCGGCTCCTGGCAGGCCTTGATGTTTCCCGCCAACACGCCCCCAGCCATCATCACCCACTGGCACACGCTGATCATCAAGGTCATGGCCGAGGAGGAGGTGCGTCAGCGCCTGCTGCAAGGCGGTGTGGAGGTCGCGACCAGCCGCTCACCGGAAGAACTGAAGGACTTCATCACCCAGGAAGCCATGCGCTGGGGCACCGTCGTCCGCTCCGTCAACGCCACCGCGGATTGAACGTCTCCCGACTCACATAAGGTATCTGCTGTCATGACCGTCAAATCACGTCCCATTGGTCTGGCCATCATCGGCGGCGGCCGGGTTGGCCTTATTCGCGGCGAGGTGGCCGCTCGCCACCCCCAGGTCAGCTGGATCGGCCTGGCCGAGATCAAGCCCGACCGTGCGGCCGAGATCGGCCAGAAGATCCGCGCCGACTTTGTGACCGCCGACTACCTGGAACTGCTGGCGCGGCCCGAAGTCGATGCCGTCATCATTGCCACCGACGAGCACCTGCACGTCGAGCCCATTTTGGAAGCGGTGCGTCGTCGCATTCCGATGCTGATCGAGAAGCCGCTGGCCACGCGGGTGAGCGACTCGCGGCGCGTGCTTGAGGCCCTACAGCAAAGCGGGGTTGACGCGGTTGTGGGCTATACCCAGCGGTTTCGTCGGCGCTGGCTGGCGGCGAAGGAGAAAGTGCGCACCGGCGCGCTGGGCGAGGTGACCCTGGTCACCAGCCGCGCCTTCATGAACCGGCTGGTCGCCATCGACAACTACCGCCGAACGGATGACCCGGCTTCGATCTCGCCGATGGTGATCTCGGGCACCCATGCGCTCGACATCGTGATGTGGATGATGGAGGGTAAGAAGCCGGTGGAGATCTACGCGCGCTCGTGCGACAAGGCCCTTGGCCCCGAATGGAAGGGCATCGACAGCACGGCGGGCATGATCAGCTTTTCCGACGGCAGCGTCTACCACCTCAGCATCTCCTGGGCGCTGCCGGTCACTTGGCCGGGCGCGGTTTACAGCCTGGACGTCGGCATCGTCGGCACCGAAGGTGTGCTGACCATTGACGACACCCACCGCGACATCGTGCTGGCGGTCACACGCCCGCAGTCCGAGGGCTACGCGCCCGATAAGCAGCGCCTGGTCGACTTCATGGGCAGCTACCCGCCGGGCGACATGGCCCTGGGCGAACTGCGCGGGCCCATGCGCGAGGAAACCGATGCCTGGCTCAACCGCGTCTGCGCTGGCTGGACCACCCAGCACTGCACGGCGGCCGAGGCGCACATGAATCTGATCCTCACCAAGGCGCTGGATCTTTCCGCGCGCATCGGCAAACCGGTGGACTGCTCCGATTGGGCGGCCCTGGAAGCCCAGCTGGACTGAGCGATCACACCGCCCAACGACACAATTCGCCTGAAAAATGAATTTATAGAGATGCCCTCAAGACAGTTTTCACACCTATTCGTCCCAGACGTGACATGACGAAAAATTTTGAATACTCCATCCATGGCCCAAAGAATGGTGACTGGATGACCCTGAGTCATCCCATTGGATCGAGCCTGGACATCTGGGCGGGCCAGATCGAAGCCTTCTCTCAGCGCTATCAGGTGCTGGTCTATAACACCCGTGGTCATGGCGGGGACAGTCACCAGGAGTCCAGCTGTACTGTTGACGATCTGGCTGGTGATATTCTGCAACTCTGGCAGCAACTTGGGATCAAGCTCAGTCACTTCGTGGGTTTATCGCTCGGCGCTTGTGTTGGTGTTGCGGTCGCTCATCAAGCGCCGAATCACGTGCAGTCTTTGGTGGTGGCCAATGCACGATTGGAAATGGATGGCGCCGCTTCAGACATGTGGCTGCAGCGCGCCAAGCTGGTTGAGCAGCAGGGCATAGCACCCATCGTCACGCCAACGCTGGAGCGCTGGCTGACACCTGAATTCATGGCCGGCCATCCAAGCGAAGTGGCGCAGATCCGCCAAACCCTGCTGGCCACTTCGCCCCAGGGTTTTGCCGCCAGTGCCCGGGCCCTGGGAGCCATGCACCAACAGGAACGGCTGGCTGGTTTGAAGGTGCCAACGCTGTTCCTGAGCGGTCTGGCTGACAAGGCCGTCCCCAGTGCCATGCTGGAGCAGTATGCGCGGCAGAACCCGGTTTTCAGCTTTGCTGCGATTCCCGGGCCACACATCCTGAATCTGGAAAACCCCACAGATTTCAACCGAACCGTCCTCGATTTCACGGCTCGCCGCTGACATTTCCGCCCGGGCGTTGATTCCGACGCATCAAGGGTATCTCCTGACCCGCTTGATCAATTGATCACTATAATTGATCATCTGATCAAAAAGAGATTGATCCACGACAACGTCACTTCAGGGGGATCAGGATATGCATCCAGTGAACAGCACCAGCGGCATCGATCTCCAGGACTTGCGTCAGGCCTTTGGGCGCTTTGTCACAGGAGTGACCGTCATCACGACCCGCGCGCCTGATGGCGCCCGCATTGGCGTCACCGCCAATTCATTCAATACCGTTTCGCTTGAACCCCCAATCGTGCTGTGGAGCCTGTCCATCACGTCACCGAGCCTCGAATTATTCAGGGCCGCCGGACATTTTGCCGTCAATGTGTTGACGCTCGACCAGCTTGATTTGTCGTGGCGCTTTTCCCGCCCGGCAGAAGACAAGTTCGCCGGGGTCGAATTTTCTGATGGGCTGGGTGGCGTGCCTGTGCTTGCGGGCTGCGCTGCAACGATCGAATGCGCTGTGCTCAATGAACATGTGGTGGGCGACCATGTTCTCTTCCTGGGCCAGGTCGAGCGTTATGCCTACGAACATACAGCGCCCCTGTTGTTCTTCAACGGAAAATACATTCAGGGTGTGGACTTGGTGGCGGCATCTGTTGCCCCGCCATTTCCCGCATTTTCGAGTCGTGCTGCTTAATCAATTTCATAAAAACGCATCTAAAGGAAAACCATGAAGCTCGGAATGTTCATGATGCCTCTGCATCCACCCGGTCGTAACGTGTCTGAAACATTGCAGGAAGACCGGGAAGCCGTTCTGCTGGCCGACCGCCTGGGCTATACCGAGGCCTATGTGGGTGAGCATGTGACGGATGCCGCCGAGACCGTCACCTCGTCGATGATTTTTCTCGCCAGCCTGATCGCCGAGACCAAGACCATCATGCTGGGGACCGGCACCATCAACCTGCCCAACAGCCACCCGGCCGCCGTGGCAGCGCAGGTCGCGATGCTGGACCATTTGCTCAAAGGTCGTTTCATCATGGGCATCAGCCCCGGTGGCCTGATGTCTGACGCCGAGGTGTTCGGCAACTTCGGCCAGAACCGCAACGAAATGTTTGTCGAGTGCATCAACACCGTGCTCAAAATCTGGGAGTCCGAGCCACCCTACAACATCGAAGGCAAGTACTGGAATGTCTCGGTTGGCAAGACCATGATCCCCGAGATCGGACAGGGTTTCATCATGAAGCCCTACCAGAAGCCGCACCCGTTGATCGTGGGCACGGCCGTTGCGCCTTTTTCGCAGGGCGTGACCGAGATGGCCAAGCGCGGCTGGCAGCCGATCTCGGCCAACTTCCTGATGCCCGAGTGGGTCAAGAGCCACTGGCCCAAGTATGTGGAAGGGCGTAGCGCGGTCGGCGCCATCGCCTCGCCGACTGAATGGCGCATCGCCAAGAGCATTTTTGTCGCGGACGACGAAGCCACCGCGCGGCGCTATGCCCATGAGGCACAAGGCCCGTATCACTTCTACTTCAAGCAGCTGGTGCGCAAGCTCGTGGGTGCAGGCGGCCGCGGCAACCTGTTCAAGACCGATCCGGCCATGCCCGATACCGCCATCACGCCCGAGTATGTAACGCAACGCCTGGTGATTGCCGGCACGGTGGACTCGGTGGTGGACCAGCTGCTCGCATTCCGTGAGCATGTGGGCGACTTTGGCACCTTGCTTTATGCCTGTCACGACTGGGTGGACCCGGCCCTGGGCAAGCGCTCCATGCAGCTGATGGCCGAGCAGGTGATGCCACGAGTGAATGCGGCTATTGGTCAGTAAGCGAATAACCATTTTTCAAAACATCGCCAGAGGCGGTCTGGCGATGATCTTCCTGCGCTATCAATAACTCCTGTTTAGGTTGCCTCTCATGCATGCTGCTTCTGTTAAAAATACGACTAGCGTCGGCGTCATCGGTCTCGGGATCATGGGGTCCGCCATGGCGGCCAATCTGGTCAAGGCGGGATTCCAGGTCTTTGGTTATGACCCGGTTGCCAAGGCCCGTACGCGGCTAAAAAAGGCTGGTGGCCACGCCTGCGGTGGCATCGAAGAAGTTGCGCGACAGTGTCGCCACATCGTGCTGTCGCTGCCCAGTGAAGCGGCGCTTGATCAGGTCTGTGCCGAGCTGATGGCGTCAAAATCCAAAGGCCTGGTCGTGGCGGAAACCAGCACGCTCCCGGAGACTGCAAAAATACGTGCCAGGGATGTGCTGTCGAAGCACGGCATTACCCTACTCGATTGCCCGTTGTCGGGAACCGGCGCGCAGGCGATCACGCGCGACCTCGCGGTCTACGCCAGCGGTGATGCCAAGGCGATCCAGTCGTTCGCGCCGGTATTCGACGGTTTTGCACGCGTGCGCTATGACGTGGGTGTGTTTGGTAACGGCATACGCATGAAGTTGGTGGCTAACCTGCTGGTGGCGATTCACAATGTTTCCACCGCTGAGGCTATTTTGATGGGCGTGCGCTCCGGACTTGACGCGGCAATGGTGGTCAAGGTGGTGGCTGACGGTGCTGGAGGCTCGCGCATGTTCCAGGTGCGTGGCCCAGCCATGGTGGATCGCTCTTGGGATAAGGCCACCATGAAGGTGTCAACCTGGCAAAAAGACATGCGCCTGATCAACGATGCTTTACAGGCCACGAATACACCGGCGCCACTTTTTTCGACCTGCATGCCGATCTACAACGCCGCCATGGCGCTCGGGCATGGCATGGATGACACGGCTGCTGTCTATGCCGTTCTTGAGCGCCTGGTGGGCGCTCCTGTAGCCAGGAAAAAACCCAAAAAAGCGAGCCTGCGCAAAACCAGCAAGTGACGCGAGTTGGGAGCCCGGATCAGAGTGGGCGGGAGTTTCTGCTTTTCTGGATTGGCACTTTTGCGCTGCTGGCGACGGCGACGATCAGCCGTGGATAGGTTGTTTGGGCACCGGCCAGAAAATTGTCCACCGCAAACCCGACCAGGTTCATGAAGCCGACGGTCATGCGTATCTTGTAGACATGGTGCCGCACCGCAGAATAAAAAATTCCGCCATGCAAGCTCCAGACAAACTCCATTTCTTCGTCTGACACCTTTTCGTCAAGATCCTGAAGGCCGCAATAGTGACGTAACTCGCGGCAGTACACGGGCAGCAACTCGCGTCTGATGAGCTTGATGTAGCGCTGATTCAGGGTCGGACTCGAGAGCCCGGCATACATGTAGATGCGGATCCAGTCAGGTCGGTAGGTAGCCTCGGAATATTGTTTGTAGAACTCGATCAGGCGTTCACGAAAAGGCACCGAACGGTCTTTGAGCAAGGCGATCCATGCTGGATTCCAGCGCCCTTCGAATACCGTCTGGTACACACGGTCAATCAGCGCCTGTTTGTTCGAAAAGTAGCGGTACAACAGGGGCTGGGTAATGCCCAGTCTTTTGGAAAGTTCACGGGTCTGGCCGGAAAAGCCAACTTCCGCGAAATAGGAAATGGCTCCATCGATGATTTGCCGCTCGCGCTCTGCTGGCGACATGCGAGTCTTCACCTTGGGTGGGGTCGCCAGCACCTTGGCCTTCGATTTGCCGGCGGCTTTTGTCTTCACCGCCGTCATACAGGTGCGGGAACCTGGGACCGGTACCAGTCGTTGATGTCCGCGCCCGTCTGAATCACGACACCGGGCTTGGACTTCACATAGGACAGCAGTTGTTCGAACATGGCGATACGGTGCGGCGCACCGGTGATATAGGGATGAACGCTGATCGCCATCACACGGGGAATGGTTTCGCTTTCCTGCCAGAGGCGGTCGATTTGCGCGACGCCGCGATCATAGAATTCCGAGGCGCTGTGGTTCTGCAGCAGCATCATCGGAATATCGTTGATCTCCACACTGTAGGGCACGGAAAGAACCGGCCGTGGTGTGGCGGGAATCCACACGGGCTGGTCATCAAACACCCAATCGGCCACGTATTCGATTCCGGCCTCGGCCAGATAGTCGATGGTCTGGCTGGTTTCCGTCAGACCCGGGCTTTCCCATCCGCGCGGCGCCTGTCCGGTAAAGGCCTTGATCGCGTTCACTGTCTGGACGATGGCCTCGCGCTGGTTCGCCACCGAGTGCATCGGTCCCTGCACGTAACCGTGTCCCATGAATTCCCAGCCAGACTCCAGGGCCGCCCGGGCGACGCGCGGATAGCTTTCGCACACCACACCATTGATGGCCAGGGTTGGAACAATGCCCAGGTTTCTGAGCACATCATGGATGCGCCAGAAACCCACGCGCATGCCGTATTCATGCCAGGCCCAGTTCGGAAGGTCGGGTTGCAAAGGCTGCCCCATCGGCGGGCTCAGTACCGTGCGCGGCATCGCCCGCTCCATGCTCCAGTGCTCGACATTGACGATGACCCAGACCAGCATGCGCCCGCCATCGGGAACCTTCAGCTGGGGACGATCGACAATGGCACTGTAGGCAACACGCCGGCTGGACAGTCCTTCTTCGCTCATTTTTCCTAGCCCTCCAAAATTTGCCCTATTCTCACTCGCCTTTGATGTTGTTGTCGGCAACCAGCTTGGCGTACTTGGCATGTTCTGAGGCCAAAAATGCCCGGAACTCATTCTGCGTGCTGGCCATGGCCTCCACACCCAGCCCGGCAAACCGTACCTTGAGATCAGGGTCCGCCATCACCTTGACGAGGGCGGCGTGGTAGTTGTCCACCACGGCCTTGGGCGTACCTGCGGGCAGAAAAATCCCCCACCAGTTTTCCGCGACGAGTCCAGGCAAGCCGGCCTCCGCAAACGTGGGAATATCGGGTGACATGGGGGAGCGCTTACCGCTAGTAAGTGCCAGGGCGCGCAACTTGCCCGTCTTGATGAACTGGGATACCGGCAGGGCATCCGAAACCATCATGTCGAGGTGGCCAGCAAGCAAATCATTGACGGCCAGGACGCCGCCCTTGTAGGGGACACCCAGCATTTTGACCTTGGCCTGGAGCATGATCATTTCGCCAGCGAGGTGCGACATGCTGCCGGGGCCGCTGGTGCCGAAACTAAGCGCCCCCGGTTTGGCGCGGGCTGCAGCGAGCAGGTCTGCGAGTGTTTTGAAGGGTGATTTTTCCGGCACCACGAGAATGTTCGGCCCGGTTGCTGTCAATGCAACCGCGATGAAATCCTTCTCCATGCTGTAGGGAACCTTGGAGATCAGCGGATTGACCGATACGGGCCCGAGATTGCCGATCACAAATGTGTAGCCATCGGCTGGCTGCCTTGCCGCATACTCCATGCCAATCGATCCGGCAGCACCGGGTTTGCTTTCAATCACCACGGGCTGACCCCAGACTTCGCTGAGCTTCTGGCCCATGATGCGCGCCATCAGGTCCGAGCTGCCTCCAGCAGGATAGGTCACAAGGAACTTGACGGGTTTGGAGGGGAAGGGCTGGGCCTGAACCGCAAACGGATAAATGCAGAGGCTCAAGCTGGCCAGCAGCAAACGCTGAAAATACCTACGGAATTGAAAGACTTGTCTCATCGGATCACTCCTTTTTGATGGGTTGGCGTTCGACATTTTGCACCTGGATCAGATGACCAGGAAGCATTTTCATATTCAGTCTATATGATCGTTTGCTAAATAACCAGACTCGCATACCCTATGCTTAACGCACCCCCCTGACGCCGCAGCATCAGGCCTTGCCCCCTTCGCCCAGCCACCAGACCAGAAGCTGGGTGCAATCGGCCGAGTCCAGGCCCTTGCCGGCCGCCTGATCGAAGGATTTGAGCGCAAGGGCGGTCACCGGCAGCTTGACATGCAGAAGCGCTGCTTGATCCAGCATGGCGCGCACGTCTTTGCGCATGGTGGCTACGTTGACGGTGACCTGTTCGCTGCTGGCGCCGGCCAGGGCCTGAGCGATCATGCCTCCACGCACCTTCAGCATGTTGGGGCCGCCGGAGGTCTCTGAAAAAATATCGATGACCCGCTTGGGGTCGAGCCCGAGCGGTTGGATCAGCGACAGGGCTTCGCCCAGTGTCTGCCAATACACCATCAGCGGCAGATTGATCGCAAGCTTCATCGTCGCTCCCGCGCCAAGCGGTCCAACATGCTCGACGCGGCGGCAAAGCTGATCAAGAATGCCCCGCGCCCTGGCGAGGTCGGCCTCGGAGCCGCCGACGAAACCCAGCAATTTGCCTTCTTGCGCTGGACCGACGCTGCCGCCCACCGGGCACTCCAGGTAATTGGCGCGCGCAGCTGCCACACGAGCGCCAATTTCCTGTTGCTTGGCTGGCTTGACGGTGCTCATGTCGATGAAAAGCTTGTCGTCGACGGGTCCCGACAGCAATCCGCGAGGACCGAAATACACTTGATCGAGAGCCTGCTCGTCTATCAGCATCGTGATGACCAGGTCCGTCAGGCCCGCCAAATCCTGAGGAGACTCGGCCCAGCCGGCGCCCATGTCCAGCAAAGACCGGGCGCGTTCAGGTGTGCGATTCCAGACGCTGACCTGATGCTTCAATGAGAGCAGTCTTTTCGCGATTGCACTGCCCATTTTTCCGGTTCCGGCAATTCCGATATGCATGAATTCTCTCCAAGAGGTCAACCGTTGCATCCCGCAACGGGGGCTTGCTTTTCAGCTTTACCCGAATGTACCTCATAAGTTATCATGAGATAAACAATGGAAGGCAGTCATGGGCGCAGAGCTGCATAGCAAAACCCTTCAAGGAGCGTACGTGTTCTATACCTGTTCACCCACCTGCGCCGACCCGCTGCACAAGCATGGGGCGGCTCGTTCTGCTGCTGCAACCGTGGCCAGTGCCACTGCCAAAATGTCGCGCCCGGTCGCCAAAAGCAGCCGCGGTAAATCCAAGGTGGTTGACCTGCATTGCCACTATCTGAACCCGACCGTCAACGCCAAGACCGCCCACCTCAATCTGGGCCAGTACGACCCGACGACCGTTTTCGCCGACGATTTGACCCGTGAAACCAATGTCAAGCAGATGAAGACACGGGCGCCCAAACTCTCCGGAGTGACCGAGCGGCTCAAGGACATGGATCGAATGGGCGTGGACATTCAGGCAATCTGCCCGGCACCCTACCAATTCTTCTACTGGACCGAGGCCGATTACGGTGCCGAACTGGCACGCGAAGTCAATGAAGGCATCGCTCAAATTGCAGCGGATCGGCCAGACCGTTTTGTCGGAATGGGCTCGGTACCGCTGCAGGATTCGCAACTCGCCATCCGAGAGCTCAACTATTGCGTCAAGAAACTTGGCATGCGTGGGATCGAAATCTGCACCAATGTCAATGGCAAGAATTTGACGGACCCGAGCCTAAAATTGGACAAATTCTTCGCCCGCTGCGAGGAACTGGGGGTGGTGATTTTCATGCACCCCCTCGGCTACACCCAGGCTGACCGTTTGACCCACCACTACTTCAACAACGTGATCGGCAACCCGCTCGACTCGACCGTGGCCGTGTCACACCTGATCTTCGACGGTGTGCTGGCGCGCTATCCGAAACTCAAATTCGTGGTCGCGCATGGCGGTGGATTCATTGCCCATTACTGGGCCCGTATGGACCACGCATGGCGCGCGCGGCCGGACTGCCGCACCATCATCAAGCGTTTACCGTCCTCGTATCTCGAGAAGTTCTATTTTGATACGATCACGTTTGATCCTGAAATGCTCAAGCGGCTGATTGACCGTTTTGGTGCAGACCATGTTGTTCTCGGAACGGATTACCCCTACGACATGGGCGAGGAAGACCCACTTGGCCTGATTGCCCAAGTGAAAAGACTGCCGCGTGCTTCGCGGGAGCTGATCCAGGGTGGCAATGCGGCGCGCCTGTTGAATATCAAGTGAGTATCCAACCGCGCCTAACAAGTTGACAGTACCGGAATCAAGTCCGGACCAATTCCGGTATCAGATTGGTTTCGGGCTAGTACTGCGACTCGGAAATAGGGGAACAAAATGAAAATGATGGATTTTTCCATCCGGCTAGGCGTGAGGAGGCGACATAGCCGTAGCTATGGCAACGACGAGCAACAACACCGGGCGGGAAAAGACGCGGTTTCATGTTTCCTTATTTCCGAGTCGCAGTACTAGGTCAACGAAAGGTCAATCGCGGTTTCCATCATCACGGTGCGCGTATCGCGCTCGATCTTGTCAACAGTCGCACCGGACGAAGCCGAAGCCTGCATGTAGGCCCCGAGCCTGCGGGCCCTCTCGACGGCCGACTGCCCGGGCTGCAGACGCAGCGCCTCAAACGCCTGTAGGGCCCGGGCATTGGCGCCATGCGTCGCAATGCAGTCTGTCAGGGCCATCGCATCTTCTGCCGCCTTGGTCACGCCCATGCCCACATGCGGCCGGGCCACGAAAGCGGCGTCACCCATCAGCGCGATCCGGTCAAAGGCGATACGCTCGCTGCTACAGTCATAAATGGGTTGCAGAAACGGCTGCGCTGTTTTTTCCAGCAGCTCGGCGAACTGCGGCGCCAGTAGCTCACGAGCGGCCTGCCGCACAGCCGCTACCTGCTTCCACGACACCTTGTTGGGCGGCAGGCCGAGCGGGTGGTGATAGCCGTCGGCATCGGTCATCAAGGATTGCAGGGTGCCGTCGTCCGGCGCGGGCCGGTACCAGACAAAGTTGTAGCGACGTTGGCCGCGAGCGACCGAATTGCCGGCACCCGCCACCGGGTAGCCGATGAGCTGCTCACCGGGCGGCAAGCCGAAACCGAAAGTTTCAAACACCGACTCCAGCGTCGATTGCGACAGCACCGACTCGTCGCACACGCCGCGCCAGGCGACATACCCCGCGTATTTGACTTCCACCCCGGGGGCCAGGCCGGCACGCACGGCCGACCGGATGCCATCTGAGGCCACCAGGATGTCAGCATCAAAGGTCCGGCCATCGTCACAGGTCAGCATCACGCCATCCTGACTTTGCCCAAGCTGCTTGACAGAGGCCCCTTGCACGTAGCGGGCCGCAGGAAAGGCCGCCAACAGCAGCGCGTAGAGCCGGCTCCATGAGGTCAGGACCTGGGGAATATGGGCCCGGGCCACGGCCTCTCCGTTGCGGTCCAGCACCACGCGCCTGGTGATCGCCACGCCCAGCGGCGCATCGGCCGCGATGCCACAGCGTGCCAGCGCCGTCACCAGGGGCCGGTGGGTCACAATGCCCGCGCCACGACCGTCGAGCGAGTTCACCGCCTTTTCAAGCACCGTCACCTCATGCCCGGCACGGTGCAGCATGTTGGCAGTCATGAGACCGCCCAACGAACCGCCTATGACGAGAATGCGTGACATCAGGTGTTGGCCCTGGCCAGCCGAAAAAGTGTTATCCGATTTTGAACCACACCGAAAACTCCATGGAAAAAACTTTTGAGCTCCGCCCGCTGATACACAGTGACCGAACGCAGCTCTGAAAATCCGTGATCTATCAGTGGCGTACGCCTAGGAGCCTGTCCGGCAGCACCAGAAATGAGAAGCGCCGGAACGTGGCTGACACGCTCCGGCGCTCTGCATGTGCAGGACGGGACTTATTCCGTTTCCAAATCATTCATGTCTAGGCGTCGAGCCGCAGGCAGTGCTGTAGCACGGCAAGGCGAGACAACAACGACAGGGATGATTTAGAAATGGAATTACTTCCCGACGACCTTCTCGTAATAGCTCAGGTCGATATATTTCGCGGCCGAGACCGGCGCCGCGCCGCCGTAGAGCGTGCGCAACTTCAGCACCGTCTCCATGCCTTTGGTATTGAGGGCCGCGCGCTGGTTGAGCCCGCCGGGGCCTGTGAGCCGGTCATAAAGCTTGCCCGCGTCGGCGTCCGACAGGTTCTTGAGACGCGCTTTGAGGACCTCGATGGTGCCCGCCTTGTTGGAGAAGACGAAATCGGTCGCCGCCACCATGGCGCGGACGAAAGACTCGACCTCCTTGGGATGGTCCTTGGCGTAGCTCTTGCGCACCGCATAAGCGCTGCCCTGGAAAGCGCCAATCTCCGCGGCTGCGTCGCCGAGGATGGTGAAGCCTTCGTCCTTCAGATGCATGTCTTCGGGCGAAGAGATCATGGCCACATGCGCCGTGCCCTCCTTCAGCGCCTTCACGCGCGCGCCGGTGCCGCCGACCGAGTTGGTGGTGTAGTCCTTGTCTTTCTCCAGCCCGGCCTTCTCCTTGACGATCTGGTAGAACACGGTGGCATAGCCGGAGGTCGGCGAGTCGACCGCGACCACTTTGCCCTTCAAATCGGAATATTTCTTGATCTCCGGCCGCGCCACCACGCTGTTCATGCCGGAATGCACGCCCATGATCGCGACGACATCGTAGTTGGGAAACTTGGTCGTGCCCTCACCCTCGGTATAGGCAACGATATTGTCGAAGGCGGTGGTGGCGAACTGATATTTACCCTCCATCAGGTCGATCATCTGTTGCTTCGAACTGGGGGTGCGGTCGAGCGTCACCTTGAGCCCTTCCTTCGCGAAAAATCCCTTATCGAGCGCCACCCAGCTCGACACGTTGGTCCCGCCGCCGAAGCTGATCATCTTCACTTCGGTCTGCGCAACCGCGGACCCACACAGGCCGATGACGGCGCCTGCCGCCAACACAATCGCTGTTCTTCGTAACATGTTTCCTCCTCCGGCGTTTTGTTTCGTTAAGACTCGATGGCCCCGTAGGGATAGGACTTCCAACCATATAAGGCCAAGTATGGCACCAAAAATCAGCCTCAGAAACCATGCTAACCCTCAGTCGCCGGCCTGATTGCCCAAGAGTTTGCGCCCCATCATCGCAAACCACGCACCGCGCTGCCGACAGAAATTCTGAAATCTAAAATTCTGAAATCTACTTGAACGTATTACAAAAACGTACTACACTTACGCCATACTTTGGAGTCTTGAATATGGCAGCAACCTTATCTTTTAGGGCTACGAACGAGTTTGCGGCTGAGACAAAAATCATGGCCAACGTCATTCGCATGAATAGTTCAGACTATCTTCGTGAGGCTGTACGTGAAAAAAATGAGCGCATCATGAAAGAGCGAATGATTTTTCTCTCGAAACAACTCTCGGTACGTCACCTTGCCGAAAACGAAAGCATGGACGCATCGATTGGAGATGGTCTTGTCTAAATTAAAGCGTGGGCAAATTTGGGAAGTTGACTTCGATCCTCAGACGCACAAGGAAGAACCAGGTAAACGCAACCGTCCTGCCCTGGTTATCCAAACAGACGTGTTGAATGAGGCAAAGCATTCAACCACGATCATCATCCCTGGTACTACCGACATTTACCGGGATGAAGGTGGCGACGGGTTCCCTTTACGCATTGCAATCGGGAAACTCAATACTTCTCTTGGCGCTCGTGAAACCGACTTGTTGGTGGATCAAATTCGCACCATTTCCAACAAAAGGCTCATGGGAGACAAGCCCATTGCGGACTTGTCGCGAACCCATATGAAGCGAGTTGAAGATGCGTTGCGCATTTTGCTCGGGAACTGAATGTCTGGCCCTAAAATACCGTCATGCGCCTGACACCCCGGCAAATCGACCTGATCAAAGTTGCAGCCCATCGTGCTTTGGGCGTGCGCAGCCGCATGAGGCAACAGGCACAGTCCGTCAACTTGCCCCTCAGTTGAACCGAATCACCCCCGTCATCCTCTGCGGCGGCTCTGGCACGCGCCTGTGGCCGCTGAGCCGCAAGAGCTTTCCCAAGCAGTTTGTCCCCCTAATTGACGGCAAAAGCCCGCTGCAGGGTGATGTGCTGTGGAATGCCGGCATTTTTCTGGTCCAGGCCCAGGTGCTGATCAAGGCCTTGCACGCCCACGCGCCCGAGATTTTGCAAAGCTGCCGCCAAGCCATGGTGGGCGCAAGCCAGGACCAATCTTTTATTCGCCCCGTGGTGGCCCTGGGCACGCAAGACCTGCTGATCATCGACACGCCCGACGCGCTGCTGGTAGCCAGCCGCAACCATGCCGAACAGGTCAAGCAAGTGGTGGCACGGCTTGAATCCCAACACACACCGCAGGCCGTGCAGCATCGCCTTGAAAACCCCGGCAAAACCGAACTTGAAATCATTGAAGTGCAGTCCGGCTCCTACCTTGGTGAAGACGACATCGTGCGGTTTGAAGACACCTATGACCGCGTACCCGTCAAGGGCGTCGATTTATCGGGTTAAAGTTCATTCAAACCAAGAACTGGCCCACCACACAAAGGGAAGCATCCGCATGTCAAACACCACCACAGTCACTACCCCCAAAGTCGCCCTCATCACCGGCATCACCGGCCAAGACGGCTCCTACCTTGCCGAGTTTTTGCTTGAAAAAGGCTACATCGTGCACGGCATCAAACGCCGGGCCAGCCTGTTCAATACCCAGCGCATTGACCACATCTACCAGGACCCGCACATTGAAAACGCTAGATTCAAGCTGCACTACGGCGACCTGAGCGACTCCAGCAACCTCATCCGCATCGTGCAAGAAACCCAGCCCGACGAAATCTACAACCTGGGCGCGCAAAGCCATGTGGCCGTCAGCTTTGAAAGCCCCGAATACACCGCCGACGTCGATGGCCTGGGCACCCTGCGCCTGCTGGAAGCCATCCGTATCTTGAAACTTGAGAAAAAGACCAAGTTCTACCAAGCATCCACCTCCGAGTTATACGGCCTGGTGCAAGAAACCCCGCAACGCGAGACCACGCCGTTCTACCCGCGCAGCCCCTACGCCGTGGCCAAGCTGTATGCCTACTGGATCTGCGTCAACTACCGCGAAGCCTACGGCATGTATGCCTGCAACGGCATCCTGTTCAACCACGAAAGCGAACGCCGCGGCGAAACCTTTGTCACCCGCAAAATTACCCGGGCCCTAGCCAACATCAGCCTGGGCCTGGAAGACTGCCTGTACATGGGCAACATCGACGCCCTGCGCGACTGGGGCCACGCCAAAGACTACGTGCGCATGCAGTGGCTCATGCTCCAGCAAGACCAGCCCGAAGACTTCGTCATCGCCACCGGCGTCCAATACTCCGTGCGCCAGTTTATTGAAATGGCCGCCGCCCGCTTGGGGCTGACACTGGCATGGACAGGGCAAGGCGTGAATGAGGTAGGCAGCGTGGCGGCAATAGCCCCCATCAACGGCAGCGTGCAAGCCACCGCACTCAAGGTCGGCCAAACCATCGTCCGCATAGACCCCCGCTACTTTCGCCCCACCGAGGTCGAAACCCTGCTGGGAGACCCCAGCAAAGCCAAAGCCAAGCTCGGCTGGGTGCCCGAGATCACCGTGCAAGAAATGTGCAGTGAGATGGTCGCCAACGACCTCGCCCAAGCCAAACAGCACGCCCTGCTTAAACAAAACGGCTTTAACGTGCAAGTCAGCGCGGAGCACTAAACCATGAAAATTTACGTTGCCGGCCACCGCGGCATGGTGGGCTCGGCCATTGTGCGCACCCTTATTCAACAAGGCGTGCAGCCGTCAGACATCGTCACCCGCACCCACGCCGAGCTGGATTTGATTAACCAAGCCGCCGTGCAGGCATTCTTTGCGGCGGAAAAGCCCGACCAGGTCTACATGGCCGCAGCCAAGGTAGGTGGCATACACGCCAACAACACCTTCCCGGCCGAGTTCATCTACCAAAACCTCATAGTTCAGGCCAACGTGATTGATGCCGCGTTTCAAAACGGTGTTAAAAAGCTGTTGTTTCTGGGCTCCAGTTGCATCTACCCCCGGCAAGCCCCCCAGCCCATGGCCGAAAACGCCTTGCTGACCGGCCCACTGGAGCCCACCAACGAGCCCTATGCCATTGCCAAGATTGCCGGCATCAAGCTCTGCGAAAGCTACAACCGCCAATACGGCGCCAGCCACGGCACCGACTACCGGGCAATCATGCCCACCAACCTCTATGGCCCCGGTGACAACTACCACCCCGAGAACAGCCACGTCATCCCGGCGCTGATACGCCGCTTCTCTGAAGCCACAAAAGCAGGCGCACCCAGCGTCACCATCTGGGGCACCGGCACCCCGCGCCGCGAATTCTTGTATGTGGACGACATGGCCGCCGCCAGCGTCTTCGTCATGAACCTGACTGCCGACGTGTACGCCGCCAGCACCACCCCCATGTGCAGCCACATCAACGTCGGCTATGGCAGCGATGTCACCATTGCCGAAGTGGCGCACGCCATAGCCGCCACCGTGGGCTACACCGGCCAGATCGACTTTGACACCACCAAACCCGACGGCGCTCCCCGCAAGTGGATGGACAGCACCCGCCTGAACGCCCTGGGCTGGAAACCCCACTGGGCTTTGCCCCAAGGTCTGCAACAAACCTACGCCGGGTATTTGGCCTAATCCCCCCATGAAAATCACCATCGTCGGCCTGGGCTACGTGGGCCTGTCTAACGCCGTGCTGCTAGCCCAGCACAACGAAGTAGTCGCGCTGGACATCGTGCAAACCAAGGTTGACCAGCTCAACGCCAAACAAAGCCCCATAGAAGACGCCGACCTAACGCACTAGCTGCGCACCAAGCCGCTCAAGCTGCGCGCCACCACCGACAAGGTAGATGCCTACACCGGGGCCGACTACGTCATCATCGCCACCCCTACCGACTACGACCCCGAGACCCACACCTTCAACACCCGCAGCATAGAAGCCGTGGTGCAAGACGTGCTGGCCATCGCCCCCCAAGCGGTCATGGTCATCAAAAGCACCGTCCCCGTAGGCTACACCGCCAAGCTAATAGCGTCATTGCAAGCCCAGCCCATAGCGTCATTGCGAGCGCAGCGCGGCAATCCATCCCCTGAACCCCGCATCCTCTTCAGCCCCGAATTCTTGCGCGAAGGCAAAGCCCTGCACGACAACCTGCACCCCAGCCGCATCGTGGTGGGCGAGGTTAGCGAGCGCGCCAAAACCTTTGCAGCCCTGCTGCAACAAGGCGCCATCAAGCAAAATATCGACGTGCTGCTAACCGGCTCCAGCGAGGCCGAAGCCATCAAACTCTTTGCCAACACCTACCTGGCCATGCGCGTGGCCTACTTTAATGAGCTAGACAGCTACGCCGCCAGCCACGGCCTGGACACCCGCCAAATCATCAACGGCGTGTGCCTGGACCCCCGTGTGGGCAAGCACTACAACAACCCAAGCTTTGGCTACGGCGGCTACTGCCTGCCCAAAGACACCAAACAACTGCTGGCCAACTACAGCGCCGTGCCCCAAACGCTGATTGCGGCAATAGTGAACAGCAACAGCACCCGCAAAGACTTCATCGCCAACAGCATATTGGCGCTCAACCCCAAAGTGGTCGGCATCTACCGCCTGATCATGAAAGCGGGCAGCGACAACTTTAGAACCAGCAGCATCCAGGGCATCATGAAACGCATCAAAGCCAAGGGCGTGGAAGTGATTGTGTATGAGCCGGTGCTGCAAGAGGCGGAGTTCTTCCGCTCCAAAGTCATCAACGACCTGGCGCAGTTCAAACAGATGGCTGATGTGATTGTGGCCAACCGCATGACAGATGATTTGAGCGATGTGGCGAACAAGGTTTACAGTCGTGATCTGTTTGGTCAAGACTAGGGCCCATCATGCGCCTCACCCGTGAGCAAATTGACACCATCGTTGAGACTATAAAAACCATTGCTGGGCAAGGTGCCCTTGGAAAACCCAATGACCCTGCCCGGCATGGGATCGGAGCGTCCGCATCCGGCGCGGCCGACAGCATTGTGGCTATAATGGCCACATGAAAACCGCCTCAATATCCGCCACTAAAAATCAGCTCAGCGCGCTGATTGAACAAGTGCGCCACGGCGAGACCATCCTCATCACCGACCATGATCGGCCCGTCGCCCGGCTTATCCCGGTCGCGGCTGAAAACAGGCAATCCGGCTCGGATGAGCTTGCGCTTCTGGAACGCAAAGGCATCCTGCGGCGAGGCCATGGCAAGGTTTGCCGTTTGGCGCCGCCCCCCGTGCCAGCGCAACACGCCAGCGCACTCCAGGCTTTGCTGGAAGAACGCGAGTCGGCGCGGTGATATTTTGGGATAGCTCTGCAATCCTGCCGCTGCTGGTTGAAGAAACAAGTACTCCGTCCGCACTCAGCTATTACGAAAACAACCCGGAAATTGTTGCATGGTGGGGTACTTCGGTAGAGTGCGCATCCGCCCTGGCCAGGCTGGAACGTGAAGCCAAACTTGGTTCGACAGAAGTCACCCTGGCGCTCGGCCAATTGGCAACGCTACAGGCGGCCTGGCACGAAGTGCAACCCCTGGACAGCGTGCGCCAGGTTGCACAGCGCCTGTTGCGGCTCCACCCCCTGCGCGCCGCCGATTCACTGCAATTGGCAGCGGCACTGCTTGCCTGTGAGCACAGGCCGCAAGGCTGGCAATTCGTATGCCTGGATGCCCGCTTGAGCCTGGCGGCTGAGCGCGAAGGATTCAGCGTTGTCCGACAATTTACGATGGACAGTGGTGCTCCACCACACGAGGCAGCAAAGTAGCTCGGACTCCACAGCACGTTTTTGTAGTACCTGGCCGAAAACAACAACCCCAGCTTTGGCTACGGCAGCTTATGAGCAAAAGTCGCTGTTAAAAGAAGGCCGCAACCGGTAAGTTGATGAAGAACCTCAATTCCCCCTGCTGCGCGACAACTTGTTCCCGCCCGTCATTGCGAGCGCAGCGCGGCAATCCATGCATCCTCTTCAGCCCCGAATTCTTGCGCCAAGGCAAACCTGTTTTATCTCTAACCGACCGTATCCTTGCAGCCACCAAGTGGAATTATTTTGGTGTGAGTTACGCTACCGTGAGTCGGACGGTGAAACAGGCGGAAAAGAGGGGGTGAAAATGTCAAATGTAAGGCATGACCCTGTTTTTTTCGTGTGTTTTTTCGTTGTGAGACTGAGCAAGCAACGACATAATATGGCTATCCATAATTTCAGGAGCACTTCATGAAATCCGTTGCCGTATTCGAAGCCAAGAACCGCTTTTCAGAGTTGTTGAGTGCTGTGGAGCATGGCGAGGATGTCACCATTACCCGGCATGGCAAACCTATCGCCCGGCTTGTTTCGTTCACTGCCGTTGGCCAACCGCCAGTGGGTCAGCGCGAACGCGTGCTGGCGGCTTTGCAACGCTTGCGCAG
The DNA here is from genome assembly GCA_038902915.1 of Polaromonas sp. Classification (GTDB taxonomy): domain Bacteria; phylum Pseudomonadota; class Gammaproteobacteria; order Burkholderiales; family Burkholderiaceae_C; genus Polaromonas. The sequence goes on from JBCKNC010000022.1 coordinate 24,786, forward strand.
TCTGGGGAAAGGAGCTGAGCTGGGGGTTCCTCTTGCACAAGCCATAGAAAGTGGTCGCGACTAATGCCCTTCGTTCTGGATAATTCTGTGGTCACCGGGTGGTATATACCCGATCAGGCCACGCCCTACACGCAGTCCATTGCCCAAAAGCTGGAGACTGACCGCGCTATCGTTCCTGCTTTGTGGCAGCTTGAATTTGCCAACGTGCTCAAGACCGCTTGCACGCGGGGAAAGTTGTCACTGGATAACGCCCGAGAGATTGTGGTCACCATTGCCGCATTGCCGATAGAACTTGACTCTGGTTTGACACCAAGCCCTCGGCAATTGCTCGATCTGGCCATGCGTTACAGCCTCAGCAGCTACGATGCCGCTTACCTCGAGCTGGCCTTGCGCCATGGCATACCCATTGCCAGCCAGGATGCCAAATTAAAAGAGGCATCTTTGCAAGCCGGTGTAGTGGTTTTGTGATGATTCCCCTCAAAACACCCTGCGCCAGCTTCATGAACGAGCTGGCGGGCAAAACGTTTGCCCTGTGGGGCATGGCCTTCAAGCCCAAATCCAACACCACGCGCAAAGACTTCATAGCCGAAAACATCCTCAAATGCAAACCCAGGATTGTCGGTATCTACCGCCTCATGATGAAAAGCGGCTCCGACAACTTCCGCGCATCATCCATCTAGGGCATCATGAAACGCATCAAAGCCAAAGGCGTGGAAGTGATTGTGGCCAACCGCACCACTGACGACATCCGCGATGTGGCTGGCAAGGTTTATAGCCGGGATCTGTTTGGAAAAGATTGAGCCGGTATTGCTTGGCATTAGAAGAAAGAAATGACCAAAGCCTTTTATGCCATCCAATAGAAGCAGCTCTGGCTGTATAATGTGCTACACAATGTTCCTACATTGAAATTTACGGTATAGGAAGAAAATGATCATGCACGCCGTTCAAGTTAGAGAACTAAAAAACAACCCTTCAGAGGCTCTGCGCCACGCTGAAAAGGGTGTGGTTGTGGTGATGAACCGCGATCATCCCTCCGCACTGTTACTTCACTTCGATGAGGAAATGCTGCGTAAGCCGGGGGTATCCATGGCGCTTGCCACGGCGCTATTTCGGGACGGCAGCCTATCGCTTGCACGAGCCGCCAAAGTGGCGCAGATGACTCTAGTTGACTTCATGCAACATCTTTCACGGCTTGGCATTTCTGTTGTGCAAGGCACTGCGGGGGATGCCGAGAAAGAGTTGGAAACCCTGGAAACATGGCTCAAATAGTCATAGCCGATGCCAGCCCTATTATTATTTTGGCACAGGTGGATGGGCTGCCGTGGCTGAAGGGGTTGTTCGGCCAAGTGTGGCTTACCTCTGTGGTGCGCGATGAAGTACTTCCCGGCACAGGGAAGCCAGGGGAGCTTCGGATTCAGGAAGCGTTTCAAAACGGCACACTGGCTGTTCTTGAAAAGAGCTGGAACGACCCGGCCTTCACCACCCTTGATGAGGGCGAAGCGAGTTGTATCCGCGCAGCCCTCCATTACTCTGACGGCAAATGCCTGCTGCTCATAGATGAGCGGATGGGACGCACGATTGCCCAGCAACATGGCATTGCTGTGGCGGGAGCGGCAGGCGTGATTGGTATGGCGAAAATACGCGGCCTGATTCCATCAGCGGCAACGGTGTTTGAAGAACTTCTAACGACTGATTTTCGCATCGCGCCCGAGGTAATTCGGGGCGTCTTGCGCAAGGCGGGAGAGTAATGAATGCGAGCACGGGGTCATGCCTTACATTTGACATGGCTGCCGTATCATTTTACTCCGTATCAACCGTAACCTCATGGGAAGCAATGATGGCAAGGCCTTTACGCATTGAACGTGAGTCGGGCGGTGAAACAGGCGAAAAAGAGGAGGTGAAAATGTCAAATGTAAGGCCTGACCCTGAGATTTTGATAGCCGATATCGATACAGAAACCGAACAGGCAGCGCGCGCCTTTATTGCCAAGATGGCGGGGCAGTACGACTTGGCTGGCGCAATCCTGTTTGGTAGCCGTGCACGAAAATCCCATCGCCCCGACAGCGATGCCGACATTGCCGTACTGCTGCACGGCCACTCTGGCAAGTTTATCTCTACCAAATTGGCGATGGCAGACATCGCCTACGACGTGCTCCTGGAGACGGGTATCCGTATCCAGCCCCTTCCGATATGGGAAGACGAGTGGGCACACCCAGAGGCGTATTCCAACCCCAGCCATCTTCAGCTACTCCCCTTCGGCTGCCCCTGTTGACTAGGCCGAGCTTCTGCGCATCCGCGAAGCCATGCTCAAGCGCGGCCCCGATGGAAAAGGCCTATGGATTTCGGGGGGCGACTCCCTCCCTTTCAAGGGGAGGGCTGGGGAGGGGATGGGTCGTATTGGCCTGGCCCACTGCCGCTTGGCCATCATCGACCTCAGCGAAGCCGGCGCCCAGCCCATGTTCACGCCGGATGGTTCCTTGTCCATCGTCTTCTACCTCTGGGGCCACGTGCCCGAGCCTTACACCCTCTACAAAGGCATCCGCGCCCTGCCTGCTGGAACAAGCCTATGGATAGACGCAGCAGGCCATAAAGAAACCACGCCTTCGAGCGCATGTTTCAGCGAGGAATTGACCCGGATACGGTTTACCGGCCCGACCCCGCCCTTTGGGACAAAGCGAGATACCGGCCTGAGCGCTCAAGGCTGCGCCATGAGAATCCGACCCCGATTACCCAATGACCTTCCTTCAATCTTGCCCCTTGAACCTTGAACAAAGCGTACTTGAATTAGCTGGCGAAACTGAGCTGAAATGACAAACACACAACCCAGCCCCCAAGGTGTAGCAGACCACCTCACACTGCTTCCTTTGCGTGAAGTCCTGCAAACGGCGAAAATGGTGTCTGACCCCATTTTTATTGCTGGCTGGTAAATTGCCACCCAGAGCAATGGGGCTGGTTATGAAATGGGCGAGTCGTCATCAAGACGAATTGATGGCAGATTGGCAACTTGCGCGCCAGCATGCTGAATTAAAATCCATTGATCCTTTGAAGTGAGCTATGTTCTTGATTGACATCACCGCAGCCAGTCCCTTACCTAATCGCCGACTAGATTTGACTTTCGCGGACGGTATTCATGCAATTGTCGACATGAATAATGTTATCAAGGAATACACCGGCGTTTTTGCTGCGTTACTGGAACCTGAATATTTTGACCAAGTAAAGGTTAATACTGAGCTAGGCACCATCATTTGGCCAAACGGCGCAGATATTTGCCCTGATGTTTTATATTCTTTC
>JBCKNC010000023.1:0-27653 GCA_038902915.1 Polaromonas sp.
TTTTGATGATCCCTTCCTTGTTCTCGGGGATCCCGGTCTGGAAGCTACCTTTGGTGAACTCGCTCAAGGGCGATGCCGCATCCTTGGCGCGCAGCAGTGACTTCGGTGTCATGATGACCAGCGGCTTGCGCAGGTTGCGCACCATCTGGCGACGCAGCACATGGAAGATCTGGCTGGCCGTGGTCGGCTGCACGATCTGCATGTTGGTATCAGCCGCCAGTTGCATGAAGCGTTCCAGGCGGGCTGAGCTGTGCTCCGGCCCCTGGCCCTCGTAGCCGTGTGGCAGCATCAGCGTGATGCCGTTGATGCGGCCCCACTTGACCTCGCCAGACGCGATGAACTGGTCGATCACGACCTGTGCGCCATTGGCAAAATCGCCGAACTGCGCCTCCCAGATCACCAGCGTATTGGGGTCGTTCGACGCATAGCCGTATTCAAACGCCAGCACCGCCGCTTCGGACAGGATGGAGTCGATGACGACAAACGGCGCCTGGTTCTCGGCGACGTTTTGCAACGGCACATAGGTGCCGGTATCCCATTTCTCGCGGCTCTGGTCATGAATCACGGAGTGGCGGTGGCTAAAGGTGCCGCGTCCGCTGTCTTGACCGGACAGGCGCACCGAGTAGCCACTGGCCACCAGCGAAGCAAACGCCATGTGCTCGCCCATGCCCCAATCCACCGGGCTGTCGCCACGGCCCATCGCAGCGCGGTCGTCATAGACTTTCTTGACCAGGTTGTGCGGCGTTACCGTTGCGGGAATGGTCGTGATGCTTGAGGCCAGACGCTTCCACTCGGCCATCGGAATAGCGGTGTCGCCCGCATCCGTCCATTTTTTTCCGAGGTACAGTGTCCAATCAACGGCGAGCTTCCTTTTGAAGTTGGTCAGCACCGGGTCAAACGTGCTTTTGCCTGCATCAAGCGCAGCGCGTACAGCCTTGACCATGTCGTCGCCCAGCGTCTCGCCCATGCCTTGGGCTGAGAGTTTGTCGGCGTACAGCTTGCGGGTGCCGGGGTGAGCCGCAATTTTTTTGTACATCAGCGGCTGCGTCAGCGCCGGTGTGTCCTGCTCGTTATGGCCCAGCTTGCGGAAGCAGATGATGTCAACCAGCACATCCTTCTGGAACGCCATGCGGAAGTCCAGCGCCAGTTGGGTAGCCAGCACCACCGCTTCAGGGTCATCGCCGTTGACGTGCAGCACAGGGGCTTCAATCATTTTGACGACATCAGAGCAATACAAGCTCGAGCGGCTGTCGCGCGGGTCACTGGTGGTAAAGCCGATCTGGTTGTTGATGACGATGTGTACCGTACCGCCGGTTGAGTAACCACGGGTTTCAGCCAGCGCCAGCGTTTCCATGACCACACCCTGCCCGGCAAAGGCCGCGTCGCCGTGTACCAGAACAGGCAGTACTTGCAGGCCTTTAGGGTCGGCGCGGCGATCCATACGGGCGCGCACCGAGCCTTCAACCACCGGGTTGACAATTTCGAGGTGCGACGGGTTAAACGCCAGTGTCAAATGCACCGGGCCACCGGGTGTCATCACGTCAGAGCGGAAACCCTGGTGGTACTTCACGTCGCCGCTTGGCAGGTCTTCAGGTGCGGTGTGGTCAAACTCGGCGAACAGGTCGGCCGGCACCTTGCCGAGCGAATTGACCAACACGTTGAGGCGGCCGCGGTGCGCCATGCCGATCACGATTTCCTGCACGCCGACTTCGCCGCAGCGCTGGATCAGCTCGTCCATGCTGACAATAAAGCTTTCGCCGCCTTCAAGCGAGAAACGTTTTTGACCCACGTATTTGGTGTGGAGAAAACGCTCGAGGCCTTCGGCTGCTGACAGGCGGTCCAGGATGTGAAGCTTCTTTTCTTTGCTCAAATTGGGCTTGCTGCGAATCGATTCGAGCTTTTTCTGCCACCAGCGCTTCTGGTTCTGGTCGGTGGCATACATGTATTCGGCGCCTATCGTGCCGCAATAGGTTTCGCGCAGCGCGTTGAGCAACTCGCGCAGGGACATGGTGTCTTTGCCGAAGAAGGTGTTGCTGGTGTTGAACACCGTTTCCTGGTCGGCATCACTAAAGTCGTAGAAAGACAGCTCCAACTCGGGAATTTTGTCGCGCTCGGTGCGCTTGAGTGGGTCAAGGTCGGCCCAGCGTGCGCCGACGTTGCGATACGCCGCAATCAACTGCTGCACGGCCACGCGTTTGCGCCCCATCTCTGAATTTGCGCCGGTGGCCATGACCACCTTGGTGCCGCCATGCTTGGCGCGGTCGGCAAAGGCATTGATCACCGGCTGGTGAGCAATGTCCTTGGCGTTACTACCATCAACTGCGGGAACGTGCTGGAGTGCGTCAAAGTAGTCGCGCCAGCTGCCCAAGACGCTACCGGGGTTGGCGAGGTAGTTTTCGTACATCTCCTCGACATACGGCGCATTGCCGCCGAAGAGATAGGTGTTGCCGTTATAGGCGGCGTAGATTGACGATGCAGACGTGGGTGACTGCGAGCCATTACTCGAAATATTGCTCATATCCGCTGACCTCCGTTTCCCTTGGGGAAACATTAGTGGCCACAACTTCTACGTTATGGCTGGTTGATTAACCTTCCACCAGCACGGCTGAACCGATTGGCGGATGCGACTGTGGCAGGAAGAGCCTTCAGAGACAACCCAGATTGTGCCACTGAAGTGTGGCAAGACCAAGAAATGATGGCTATGGGATGGTTTAGGGTTATTGGGGTCAGAGTCCAAATTCATCGTGCCTTTGGCATGCCCTCCGGGTGCGATGCTCTGCATCGCAATGAAATTGGCGTCTGACCCCAATAACCCACAGCCATTTTTTACTGCGCTGGCAGGTCACAGACAGCACCTGTGGGCTGCAACCCGGCTTGCGTTTTGGCATCTGCAATGCTCACAGCGCGCGGCAAAGCTACCCCATTTTTCACGGCGGTAAGTTCCGCAAGAATAGAGATGGCAATCTCGGGTGGTGTTTTGCTGCCGATGTACAGGCCAATCGGTCCATGCAGTTTGTCGAGCTGCTGCTCCGTCATGTCGAAGTGCTCGGCAAGCCGCTCGCGGCGCTTCTGATTGTTGACTCGCGAGCCAATGGCACCGACATAAAACGCTTCGGAGCAAAGCGCTTCCATCAAGGCCATATCGTCCAGCTTGGGGTCGTGCGTCAGAGCAATCACGGCGCAACGCGCATCCAGCTTCATGGCCTGCACCACGTCGTCGGGCATACCGGTTGCCAGCTCTACGCCTGCTACTTCCCATGACTGCCGGTACTCTTCACGCGGGTCGCACACCGTCACGGCGTAGTCCATACCTTGTGCAATTTGCGCCACGAAGCGAGACAACTGCCCCGCGCCGATGATGAGCAAACGCCAGCGTGGGCCGTGCAATGTAACCAGGGCTGTCTTGGAGACCTGCATAGCCTGGCTGGGCTGTGCCGTGCTGAGCGTGACTGCGCCGGTTTGCAAATCAAGCCGCCGAGCCACCAGCTCGCCGGCCTGCAAACGCGTTAGCAATTCGCTCATCTGGCTAGCTGCGATCAGAGGCTCAATCGCCAGTTCAATCGTGCCGCCGCAAGGCAGACCAAAGCGATGAGCTTCATCAGCCGTGATGCCGTAGGTGACGATGCCGGGCTGCGTGCGGTTTAGCCCTTCGCGCCTGGCCCGGTCAATCATGTCGTCTTCAATGCAGCCGCCCGACACCGAACCGACCACGCGGCCATCTTCGCAAATGGCCAGCATCGAGCCTTCAGGCCGCGGGCTGGAACCCCAGGTTTTCAGCACCGTGACCAGTTCGCAGCGCAAGCCAGCGCCCAACCACTGCGAACAGGTTTTGAGTACTTCAAGGTCTATGTTGTCCATGGCCTGAGGTTACCAAAAAATACCGGTGACGTTTAAATCACCCGGATTAACTAGCCAAACCTGCCCAAACTTGTTCAGGCCTTTGCCAGGTTTTTGTGCGCAGGCCGCTACATCGACAAACTCACGCGTGTAGGTGACGAGCTTAAATTTTCCGAGCGACTGGTGATTTTTGACAACGACCTGATTCCGAATTCCATCATCAAGCCGGTTTAAAAACTACGATGCCACACGCTCCCTGATCTGCTGCAAGGCAGCGGGGTCATCCAGCGTCGTCAAATCCCCCGCGTCCCTGCCCTCGCACACCGCCTGAATGGCGCGGCGCAGCAGCTTGCCGCTGCGGGTTTTGGGCAGCAGCGTGACGAAGCGCACGCGCGATGGCCTAGCCACTGCACCCAGGTCGCCATCGACACGCTTCATGATTTCGCCTTCAAGCTTTAGCGCGGCATTAGCATCGCCAATCACCGCCGAATCCTTGGGCACCACAAAAGCCATGGCGACCTGCCCTTTGAGATTGTCGGCAACGCCGACCACTGCCACCTCAGCCACACCAGCGTGGCCCAAAATGCTTTCTTCAATCTCGCGCGTGCCCAGCCTGTGGCCCGCCACGTTGATCACGTCGTCAGTACGGCCCAAAATAAAGTAGTAGCCGTCGGCATCACGAATGCCCCAGTCAAAGGTGTTGTAGACCAGCTTGCCGGGTATTGATTTCCAATAGGTGTTGACGAAGCGCGCGTCGTCCTTCCAGATGGTTTGCATAAAGCCGGGCGGCGTTGGGCCTTCAATCACCACCACGCCTTTTTCGTTGGGCTGCGTCAGCTCTTCGCCAGTGGATTCGTGCAGGATTTTTACCTTGTAGCCATACAGGGGTATGCCGGGGCTGCCGAATTTGCTGGCTTTTTTCTCGACCCCATTGGCAATCGTGATGATCGGCCAGCCCGTTTCAGTCTGCCAGTAGTTGTCGATGATGGGCACGTTAAGGCCCTCGCTGATCCAGCGCGCCGTGGGTTCATCGAGCGGCTCGCCGGCCAAAAAGAGCGCACGCAGACTCGACAGGTCATATTTTTTAAGCAATGCCGGGTCTTGCCTTTTCAAAACCCGCACCGCCGTTGGTGCGCTGAACATCGCCGTGACCTTGTACTTTTCAACCAGGCTCCACCAGATGCCGCCATTCGGCTGGCCGTCCATGCCCTGCGTCGGCAGGCCTTCGTACAGGAGGGTCGCCATGCCGGCAATCAGCGGGCCATAGACAATGTAGCTGTGACCCACAACCCAGCCGATGTCGCTGGTGCAGAAATAGGTTTCACCCGCGCGGCCATCAAAAATGTGCTTCATGCTGGCGGCCAGCGCCACGGCATAACCACCGGTGTCGCGCTGCACCCCCTTGGGCTTGCCAGTGGTGCCGCTGGTGTAAATGGTGTAGCTGATGTCGGTTGAATCCAGCCATTCGCACGGCACACTTGCGTCCATGTTTTGCGCACGCAAGTCGCTCCACAAATGGTCGCGGCCAGGGGTGGTGTCCATCGCTGCCAGCTGGCGGTCAACCAGCAGCACAGACTCGGGTTTGTGGCTTGACAAACGCATAGCTTCATCAAGCAGCGGCTTGTACGCCACCACCTTGCCGCCGCGCGAGCCTGCATCGGCGCTGACGATGACTTTAGGCGATGCATCATCAATGCGCGATGCCAAAGAGCCACTGGCAAAACCGCCGAACACCACGCAGTGAATCGCCCCAATGCGCGCGCAGGCCAGCATGGCAAAAACGGCCTCGGCCAGCATCGGCATGTAGATCAGCACACGGTCACCCTTGCCTACGCCGAGCGCCTTCAGGCTGGCCGCCATGCGCTGCGTTTCAAGATGCAGCTCCTTGAAGCTGTAGGTCTTTTCAACACCGGTTTCGCTCGACACATAAATCAGCGCGGCTTGGTCACCACGAGTGGCCACATGCCGGTCTACCGCGTTGTGGCAGAGGTTGGTTTTGCCGCCTTCAAACCAGTTGGCAAACGGCGGCTTGTCATAGTTGCAAACGCGATCAAACGGCTTAAACCAGTCAATGAGTTGGGCCTGGCTTGTCCAGAAGGCATCGGGCTCATCGATTGAGCGCTGGTAAAAGGCCTGGTAGCTCTCTGGGTATGGCTGGTTCATTGCCTGTCTCCGGTTTTTTTAACTTGTGCCTTGTGCCTTGTGCCTTGCGCCTTCATATTTTCACGACGATACGACCTCGCACCTTGCCGGCCATCAATTCATGTGCTTTTTCTACAGCACGGGCCAGCGGGACTTCTTCGACCATGGCCTCCAGCTTGGCTGGGTCCAAGTCCAGGGCAAGACGCGCCCAGGCCTGCTGGCGCAGCGCCAACGGCGCCATCACGCTGTCAACGCCGGCCAGCGTGATGCCGCGCAGGATGAAAGGCATCACGGTCGCCGGAAAATCAGCGCCCTGCGCCAAGCCGCAAGCGGCCACCACGCCGCCGTAGCGCGTTTGCGCACAGGCATTGGCCAGCGTGTGCGAGCCCACAGCGTCAACCACCGCCGCCCAGCGTTCTTTCTGTAGCGGTTTGCCGGGCGCCGACAACTCGGCTCTGGCGATCACGCTGCTGGCACCCAGCTGCTTCAGATAGGCTTCTTCGCTGGCCTTGCCGGTCGCCGCGACGACCGTGTAACCCAGCTTGCCCAGCAAGGCGACGGCCACGCTGCCGACGCCGCCGGTGGCGCCCGTCACCAGAACTTCGCCCGCAGCTGGCGTCACGCCGTTTTTTTCCAGCGCCATCACACACAGCATCGCGGTATAACCGGCCGTGCCAATCGCCATCGCCTGCCGCGTGGTGAAAACAGCAGGCAGCCTGACCAGCCAGTCGCCCTGCAGGCTGGCGCGCTCGGACATCAGCCCCCAGCGCGTTTCGCCCAGGCTCCAGCCGTTGTGAATAAATTTGTCGCCGGCCTTCCAGGCCGCGTGGCTGGATTCGAGCACCGTGCCCGCGCCATCAATACCCGCCACCATGGGCCAGCTGCGCACGACAGGGCCCTGGTTGGTGATGGCCAGTCCGTCCTTGTAGTTCAGCGTTGAATACTCCACCGCGACCTGTACCTCACCGGCAGGCAACTGCGCGACTTCGGTGTCGGTGATGGCTGCCGAAAACCCGGCATCTGATTTGTTGAGTTGAAGTGACTTGAACATGGGAGTGTCTCCAGAAAACAGAAGGTGAAACAGCTGTAAAAATCCTGCGCAGCTGAATTCTTGATTATGGATGACAGGCTTGCACCAGCCGGCACGGCCAGTGGCCAGCGCCTCAAGCACTACAAAATATTCAGCACTTGCCGCCCGCCCTTACTGGGTCCGAAGCGGAAAATTCTTCAGGATGACTACTTGATCAAGGCCTGCACATCCCGGAACAATTCATGCTCCGCCGTACGCAGCCATTCGAACGCCACCATCTCAGTGGTCACCAGCTCTGCGCCGTTGCCGGCCAGGCGGTCGAAGGCCGCGTCGCGGTTTCGCTCGCTGCGTGAGCTGCAGGCATCGGTCACGACCCAGACCTCGAACTCTTCTTCCAGCAAATCGAGTGCGGTTTGCATCAGGCAAACGTGCGCTTCGCAGCCTGCAATGACGATGCTGTTGCGGCCTTCAGGCTCTTCATCCTGTTGCTGCCGTTGCAGGTGCTTGGGCAGGCTGCGGGCGTTTCCCTGCGGCGCTCTGGCGGGCTGCTTTTGTACCGGTGGGCGCAGCCAGTCGCCAAGGCCATCGGCCAGTGCGTTGAAGTATTTTTTATCCAGGATTTTCCCACCGGCCTCTTCAATCGCCTGTTGCAGCACCGGCATGTTGGGGCCGAGCTTGTCGGGCGTTTGCGCCGTGCCCCACAGCGGGACTTCCAGCAGCCTGGCCATACGGGCTAGGCGCAGCGCGTTGGCGAGCACGAGTTCGCTTTCAAAAATCGCGGGCATCAGCAGCGTCTGGTAATCGACCAGCACGAGTTGGGAGTCATCGGCATCTAGCAACATAAAAAATCCTGAGTTGAAAATACTGATGTCGAGTTTAGTAGAGGAGCTACTAAAACGCCGCACACATAAAGACACTGAGCAGTCGCTATCGGGTAACCTTGTGCAATATTTAATTTCTTAAATTTTCCAAAGTCCATTCAAAGAAAGACACAAAAATGATTCTCGAACTCGCCGACATCCGTATTCAGCCCGGCCAGCAAGCCGCATTTGATGAAGCCATACAGCGCGGTGTTGAAACCGTGATTTCCAAAGCCAAATGCTTTCAGGGTTACAAGGTCAACAAGGGCATTGAAAGCCCCGAGCGCTACATCCTGCAAATCTTCTGGGCAACGCTGGAGAACCACACAGTGGACTTCCGGCAATCAGCTGCATTTGCCGATTGGCGCGCAATTGTCGGGCCGTTTTTTGCAGCACCGCCTACGGTGGAGCATTTCACTTTGCTGGCCAAATCCGTCTGAAGGGCACGGCGGTTTCAAGTTCGAAGTGCAACAAGTTGATGATGATGTTTAAAGAAGTCGAATGATTCTGGCATAAACAGTTCAGCAGGACACCTGAAGCCGAGGCTCATGCGAGGGTCGCGGAGCAACCGGAATGGGGTTATTGGGGTCAGACGCCAATTTCATTGCGATGCAGAGCATCGCACCCGAAGGGCGTGCCAAAGGCACGATGAATTTGGACTCTGACCCCAAAGACCATTTTGTGATCCCGTCGTGGCACACTACGCAACTACATTCGAAGCAGGGTTTTGTGCTGTTCAGTTTTTCAGACCGCCCGGTGCATCAGGCATTGGGCATACACAGAGAGGAAAGGTTGTCATGAGTTTTGTATTTACACCCCCCGCTACGGTTTCAGTACCTGTTGTGGGGTCGAAAGAGCGTTTCCCGGTACACCGCATTTACTGTGTGGGTCGCAACTACGAAGAGCACGCCAAGGAGATGGGTTTTACCGGTCGCGAGCCGCCGTTTTTCTTTTTGAAACCGGCTGACACCGCTGTGGTTGTGGATGAAGGCCAGACTGGCACCATCCCCTACCCCGACCTGACCAAAAATTTCCACCATGAAATCGAACTGGTTGTGGCGATTGGCATTGGCGGCAAAAACATCAAGGCCGCAGACGCACACAAGCATATTTATGGCTACGCCGTTGGTCTGGACATGACGCGCCGCGACCTGCAGGGCGAGATGAAAAAAGCCGGCCGCCCCTGGTGCATCGGCAAAGCGTTTGATCATTCGGCACCGATTGGCCCGATCACACCTGCCCTGCTGGCCGGTGATGTGAACAACGCCGAGCTGTACATACAGGTCAATGGCAAAGATCGCCAGCGCAGCCATGTGTCCAAGCTGATCTGGAGCGTGGCCGAGACGATTGAGCATCTGTCTGCCGCCTGGGAACTACAGCCCGGCGACCTGATTTACACCGGCACGCCCGAAGGTGTGGCGGCTGTTGTGTCGGGTGACACCATGGTAGGTGGCGTTGCTGGCTTGGGTACGCTGACCGTGAAGGTCGCCTAGTCAAGTAAAACCTGACGAACTTGCCGGATGCATATCACCCCGCTCAAACACTGCCGCGCCTGTGGAACCGCTGTTGTTTACCGCCTGCCGGATGATGGTGACACGAGGCAACGCGCTGTCTGCCCGGCTTGCGATACGGTGCACTACCAAAACCCGCTGAACGTGGTGGGCACAGTACCCATCTGGGATGAAGGCAATGGTCAAGGCGATGATTACGGCGACTGCAAGGTACTGCTGTGCAAGCGCAACATAGAGCCGCGCTGCGGCAAATGGACGCTCCCTGCAGGCTTCATGGAACTCAGTGAAACCACGGCAGCAGGCGCAGCCCGCGAGACCGTGGAAGAAGCCGGCGCGCAGTTTGAAATGCAGGAGTTGTTCACACTGCTCAATGTCGTCAGGGTCGGTCAGGTTCACCTTTTCTACCGCGCCAGACTACTCAGCACAAGCTTCGATCCGGGCCATGAAACCATGGAAGCCCGCCTTTTTACCGAAGCCGAAATCCCGTGGGACGAAATCGCTTTCAAGACAGTGAAGGAAACCTTGCAGTTTTACTTTGCTGACCGCAAAGCCGGACGATTTGGTTTTCACACCCTCGACATTGAGTGATTGGGGGTCGTTTTGTTTTCCATGTCGAAAGTCCCAGTTTGGATTCGAGCACCGGGGTGGAATGCTCGGCCATGATTTTCTTGAGGAAGGTGATGCCAGCTAAGAAGTACGTTTCTCGGGGGCAAGGTCACCCTTAAAAACTCAAGCGGCAATTTCGCCGAGCAGCCAACCGGCAGCACAAATACCGAAGGTGGCTGTGACGCTGACGACCGAGCCGTAGCCATGGCAGTTGAGACTGCCATCGCCTTGAGCGCCATCCGGTGCTGGCTGCATCACGGCTTCGCGGCTGAAAACGCAGGTGATGCCGATTTTCCCCTTGCGTGCAGCGCCCTGCTCCTTGCGCAGCCGATAGCGCAGTTGGGCCAGCAGCGGGTCGTGCGTGACCAGCGCCAGGTCTTCAACGTCAACCTTGTGCGCGTGGCGCTTGCCACCGGCTGCACCAACGCTGAGAAAATTGATTTTTGTCAAGCCACTGCCTTTGGCGTTTTGCTGTAGCGTCCAGGTGGCCATCGCTGTTTTTGCCCTGACCTGATCGCAGGCATCAATGATGGAGACCGATTCATCAGCATGCCCATCCAGACCGGCAATAGAAGGCCAGTTGTCGGCATCCACAAACTCTTCAACGCAGCGTACATCGCAGTCGGGGTTGATGTGGGCAATGCGTTCACGCATGGCCTGGACCTTCGCCTGGCCCAGCGTGGTGTCAAGCGCATGAACCTGCCGGTTGATGTTGGACTCGGCAATGTGATCAAGGTCAATCAGCGTCAAACGGGCAACACCGCTACGTGCCATGGCCTCGGCAGCCCATGAGCCGACACCGCCAAGGCCGACCACAAGCACATGCGCAGCCCGGATTTTTTTTGCGCCGTCATTACCGTAAAGCCGAGCGAGGCCGCCGAAGCGACGGTCAAGGTCTGCGGACAAGATGCTGGACGTTTCCGTAACGCTCATCAGTTGCTTTTTTCCAGCCGCCAGATCTGATATTTAAGAGCAGCTACACAGCCCGCAACGATGGCCGCTACCGCCACAATGCTGGTTGCGCTAAGGGTCGAAATACCCGACAACCCTTGCCCCACGGTACAGCCCATGGCCGCCACGCCGCCCACGCCCATCAGCACAGCGCCGACCAGATGGTTGGCCGTGTCTTCTGCATCGCGAAAACCTTCCCAACGAAAATTGCGGGTGACGAGTGAGTAGATTGCAGAGCCCACCACAACGCCAAACACCGACACGATGCCAATCGTCAGCAGCTTGCTTTTGTCACTGAAAAACATGAGCCAGTCGATGGTATAGGCCAAAGGGGACACAAAGCTCAAGGCCTCGGCCCTGCCGGAGTTGCTGGCCAAAAAGATCTCCTGCAAGGTTTCAGGGTGTTCTGCTACGTGACCAAGATGGCCGCTCACCGACCACATCGCCACAATCACTGCACCCAGACCACAACCTGCCAGTAAATTATCAAAGCGCACGAAGTCGCGTCCCAGCAGCGCCCAGATGATGAGCGCCAGCCCCAACACCAATGCCAGGACGAGTCCAGCACCAGCCACACTCAGTCCAGCAGCCGCAGACAGCCAGTTAGGTAAGGCTGCGTTAGCTGCAAAATCAATGGCTACGCGGTCTACTGTAGCCACCCGGACAACCGCAGTGATGCCTTTGAGCGTAGCAAACGCAGCCACACCCATGACGACAAACACCACCACAGATTTGAGGTTGCCAGCGCCGATGCGCACCAGCGTTTTGCTGCCGCAGCCTGATGCCAACACCATGCCAAAGCCAAACAGCAAACCGCCAACCAGGGCCGACAGCCAGATAAAGCGGCTGGAGGCATACAGCGTTTTGGCCGGGTCGATCAACCCGGCAGCGGCCAAGGTATAAAACCCGATCATCGCAACACCCATCGCCATGCCCCACATGCGCATACGGGTCCAGTCGCCCATGTTGACGATGTCGCTCACTGCGCCCATGGTGCAAAAGTGTGTTCGCTGTGCAATGGCGCCGAACAGCGCCGCAAGAATGAAGGCCGCCCAGAGGACCTGGGCGGTGAGTGCGTTGAGTTGGGAGATGTCCATCCCGCTGATTTTAGGGCGGAACACGCAATGGTGTTGCCCCTCGCGTGCGCCAAGCCTACTTGAGTTTGGCCAGTCGTTCCTTGGCGACCGAAGCGGCTTCCGACTGGGGGTAGGCCTTGACCAGGTCTTCCAGCGTCTTGCGGGCGCCCTTGATGTCCTTGAGCTCGACCTGGCAGTTGGCCACCGCCAGTACGGCCTCGGGCGCGCGCACATGCTCGGGATCGGTCGCCACCAGCGCGCGGAAATTGACCATGGCATCGCGGTAATTGCGCAAGGCGTACTGGGCGTTGCCGAGCCAGAACAGCGCCGGCGCCTTGTAGCCGCTTTGCGGGTAGCGTTTCAGGAAGTTGGCAAAGGCGGCTTCGGCTGGCGCAAACTCGCCCTTGCGCAGCACAGCCAAGGCCGCATCAAACTCCTGCTTTTCTGCGGGGTCTGCAACGAACTCCCTGCCATCGACGCTGACCTTGGACGGCTCGAACCTGCGCAGCCTGTCGTCCACCCCCTTGGACAAATCCTTCTGGGTGCGCTGGACCTCGGCCAGCTCGCGGGCAAACTGCTCGTCCTGCCCGCGCATTCTGGCCAGCTCGCGGGCAAACTGCTCGTCCTGCCCGCGCATTCTGGCCAGCTCGCTACGCAGCAGCTCGATCTGGCTGGACAAGTCCAGCAGACTGCGGCGCAGTTGCAGGTTGTCGTCGCTGCTTTTCCGCAGTTCAATCTGCGAGGCTTCAAACTTTTGCCGCAGTTCAATCTGCGAGGCTTCAAACTTTTGCCGCAGATCAAGTATGGCGCGCCTGGCCTCATCATCATCGAACAAGCCTGCCTGTGCGTTGAATGCCAGCAGGCAAGCCACTGAAAACCCCAGTAGCGTCCGAAAAATCCCAACTTGTTGAATGCTCATAGTGCCTGCCTTGACTTGTCTGCACGTTACGGATTTTCACCCGTTTCAACGGTAGTTCATTTCAGCGCGACGGTTTTTAGCGAAGGCTGCCTCGTCGGAGCCTGTGTCCGCAGGCTTTTCCTTGCCAAAGCTCACGGCCTCTACCTGCGCATCGGTAACGCCCAGCAGGCCCAGCGCACGGCGTACAGCCTCGGCCCGCTTTTGCCCCAAGGCCAGGTTGTACTCGCGGCCACCACGTTCGTCGGTGTGGCCTTCGACCGCCAGCTTACGGGCCCTGTTTGCCGCAAGATAGCGGGCATGCGCTTCAACGGCTCCCTGAAATTCGGGCTTGATGGCAAAACTGTCGTAGTCAAAATAAATGACCTTTGTCACACCAGCAGGGCCGGTAGCCAGAGAGTTGAGTCCGGCAATTGCTACGGGCGTAACGCCCCTTGCAGAAACATCACCCGTATTACCCTGGTTACCCTGGTTACCCACGGCGGTGGCGGTGCGGTTTTCAACCGGTACATCGTCAAGCTTGACGTTGGAGCCGCAGGAAATAACGGCCAGTGACAGCGCCATGGTCGAGACAATGGACAGAAAAATGCGTTTCATGGATAAGCCCTGCTAAAACAAAAATGGATAAATAAGAGTGTTACTGTAACTGGCTGGAAATGATGTAGAAATGATGTAGGACTTGACAGATAACAGCTAAGGGCGCTTCTAGAAATTCAGATTTTCGGGATGAAGTGCAAGGCGCGTGTCGCATCGCCCTTTGGGCTCATGCGAGGGTCGCGAGCACCGCGCAACGCAGCAATTCGCCCGAAAAATGAATTTATAGAAGTGCCCCTAAGAAAACTAGCGTGAAAAAGGTCCCCAATCAGGCTCACGAATATCTCCGGTCGCCCCTGCCAGCCTAGCCTTGATCTTACCGTCCAGCGTGGTTGTCATCAGGGCCTCACGGTCTTGCTGACGGGTTGCATAAACAATCAAGCGGCTATTGGGTGCAAAACTCGGGCTCTCGTCTGCCGTAGTGTCGGTGATTTGAGCAACGCTGCCCCCGGCAAGCTCCATCACCTGTAGCTTGAAAGCGCCACCCACCCGCGAGACATAGGCCAGCCAGCGGCCATCAGGACTGAGGGCTGGCGATATGTTGTACGAACCGGTGAAGGTCACGCGCTCGATATTGCTGCCCGTCGGACTCATGCGGTATATCTGCGGCGCACCACCCCGGTCGCTGACGAAATAGATGTATTTGCCATCAGGGGAAAAAGCTGGTTCTGTATCAATGCTTGACGACTGCGTGAGGCGACGTGGCTCACTACCACTGGAATCCAGCACATATAGCTGCGAGCCGCCATCGCGACTGAGCGTGGCCACAATCTGGCGGCCATCGGGTGACCATGCAGGCGCGCTGTTGGAGCCCCGGAAATTTGCCAGCAGCCGACGCTTGCCGGTTGCCACATCGTGGGCGTAAATCACCGGCTTGCGGGACTCAAACGACACGTAAGCCAGTTGCGCGCCATTCGGCGACCAGGCGGGCGAAATAATCGGCTCGGGACTGGTCAGCGCCGACTGGGCGCCTTCGCCGTCAGAGTCAGCCACCCAGAGCGTGAAGCGCGTTGCAGCCTTGGTCACATAGGCGATGCGGGTCGAGAAAATACCTTTTTCGCCAGTCAGTTTTTCATACACAAAATCTGAAATACGGTGCGCTGAAAGCCGCAAGTCGGCCAATGTCACGGCATAGCTTTGGCCCCCCAGATCCTGCCCGCGCACCACATCCCACAAGCGGCAACGCACATCGTAGCGGCCGTCGGCCAGGCGCGTCACGCTGCCTGTCACCAGTGCATCGGCACCCTTTTGCCGCCATGTACCAAGGTCTGGCCGGGTACTTTCGTCAGCGACAAGCCCTGCGGTATCGATAGCACGAAAGACACCGCTGCGTTCTAGGTTAGCGGTGACTATGGCAGCAATTTTTTGCGGTGCCTGCGCCTCGCCACGAAATGCAGCAATTGCAATCGGCATTTGTGTCAAGCCGACGCCGGAAACTTCTACTCGGAACTGTGCAAAGGCATAGCCCGCATAGCTGGCGAACAATCCCACACCCGCCAAACCCTTGAGAGTGGCTCGACGCTTAAGCAAGGTCTGAGAAAAAAAATCACTTGTCATGTTCACGGCCCAAACAATACAACTCGAAATATTTACCAAATGCTGACTGGGCCTGCATGGTACACACTGCAAAACCCATAGCGCCATCTAAAAAGCCCAGCTGAAACACATAGCTGCGAATAAAAGCCGTTACGGCAGACAAGGCAGCGCGCGTGATTGTGGCCTTCTGCCCACGCGCATGTCGTTGGCGAGCCCAATCCTGACTGTAGCGCTGGAGCTTGCGCCAATAATGTTCAGGGGTTGGGTAACTGTAGTGCAAAAGTGGATTTTTTAGCCGCACGATAGGCATATCGGCGGTAATGATCTGTAATTTTTCGTGCACCAAATCGTCGCTAAAGCGCGCTTCGCCACGCTTGAACACTCTGAGCACATAGTCAGGCGTCCAGCCACAGTGCCGAATCCACACACCACAAAATTGGGTTAGGCGGGGAATTGTAAAAGCCACGGACTGACCGCTGACCTGCGCCTGTGCAAGCTGCGCTTGAATTTCTTGCGCCAGCTCGGGCGTCACACGCTCGTCTGCATCAAGGGACAGCACCCAATCGCCTGTTGCGGCATCTAGTGCGCGATTTTTTTGAACGCCAAACCCTTGCCAGTCAGGGCTGATGCTGACCTCGGCACCCATAGAGCGGGCTATCTCTATAGTGCCATCCGTGCTAGCCGAATCCAGCACCACAATCTGATCAGCAAACAAAACAGACTGCAGGCAGGCCTCAATATTGTGAGACTCATTTTTTGTAATCACAATGACGGACAAACTTGTCAACGGTTGCCTTCCATGCATTTCACATAGTTCAATTCAATGTTCAATGGCTGTTTTTTGCTCACAAAGCGTGGGCATTCTGACGGCACCATACTCGCAAGAAGCATAGCAGAGCGCCTCCTACCCTTGAAACGGGGCTGGCCCCATTGAATCACTGATAATCACCACTCCACTTCAAGCCCGTCTACAGATATTTTGCAAAAAAAGCCTATCAATTATCGACTGCTGCTGGTGTGCATGGCGGCTGCATCTGTGGGGTTGCCGATGGCTCTTGTGAGCATCGCAAAATTATTTTTGTTCGTTGGTGGTGCGGCCATCCTGCTGTCTCAAAAGCCGGTTGCTGACCCGGAACATGCACACCGTAACGTGCAATGGACAGCCTTTGCCGTACTTCTTGTTCTGGCAGCTTTCACCATCAGCCTGGGCTGGACCACCGCTTCCGAATCTTCAGCTTTTGCTTCTCTGGCCAAGTATGGCAAGCTGCTGACGATTCCGCTGATAGCGCTGCTGATCCAGAGTCGCCGGGAAGCCACCATTGCGCTGATTGCGTTTGCCGCTGCTCAGGTTTTTACGCTCTTGAGTACGTGGATGCTGGTCGCCCATCTGCCAGTCCCATGGGCAACGTCGAACATCGCATTAACCGAGTACGCGGTATTTTCAAGGTACCTTGACCAGTCCATCATGTCTGGTGTCTTTGCGGCTATCTGTTGGCACCTGAGGAGCTTGGTGCCTGGCAAATATGGGAAGCAGGCAGCAGTTACCGCAGCCTCTGTTTCACTGATCACCGTTTTCTTCATTTTTGGTGGCCGGACGGGGTACCTGGTTGCCGTCGCGGTGATTTCGCTGGCCGTGATGTGGGCACTCCCCAAGCGTGCGCGTGTCGTTGTTTTACTGTTGCCATTTGTGCTACTTGTTGCTGCAGCGCTCATCTCGCCAAGCACTAAAACTCGACTACTACAGGTTAAACATGAGGTTCTGGTCTTCAACTCCGATAAGGGAGAAAACGTTGTATCCGGCAACTCTTCGGGTGTCAGGCTGCACTTCTGGAACAGGGCGATTCAGTCTATTTCGGAACATCCCTTAAAAGGCTCAGGAATTGGCAGCTGGAGTAACGAATTCAATCGGCTTGAAAGCCAGGATCCAGGCGGTCACCAAAAGATCGCCGACCTTGGCAACCCGCACCAGGAATATCTGCTGTGGGGCGTGCAGCTCGGTCTGCCAGGTGTGCTTCTCTTCATGGCACTTTTAAGCGCCATATTCAGGGATACCTGGCGACTGGATAAAGCGGTGGCCCGCAGCGCCCAATCGGTGCTGGCTGCGCTGGCGGTGTCCTGCCTGTTCAACTCAACGCTCTACGATGCATTGATTGGCGATTTTTTCTGCGTGGTGCTGGGGCTGCTGCTTGCCTTGGGTTCCTACAAAGCCCCCCCCCAGACAGGCCGCAGCAAGCACGAACGATGATGACAGCGCGTCCCTGCAAAATCGAAAACTCTCTACCTGGCAGCGAATCGCCAGGGTATGGCCTTATTTCAGCACCTCGCGCGGGGCCTGGGCACTGGCCATAGGCGCGACCATCGTGGCCTCGGCAACCGAGCCTTTTATCCCTGCCTTACTGAAACCGCTGCTTGACCGAGGCTTTCAAAAAGACGGACTGCAACTCTGGATGGTTCCGCTCGCGCTGATGTTGCTATTTACCATCCGGGGACTTTCCGGCTTTGTGGCGCAATATGCGCTGGCCGAGGTCACCAATAACGGCCTGCAGGCGCTGCGCAAGGCGATGTTCGACAAACTGCTCAGTGCGCGTCTTTCACTGTTTACAGACCAGACCTCCAGCGCCATATCCAACACCGTGGTGTACGAGGTCTACAACGGCTCCGTGATCCTGAGCAACGCCATCATGAAGCTCGTGCGCGACGTGCTGACCTTGCTGGCACTGGTGGGCTACCTGATCTTCCTGAACTGGAAGCTGATGCTGGTGGTGTCGCTGCTTTTCCCGGCGCTGGCGCTGGTCATCCAATTGCTCACCAAGCGACTTTACCGTTTGACAAAAGAGAGCCAGACGGCAACCGACAACCTGGCCTATGTGGTCGAAGAAAACGTGCTGGCGCATCGTGATGTCCGCCTGCATGGGGCGCAGGCCAGCCAGGCCAACAGGTTCAATGCCCTGAGCCATTCGCTGCGGCGACTGTCCATGAAATCGACGGTCGCCTATGCCAGCATGAGCGCGATCACGCAGGTGCTTGCGGCGATTGCCCTGTCCGCCGTTATTTCGATTGCCTTGCTGCAAGGCTCGGAAAATACCACTACAGTAGGCGGCTTCGTCGCTTTCGTGACGGCCATGCTGCTGTTGATTGCGCCTATCAAAGGCCTGTCCGATGGTGCTACGCCCATCACGCGTGGACTGGCCGCTCTGGAGCGCGGGCTGGACCTGATGGATCTTACGGAAGACGAGTCAGGCGGCACTTTCGTGAAGGCTCGTGCCTTGGGTGATATTGAATTTGCGAATGTCAGCGTGTTGTACAAAACTGGCGCTGGACTGGCCGTTGACCACCTCAGCTTGTGCGTCAAGGCAGGTGAGACCGTTGCACTCGTAGGTGCGTCCGGATCCGGCAAAACCACACTGGTCAATCTGCTGCCCAGATTTACAGAAACCAGTTCCGGCAGCATTTACCTGGATGGGCAGGAGTTGAAGCAATGGAGCCTCGCATCACTGCGCTCCCAGTTTGCGCTGGTCAGCCAGCATGTGGTGCTGCTCAACAACAGCATCGCCTTTAACGTGACCCTGGGCCAGTCGTTTGACCGCGACAAGGTCATGCAATCTCTGAATGCGGCAAATCTGGGTGCCATGGTTGCCGCCTTGCCAGAGGGCATGGACACGGTACTGGGCCACAACGCGATGCAATTGTCGGGAGGCCAGCGGCAACGCCTAGCCATTGCCCGGGCACTGTACAAAGATGCGCCCATCCTTATCTTTGATGAAGCGACATCTGCCCTCGACACTGAGTCCGAGCAGGCCGTTCAGGAAGCCATCAAACGGCTGACCGCCAACCGAACCTCGCTGATCATCGCGCACCGGCTGTCAACCGTTCAACATGCCGACCGTATCATCATGATGAATGCCGGGCGAATTATTGAGTCGGGCTCACACGCACAGTTGCTGGCGCAAAATGGTGCTTATGCGCATCTTTACAGACTTGGACTAAATCCTGATTGAACTATCCGAAAACTATAAGGGCACTTCTAGAAATTCAGATTCTCAGGATGAAGTGCTAGGCGGACGGAGCGCAGCAACCGGAAGGGTTATTGGGGTCAGAGTCCAAATTCATCGTGCCTTTGGCACGCCCTCCGGGTGCGATGCTCTGCATCGCAATGAAATTGGCGTCTGACCCCAATAACCCTGCGAGTACCGCCCAACGACGCAATTCGCCTGAAAAATGAATTTATAGAGGTGCTCATAAATGAATATATTGCTCACAGGAGCCGAAGGGAACTTTGGTTCAGAGTTCCGCAGCCAGGCAATGGCCAAAAAACACGCCAATGTCATTTCTATCGACCGTGACGGCTGGTCGGAAATTGATGAAAAATTGGCCTCTGCCGAGATAGTCGTTCATGCGGCAAGCGACCTGCGTACATCGGCCAGCTTGGCCCCATGTCGCCTACTGGATTCGAACGTGATGTCCACGGCAACTTTGCTTGAAGCGTCGCGCCGGCATCGCGTCAAAAGACTTGTCTTTCTCAGCAGCTGCGCGGTTTATGGGGAAGACATGCGAACCGGCGAGGACAGCCTGTGCTGCCCCATCAGCATCAACGGCATTTCCAAGCACCTGAACGAAAAACTGGTTGCCGAATTTTGCGCGGCCAATGGCATTGAATATCAAATACTTCGCGTATTCAATACCTATGGTGGTCATGACAAGTTTTCGATTCTCAGCAAGCTGAGGCAGGCATTGCACAACTCTACGCCCTTCACTCTAAACAATGAAGGGCGAATGCTGCGGGACTTCATTCATGTGAAGGACGTGGCGTCCATTGTGCTGAATTTATCTACTACGACGCTCAGGTACACCCACGTCAACATTGGTACCGGTATAGCCACAAAAATATCAAAGTTGGTTGATATGGTTGCGGAGCGATTTCCGCAACTAATTGTTCAAAGTGGCGTTACGCAAGAGGCAGAGTATTCTCGTGCCGACACGACCAGGCTTCGTGAATTCTGGACCGAAGACTTCATTCGGATTGAAGACTACATACAGGATCATCTCTTTTTGCCTACCCGGCCATAGGCCTCATAGTATTTGGCTTTCGCGACATCCCAGCTATATTTTTGGGCGAACAAAAATCCGTTGCATACCAACGTCCGGCTCAAAGCCTTATCAAACCATATCTGGCTCAGTGCAACGGCCATGCCATCAACATCTTCAGGGTCAGGCAGCAAAATCGCGTCCGTGTGATCGACCAGCAAGCTTCCCATGTTGTTATAGGGCTCGGTAGTGGTCACTACAGGCACATGTTTAGCCATCGCTTCCAGTAAAACCATCGGAAACACATCTTGTGTGGTGGGGTGTGCCAGGCAGTCCATCGCGGCATAGGCCTTTGGCATGTCACGCACAACGCCCATAAAGCGGCATGTTTTACCGCTACCCAGTGACTCAACCAGGTCCGTATATCGCTCCGCCTGGGCTGGATTCCCGATGACCATGACCTGCACGTCAAATGGCAAAAGCGCCACACCCTTGAGCAAGGTTCCAAGACCTTTCTTTTTAAAGTCGTGTCCTACAAATCCTACGCTCATAACCGCAGGATTTAAACCGAAACTTTCACGCGCAGCGGCTTTTTCTAATGTAGAAAACTCTAGCTTCGGTATGTCTACGCCGGGAGGAACCACGCTGCTCGACGCTATACCCGGCAGGATAGCCAGCGTTTCGTCATGCACGAACTGGGACACAAAAACACTGTGATGACCAGCGCTGCACAAGCGCTTTTTTTCAATCCACAAATATGCAAGCAGCCGGGGGCTAAAGGCAATGCGAAGTCTACTCATACCCCTTTGCCTCAAGCTGGCATGAACGGTTTTTACGCTCACCGTATGCACATCACCGTGCGTCACATTCTCATAGGAATGCACCACATCAAAACCGTGACGTGTGACGCGCTTGGTGTACCAGCTAAACCAGAGCTGATTGATCCAGCGGCTGCGAAAAGGCAGCTTGGGGACGGGGATGTGCTTAAAAAGCGCAGGAGACTCGTCAAACCCTTGCGATACAACCGTGATGTCGCACTCACCCAGCATGGAAGTTGCCAGATAAACAGCATAGCTTTCAGCACCGCCGCCAATTCTAGAGAAATTACGGGAAAGAACGGCCAGTTTCGTTTTCATGTCGTATAAACGTTGCCAGCCCACCTGCGGCCGCGTTTGTCTTCATAGCGGGTTAAACACTTGAGCAATAGTTGCATCCAGGTGGTGGTGCGGCTGACCAGCACACGCGGCAAAAGCAGATCATCGGACTGCCCCTGAAGCACACGGCCCCGCACCGTCGTAGTCGCTGTCAGGTACCCCGCTGCCCTGACATTTTGTACGGCAGTGGTGTTCAAGCCACCATAGGGATAACAAAAATGCTGGACACCGCCCTTTTGTTTTATCAATGCTTCAAGTTGCGTCTTCGAGTGCCCGATTTCAATGGCCTGCCCTGCTTCATCGAGTTGCTCAAGATTGGCATGCGTCAAGGTGTGCGATCCGACCTCCTGACCTGCATCAATCCAGGCCTGTAGTTCTTGTGCGTTCATCAGGGAAACCTGTTTGACACCACGTTCAATATCCCAGCTATTGCTTTGACCGACAAGACTGGCCACCACATAGCAGGTAGACGTAAAGCCATAACGCCTCAAAATCGGCAAGGCGCAGCGCAGGTTGTTTTCGTAACCGTCGTCAAACGTGATGCCAAACACCTTGCCCTGACGCTCTCCCTTCAAATAGGGCATTAAATCGCCCATGGACTTACCCCCATAACCAAGTGCGTTGAGCGCCGCCATTTGCCTGGAGAACGTGGCGGGTGACACGACAAGTCCGCGCATAGGCGAGCCTTTTGGGAGCTCTGCGTCCACCTGGTGATACATCAAGATGGGAATCGGGTGCTGGAACATTTCTTTCGGCAATTCAGATTAAAACGATATCGTATTGTTCCTGCGCCATCGCGGCTTCCGCCTGCAGCGAGATCGGCTTGCCGATGAAGTCGCTCAGTCCCGCCAGGTGCTGGCTTTCTTCATCGAGAAAAAGCTCAATGACTTTGGGCGATGCCACCACACGAAACTCGCGCGGGTTGAACTGCCGGGCTTCCCTGAGGATCTCGCGCAGGATGTCATAGGTCACGCTACGGGCCGTCTTGATCACGCCTTTGCCCATGCATTCGGCACACGGTTCACACAGCTGGTGCGCCAGTGACTCCCGGGTGCGTTTACGCGTCATCTCGAGCAGTCCCAGCGCTGAAAAACCGTTGACATTGGTCTTGATGCGGTCACGCGCAAGCTGCTTCTGAAACTCGGCCAGCACAGCATCGCGATGGTTTTCCTTCATCATGTCAATGAAATCGACAATCACGATGCCGCCCAGATTACGCAGACGGAGTTGCCGGGCAATCGCCTGCGAAGCCTCCAGGTTGGTCTTGAAAATGGTGTCATCAAAATTGCGGGCACCGACAAAGCTACCGGTGTTCACATCGACCGTCGTCAAGGCTTCGGTCTGGTCAATGATGAGGTAGCCGCCAGATTTAAGATCCACCCGGCGGCCCAGCGCCCGGGCAATGTCTTCATCGATATTGAACAAGTCAAAAATGGGGCGCTCGCCGCCATAAAGCTGCAACTTTTGCAGCGTCGCTGGCATAAATTCGGTTGCAAATGTTTTAAGGCTTTCAAACTGCTCGCGTGAATCGATGCGAATGGTCTGCGTGCCTTCAACCACCATGTCGCGCAGCACACGTTGCAGCAGGTTTAAGTCCTGATGCAGCACAGATGCAGGCGCAAGCCGCACCGATGCGTCCTTGATGCGCGCCCAGGTTTTGCGCAGGTAGGCAATATCTTCCGATAACTCGGCATCCAGTGCATCCTCGGCGTTGGTGCGCAGGATAAAACCACCAGCCAGGTCGCCCAAGTCGCCCGCGAGCGCCTGCATTCGCTGGCGCAGGTCTTCACGTTGCTTGAGCGGGATTTTCTGCGACACGCCGATGTGCTTGTCCTGCGGCAAAAAGACCAGCAAGCGCCCGGCAATGCTGATTTGCGCAGTAAGCCGCGCACCCTTGGTGCCAATCGGATCCTTGAGCACCTGCACCATCACGGCCTGGCCTTCAAACAACTGCTTTTCAATCGGTTGCAATGCCGCTGCCAGGGCTGCCGTGGCGGGTGCGTCAGCATCGGCATGACGGCTGTTAATGCTACTCATCAAGTCGGCAACGTGTAAAAAAGCGGCCCTCTCCAGACCAATGTCTATAAAAGCCGACTGCATGCCGGGCAACACACGCACAACTTTGCCCAGATAGACATTACCCACCAGGCCGCGCTCCAGAGTGCGCTCAACCTGCAACTCCTGCACCGCGCCGTACTCGACCACGGCCACGCGGGTTTCCTGGGGCGACCAATTGATCAGGATGTCTTGTTGCATTTTTTGTCTTGGGAAAACTATAGTTTCAGGCCTGCTGCCCGGAGCAGAAGCGCGGTTTCATGCAGAGGCAGGCCCATGATGCCAGAGTAGCTGCCGCTGATGTGCGAGATATGCCTCGCCACCCTGCCCTGCACCGCATAAGCACCAGCCTTGCCCAGCGGCTCGCCGGTCGCGACATAAGCGCGGATCTGCGCCCGGCTCATGGGCGCAAAGGTGACGCGCGACACACTCAGCGCCTCCAGCCGCTTGCGGCCGTGCTGCACCGCCACGGCCGTCAGCACCCGGTGAGTTCGCCCGGCCAGTTGACCGAGCATGCGCCGGGCATCCGCGGCATCGTCGGGCTTGCCATAAATGCGGCGCCCCAGCGCCACGGTGGTGTCCGAGCACAACACCGGCGCCGCAGGCAAACCGCGCCGCTTCAGACGCGCCACGGCGGCGTCCAGCTTGAGCTGCGTGACGCGCTGGACATAGGGGGTCGGCGCTTCGCCGGGAAGCACGGCCTCCAGCACCTCACTGTCTTCGCCGGCATCGGGAAGCAGCAGTTGGCAGGACACACCGAGTTGCTCCAGCAGTTGCCGCCGGCGCGGGCTTTGGGACGCAAGGTAAATGAAGTCGGTCATGTTTCAGGTCACGAGGCGGGCCACATCCCCGCGTCAGCCCAGCCAGGGCCGCGGGACCGGCTTTGCCGGACCGCAAGCGCAGCGGCCCCCTCGGGGGGCAGGGCGCTACACGCAGTGAGCAACCGTGGGGGCATCATTCTCTGTGGTACGGGTGGTTGATGGTGATGCTCCAGGCACGGTAGAGCTGCTCTATCAGCAACACGCGAACCATGGCATGCGGCAAGGTCAGATCCGACAGGCGCAAACGCTCATGAGCAGACTTTTTGAAGCCTGCGTCAAGGCCATCAGGCCCGCCGATGACGATGGCCACGTCGTCGCCAGACAACTGCCAAGCCTTGAGGCGTTCAGCCAGCGCGACAGTGGTGACGGCCGTTCCACGCTCGTCCAGCGCAACGATGTGCGTGCCACGCGCCATAGCGGATATGGCGCCCTCAATTCGTACTTTTTCCGCAGTCAGCAAGGTGTCTAGAGTTTTTGAAGCTCGGGGCTCGGTCTTGACGGCCTTGAGTTCGACCTTCAGCTCAAGCGGAAAACGCTTGGCGTAGTCGTCATAAGCCGTTTGCGCCCAGTCGGGCACTTTCTGGCCGACGGCGACTATCGTCAGCCTCATTTGCCTCTAGAGGCGGTTTTGGCGGCGGTTTTCTTTGCTGCAGGCTTTTTGGCAGCGGGTTTGGTTGCAGCTTTCTTTGCTGCAACTTTTTTAGGCGCAGGTACTTTGACAATCGACGTTTTCAATGCGGGCTTGCCCGTTTTAGCCATCCGGGGCGCAGGCTCTGCAGCGGTGGCAGTTGCATTGCGCTTGGCCGTCCAGTCATTGGTTTTACCCACCCTGCCGACATAGCTTGTGTCCTGCACATGCACGGGCATCTTTGCAGGTACTTTGGCCGATGTCTTGACTGTCTTTTTGACTGCGGTTCGTGACCCAGTTTTTGCGCCCGCTCTAGGTTTTACCACTGCCTTGACTTCCGG
Source organism: Polaromonas sp. (assembly GCA_038902915.1). Classification (GTDB taxonomy): domain Bacteria; phylum Pseudomonadota; class Gammaproteobacteria; order Burkholderiales; family Burkholderiaceae_C; genus Polaromonas. Next base: position 25,084 of record JBCKNC010000023.1, read on the forward strand.
TTCAGGCTTGGCCGCCTTCACCAGCGGTGCTGGCGCACCCAGTTTCAGTTTGATCGGCTTGTCACCCCAAAGCTCTTCCAGGTGGTAGTACTGGCGAATCGTCGGTTGCATGATGTGCGCCACGGCGGCACCACAATCCACAATAATCCATTCGCCGTTGTCTTCACCTTCAATGCGTGGCTTGGCAAATCCTGCGTCGCGTACGGCATCGCGCACGCTGGCGGCGAGGGCCTTGGTTTGCCGGTTCGAGGTGCCCGAAGCGATGATCACACGCTCAAACAACGATGTGAGGTGCTCTGTGTCAAACACGGCAATGTCCTGCGCCTTCACATCCTCCAGTCCGTCGATGATCGCGCGCTGAAGTTTCTGCACATCTTTTTTCTCAAGGGTGCTGGCGGTTTTGACGGGAGTAGAGGTCATGCAGTGTTTTGGTTCGGTGAGGGAATTCGGTGGAGAAAATCAGGGCAGGCTGTAAAGGTGATTGGCTGAAATATAACGCGCAACGGGCTCTGTCACCAGCGTATTGGCTACAAGAGTTTTGCCAGCATTGCTTGTCATCAATTGGCGGATTTGAGTGGCGCTGGTGGTCATTAATGGCATTTGAAGCCTTACAAACCTGTTTTCAAGGCCTTTATAAGCTTCAAAATAGGCATCATTATCAGCACTGGTGGGCCTAGGGACCCTCTGCATAACTCCCTGCGGTCTGTGATCAGCCGGACTCGGTCGGTCTGCTGCGTTGTTTTTCTTGGCAATAGCTGGGCTATTGCCTGCAAAAAGACGCCTTGCAGCCCATCCCGATCCGACTGCCACAGCCTCGCCAGAGTTATGCAGAGGATCCCTAGATGGTGCGCGGTCAGCTATACAAATTATAGCAAGCCCGGCAATCGCCTGCCATTTGTGCCATCGCTGGAACGCCGAAAACTGGTCCGCACCCATGATGAGGTAGAGCTGCGCCCCGGGGTTCTCAAGCTGCAGGGCCTCCAGCGTATCTATGGTAAAGGTCAGCCCGACGCGCTGCAGTTCACGGTCATCCACCAGCATATGGGGCATGCCCTGAAACGCCAGTTGCGTCATGGCCAGCCGATGCTCAGGGCTACTTAGCGTTCGCGCCTTGTGCCAGGCTTGCCCGGTCGGAATGATGTGCAGCTCATCCAGTTCAAGCGCCTCGACTGCCAATTGCGCAAGAACTAGGTGTGCCCTATGTGGCGGGTCAAACGCCCCGCCAAACATGCCTATGCGCTTCATGGCTTCAAACCCAGTCCCGCCTGACCAGAAATTCCTTGTACAGGCGCTCCTCAAGCGAGCCCACTTCTACCGGGCGCTGATAAGACCAGCTCGCCAGCGGTGGCATCGACATCAGGATGGATTCGGTGCGCCCGCCCGATTGCAGGCCAAAGTGTGTGCCGCGATCCCAGACCAGGTTGAACTCGACATAGCGCCCGCGCCGGTAAAGCTGAAACTCACGCTCGCGCTCACCGTAAGGCATATCCTGGCGCTTTTTGACAATCGGCAAATAGGCCTGCAAAAATGCGTCCGCCACACCCTGCATCATGGCAAAGCTTTGATCGACCCCGAGCTCTGAGAAGTCATCAAAAAACACACCGCCTATGCCGCGCTGTTCCTGCCTGTGCTTGAGGTAAAAATATTCGTCGCACCACTGTTTGAAGCGCGGGTATTTGTCACTGCCAAAGGGTAGTAGTGCGTCTTTACAGGTTTGGTGGAAATGCACGGCATCTTCGTCAAAACCGTAATAAGGTGTCAAGTCCATGCCACCGCCAAACCAGCAGACAGGCGCACCGCCAGCGGGCGGCGTAACCGTCAACATGCGGACATTCATGTGTACGGTCGGCACGTAAGGATTGCGCGGATGAAACACCAGTGAAACGCCCAAAGCCTCAAACGGCGCACCTGCCAGCTCTGGCCGATGCTGGGTGGCAGACGCTGGTAGTTTGGGCCCGCGCACATGCGAAAAACCGCAACCTGCGCGTTCAAACACCTTGCCGTTTTCAAGTATTTTGGTGATGCCGTTGCCCTGTAGCGGCTCGCCGGGGTCTTTTTGCCAGTTGTCGGCCTGGAATGGCGAGCCGTCTAGGTCTGCAATCGCTTCGGTAATGCGCTCCTGCAAGCCCAGCAAAAAGCGCCGCACGGACGGTGTGTCAGCACTTGGCATCAGGATTTGATGGCCCTGTAACCGATGTCTTTGCGGTACTGGGCAGCGTCAAATTCGATTCCCTGGAGAACCTCATAGGCGCGCTGCTGGGCGGCCTTGACGGTGGTGCCCAGTGCCGTCACACACAGCACCCGGCCGCCCGACGTAACAGTGTCGTTGCCCTGACTGCTGGTTCCAGCGTGGAACACCATCGCATCTTCTGCCGCGCCATCTCCAGTAACAGGCAAGCCATGAATCACATCACCCTTGCGCGGATACAACGGGTAGCCGTGCGCCGCCATCACCACACCCAGCGCGGGCCGCCTGTCCCACTCCAGTTCTATCCTGTCCAGCGTGCCAGACGTAGCCGCCATCATCACGTCATACAGGTCAGTCTTCAGCCGCATCATGATGGGCTGGG
>JBCKNC010000024.1:0-27040 GCA_038902915.1 Polaromonas sp.
CTTGGGGTTTGAGGGTAGGCTCCCAGGCAAGCCGAGCTTGCGTTGTACTTCGCGCAGCACCACGCCCAGAATGGTGCGCTGACGCTTGAGCACTCTCTTCATGCGTCTGAACTGTTTGGCATGCGCGTAGCCGCCGGCCTTGCGAGCCAAGGTCTTGCACTCTTTGGCAAAGGTCTGCTTCAGGGTGATGCCAGCGCGTTTGGCGCTACTTGCCACCTTATGACGGGCGATCTCTAGCAGGCGGCTGTCCACTGGCCCGGCTGACGCAGTGGCAGTGCAGCCTGCAAGGGGTGTGCGGATTTGTGGCCGACACAGTTGGCATCCGAAACAACTTCAAGCAAACGGGCGATGCGTGCCTTTGGGAAATTGGTGTCGCCACCGGCAACAAGCGCAGCCAGATGCTGTGTCTGCGTGTCAGCAATGAGTTGGCTCTGGTCGCAGGAAACAATGCCTTGCCTTTGGCAGACTTCATTGTCTATGCCGACGATGCCTACTCGATCGACACGGTGATGGTTCAGCAACTGGTGGACAACGCCACCACGGCGGACGTTCGCTATACGCCCAGCACCACCAAACGCGAGGCGCGCAGACTCGAAACAGAAGCCATGTATGAAGGCTGGCGCAAAGAATACCGCGCTCAGAAGAAGAAGCGGCCGAACATGTCTGATGTTTGGTACTCGTTGCAAATTGCCAAGCTACCCGTTGCCAAAGGCCGCAACGCCAGCACGATCAAAAAGAACATGAAGCCTTGAAAAGCCAACACTTCAAATCCCGATTCAAGCAGCCTTCAAATACATGTCAATGTGCATGGACGTATAGGGGCATAACACACCGCCGCCATCAGTACGCTCCAGCAGACCCAGCTCGGCCAGGATGCCCACATCTTCATGTACGCGCTTGACATCGCGCCCCACCACGCGCGCCAGTTCGCGCACGGACAGTTCGCCCTTGCCCTGCGCCGCCCGCACAATCTCCCAGCGCTTCTCGGACAGTTGCCCGAAGAAGTGGCCGGGGCTCTCAAAGTTCAGCGCCTCGCCCTGGTAGGTATCGGCGGTGGCCGCCTTGCCCGCAGCGCGCAACGCACTCTTCCAGTCGGGCTGCAAAGTGATCGTCAAAAATCGTTCGCTCATAGCGCTCTCCTTGCGGCAACTGCCGCGATAAAGTCTTCCACCAACTGCTCCACACTGACAAAGGTGTAGGGCACTTCGATGCCATCCAAATGGCAGTGGTCGCCCTTGCCACGCTCATTATCAAAGCCCACCACGCGCACGCCGTCCACCACATACACCGCGCTGTACTTGTAGCCGTGTTCCGTGGGTGGCACCGGCGCTGGCACTTTCCATACCACCAGTTCCAGAATCGCCCCTTCGGGTGTGACGTTCTTGAAACGGGTAATGAGTTCGGCTGGCATGTTGGCCATTATGCCAACATTTAAAAGAATTTGCAAAGAAAGTTGGGCGGAAAGTTTTCGCCCAGTTTTTCTCCTCTGACAGTGCGCCATTTCAGGCCTTTGCAATACTCTTGAGGACGCTTTTCGGTGTCATACTTGGCCTCATGCGGTTGAATTTCCTATCCTTTATCCTTAACTATCCTTAACAAGAATGGCGGAAGCATCACCTCCCCTCGCGCGATTGGCGTTCGATCCCATCGCCACGCGCAAGCCCTTTCGCTGGTCCAATGGCGCACGCGTCGCCGTCTGGGTCATCCCCAACATCGAGTACTTTCCCATCGAGTTGCCGGGCACGGGCATCCGGCACAACCCGGTGCCGCTCAAGCCGGACATCCCGAACCACAGCTGGCGCGAGTACGGCCCGCGCGTAGGCGTGTGGCGGCTGATGGATTGCATGGCGCGCTTCGGCGTGCCGGGCACGGTGGCGCTGAACGCCGCGGTCTGCGACCACTACCCGGCCATCCTCGAGGCGGCACGCGAGCTCGATTGGGAGTTCATGGGCCACGGCTGGACCAATGCCGAAATGCTGCCGGGCATGGCTGAGGACGACGAGCGCCGGCTACTCGAGCGCGTGCGCGACCGCATGAAGGCATTTTTCGGGGTGGCGCCGCGCGGCTGGCTCAGCCCCGCGCTGAACGAAACCTGGGCCACGCCCGACCTGCTCAAGGAAACGGGCTACCAGTACACCTGCGACTGGGTGCATGACGACCAGCCGACATGGCTTGCGACGCGCGGCGGCCCGCTCATGACCATGCCCTATTCGCTCGAGCTGAACGACCTGCCGGTATTCCTCGCGCGGCACCAGACGCCCGAGGATTTCTGCCGTATCATCTGCGCCCAGTTCGACCAGCTCTACGAAGACGGCGAGAAGCACGCGCGGGTGATGGCCATCGCGCTGCATCCCTTCCTGATCGGCACGCCCCATCGCGTACGCGCCCTGGCCGACGCTTTCCGCTATCTTCAGGGCCGGAGCGACGTCTGGTTCACCACCGCCGGCGAGATCGCCGACGACTTCATCAGGCAGACGGCTCACCCATAGACCCATAGAAAAGGGCGCGGCGCCCATGTTCCGCCGCTACAAACAGGAGAAATCAGCATGAAAAAATTGATACTGAGCATCTGCGTGATGCTGTTCGCGGCCATCGCGCTGCTCGGGGCACCCGCACAGGCACAGGAGCGCAAGGTGCGCTTCGGCGTCATGAAGATCGGCGCCTTGTCCAATGTCCACCTCGCCAAGGAGCAGGGCTTCTTCAAGAAGCACGGCCTCGATGTGGAACTGGTGTTCATCCGCTCGGGCGCCGAGGGCATCACCGCGATGCAAAGCGGCAGCATCGATGTCACCCTGGCCATCCCGGGCTACGCGCTCGTCGCGAACGAGCGCAACTTCGACCTGGTGATGGTCATGCAGAACGAGATCGCCCACGCCACGCCCCCGGACACGGGCGGCATCGTCGTGGCCAAGGATTCGAAGATCAGCAAGCTTTCCGATCTCGCGGGCGGCACCGTGGCGGTGAACGCGCTGCGCGCGCAGGAAGCCGTGAGCGCCCAATACCTGATCAAGAAGGCCGGCGTGCCCAGGGACAAGATCAAGTACGTGGAAGTGCCGTTCCCGAGCATGTGGGACGTGGTGACGCGCGGGCAGGCCGATGCCGTGGTCGCGATCGATCCGTTCACCACCACGTTCGTGCAGCGCGGCGGCCGCGTGATCAGTTGGATGTACGTGGACGCCATTCCCGAGATGCCGATCGGCGCGTTCTGGTCCAAGCGGGCCTGGGCGGAAAAGAATGCCGACACCCTGGAGCGCTTCACCCTGGCGATGGAGGAATCCATCGTTTACATGAATGCCGATCCCAAGCGTGCGCGCGGCGTGGTCGCGGAATACACCCGCCTGCCCAGCGAGCTCATCGAAGCCATGCCGCACTTCGCGTGGTCGTCCAAGGTGAACCTGCGCAAGTGGGGCGAACTGGTGGAGATGCTCAAGAGCATGGACGAGCTGAAGTCCACACCCAAGCCCGAGGATTATTTTTTCGCGACCCAGAAGCGCCGGCTCGGGCTGAAGTAAGGACGGCGACTTTGACGGATCAGGCAGTGGGGGCGCCGCCTCGGCCCGCGGAACATGGCGGGACGTTCATCGCGGTCGAAGGGCTGAGCAAGCGCTATCTGTCCGTCGGAAAGCAACTCACCGTTTTCGAGGACTTGAGCTTTTCCATCCGCCAGGGCGAGTTCCTGACCGTCGTCGGGCCGTCGGGCTGCGGCAAGTCGACGCTGCTCATGATCATCGCCGGCCTGATGTCCGCGTCCGAGGGCAAGGTGTGGTTCCAGGGCAAGCTCATGACCGAGCCGCGGCCCGAGATGCTCTATGTATTCCAGCAATACGAGAAGTCCATTTTCCCCTGGCTGACGGTTCGCGAGAACGTGGGTTTCGGCCTGCGCAAACGGCGCGACCTCGACGCCGCGGCTAGGACCGAGCGGGTGCGGCGCTTCATCGAGCGTGTCCAACTGGCGGGCTACGAGGACTACTACCCGAACCAGCTTTCCGGCGGCATGCAGCAGCGCGTGGCGCTGGCGCGGGCGCTGGCCTGCGCTCCCCAGGTGCTGCTGATGGACGAACCCTTCAGCGCCGTCGACGCGCTGACCCGGGCCAACCTGCAGCAACTCGTCCTCGAGCTGTGGCAGGAGCTCAAGCTGACCTTCGTCTTCGTCACCCACGACGTGAATGAGGCGGTGTACCTCTCCAGCCGCGTCGTGGCGCTGGCCGGGCGGCCCGCGCGTGTCGACCTGGACCTGCCCATCGACGTGCCGTATCCGCGCGACCCCGTGAACTCGCACGAGGATGCGCGGTTCATCGCACGCCGCAGCCAGCTGTACCGCTCCATCACGCAGCAGCGCGCCAAGGCCGCCGAGGCCGCCGTCGCCGGAGGTGCGGCATGAAGGGGCGCTGGATCGGTTTCGCCTTCATCGTGGCGCTGCTGCTGCTGTGGGAACTCGCCACCGCGACCAAGCTCATCAACACGCCCAGCGTGCCGCGCGTCAGCCAGATCTTCGGCTCCTGGTGGCATGTAGTGGCCAATGGCGAACTGCTGCGCGAACTCTGGCCCAGCCTGTACCGTATCGGCATCGGCTACGGGCTGGCCGTGCTCGTCGCCGTGCCGCTGGGGCTGCTCATGGGCGCCTCGCGCTTCATGTACAACCTGCTGGAGCCGCTCAGCGAGCTGCTGCGGCCCATCCCCAGCTCGGCCTACATTCCCATCGCCATCCTGTTCCTGGGCATCGGCGACGAGATGAAGGTGTTCGTGGTCTTTTTCAGCTGTCTGTTCCCCATCCTGGTGAGCACCTACAGCGGCGTCGTCGGCGTCGACCCGGTGCAGATCGACACGGGCCGCACCTTCGGCCTCACCCGGATGGAGATCCTGCGCTCCATCATCTTCCGCTCCACGGTGCCCAGCATCCTCACCGGCATGCGCATCAGCCTTGCCGTCGCGCTCATCGTCGTGGTGGTCGCCGAGATGGTGGCGGGATCCGACGGCATCGGCTATTTCATCCTCGACAACCAGCGTACCTTCCGGGTGCCCGAGATGTTCGCCGGCATCTTCACGCTGGGTGTCATGGGCTATTGCGCCAACTGGGTATTCCTGCTCATCGAGGCGCGGGTGCTGCACTGGCGGCCACGCGCGGCCACCTAGGCCTGCCCTGTACCCCAAGAAAACGCTGGACAAACCTTTCGCCTGTCATTACCGTGGCACATGGAGAAACAAAACTAGGTCAAGCGCACGCTGGAGCAGCCAGCCTCGATGGATGCGATCCACCTCTTCGCGCGGGTGGAATTCAAACTGGCGGCAACTCGAACAGACCCTTGGGAAGCGTCTGGATGAACGCGATGATTTCGTCGAGCTTCACCACATCCGCATATTTGGCCTGGAGATCGCACAGGGTCATCGCGTGGCTCGCTTGAGCACGGTCGAAACAGCCCTCCTCGACGACCGCGACCCGATAGTTGTGCGAGAACGCATCCACAACGGTGGAGCGCACGCAGCCGCTCGTACTGGTGCCGGCCACGATCAGGCTATCGACCCCGAGCAGGTTCAGGTAGTCCATCAACGGGGTGCCATGAAATGCGCTGGGTTTTTGCTTGTGGATCACGATGTCGCGCCGCTCGGGAGCGATTTCCGCCACGATCGTGTCGCCATCCAGACCGGTCCCGTGGGGACTGACGCGGTCACGGGTGCGGCTGTTCTTCCAGGCCCATGCTCCGGCATCCCAGTTGTCCGGGCGGCGAATCCCGGTCGTGTAGATCACCGGTAGGTCCTGGGCCCGTCCCGCAGCCAGCAGCCGCTCGATGGCCTTGACGCCTGCCCATGCTTCTTCGCCGCAGGACGTGCGCCAGCGCTTGATGGATTCGAGGATGGGTTCAGGCCTGTCCCCGCAGAAGTTGTAGCTCACGTCCACGATAAGAAGGACGGGACGCTTTCCGAAGCCCTGGCGTGCGCCAAAACCGCTGGCAGCGAAGACCTGCTTGTCGCGTTCGGTCAGAAATTGGTTCCAGATCGGTTCGATCATGGTCGCGGCGCGTCCTAATCGAGTTTCGTGCCCGTGGCGCGAATGACGCGTCCCCAGCGTTCCGATTCCTGCTTCATGAAGTTCGCCATGTCCGCCGGGTTGCTGGCCACCACTGTCGCACTCGCTTCCAGGGCAAGCTTCGCGACATCCGGTTGCTTCATCGCCTCGGCAATCGCCGCAGAAATTTTTTCGGTAATGAGCTTGGGCGTTCTCGGCGGAGCGACCACGCCCGTCCAGGTCGCCGAGAAAAACCCGGGCAGTGTTTCAGCCACGGTGGGGGTATCGGGCAGCGCGGCAATACGCTTCTCGCTGCCCACCGCGAGCAGGCGCAGCTTGCCGGCGTTGATATGCGGGAGTGCCGTACTGATTTCGGCGAACATCATGTCCACCTGCCCTCCGAGAAGGTCGACCAACGCCGGACCGCTGCCCTTGTAGGGAATGTGGGTGACGCTCACGCCGGCCAGCATCTTGAAAGATTCGGCGGCAAGATGCGATGTCGCGCCACTTCCTTGCGATGCATAGTTAAGCCGCTTCGGATCGGACTTCGCGAGCCCGATCAGCTGCGAGACATTGGCGGCGCCGATCTTCGGATGGACGACCAGCACGTTGGGTGCCATCAGTACGAGAGAAACCGGGGCGAACGCTTCCGGCTCGTAGTCGAGCTTGGCATAAAGGCTTTTATTGACGACCAGAGGACCTGGCGCGGTCACCAGGAGCGTGTAGCCGTCCGGCTCCGCCTTGTAGACCGCGGCCGCGCCGATATTGCCGTTGGCCCCGCTGCGGTTTTCGACGATGACGGGTTGACCCCATTTCTCCCGGAGTTTGGTCGCGATCATGAGTGCCCAGGTGTTGGTGCTTCCACCGGGCGCATAAGGAACGATCAGCGTGATGAGCCTGCTTGGATATTCCTGCGCCTGCACAGGCAGCGCAATGCCCATTGCAGCAACAAGCAGCGCCATGCCCAACCGGATGTCTCGAATCTTCATCGCTGCAACCTCTTTCAATTCATTTTCGATAAAAACAACTTGAACTTGGATTGTAGGCGTGGTTCAAAACTGGGTAACACTTTTTCGGGTGGCCATCGGTTGAGTCATAGGCAAACCAGCCAAAATTCACATTGTCAGTGTTACCCAAAAACGTTACTTTTTGAACCACGCCCGTTTTTCGAGCTGCACGGCATCGAAGTGGCCTTCGTAGTAGCCGGCCAGCAATCCCGAGCGGCGGTATCCGAGCCGTTCGTAGAACGCAATCGCCGACCGGTTGTCGGAGCGCGCTTCAAGACGGATCACTGCGATACCGGCACCCCGCGCCGAGTGTTCGAGCCACTCCACGAGCCGCCTGCCCGTCCCCTGGTGGCGGCGAACCGGCTCGACCGCGAGCAGCGCGAGATGCGCGCTGTCCTCGCCATACTGCATGATGCCGAAGCCGCAGACCCGATCGCGCTTCACCACCACCGCAACATTGGTTGAGGGGTCGCGTATAGCGCGCAGCACACGCGGCGGCGTCCAGCTCCAGCCGAAGCCAAACTCGATACTGTCGCGCGACATCTGCGCGATGGCACCGGCCTCGCTGCGGGTGGCGAGGCGGATGTCGGGGATGGCCACGGATAGGAATTCCAAGCGCATGAGGCCAAGTATGGCACCGAAAAACATCGAAAAGCGTCCTCAAGAGTCGTGCTTTCCCTGATGTGGTGATCTGGATCCCCAAGGTTTTTCCGCCCACCGGTACAAACGACATGCAAAACTGGGCTGCGGGCACAGCCGGTCCACCACGAACCCGGCCGAGGCCTGCCCCAGCCCGGAGAGCACAAAAAACACACTCATCAACAGGCCTAACTCGGAGTAACTCAGGCCAAACTCCGTCATGAATACCGGAAACATCAGCGGCAGCAGCAGATGGGCAAAGTGGGAGCTGGCATGGGCCAGCCCAACCAGGGCGATGATGGCGGCGTCCTGCTTGAGAGGCGCGGCAAGGGGTGGGGGGGCAGTGTGGCACCGGTCATGCCGCCATGTTAAGCACTCAAACCTGCCACGTGGATCGCAGCCGGGGGGCCGCATCAGCGGGTAAGCCCCGATGTCGCCACGCCAGCGCTTTGACATACTACGCTTTTTATATTGAGAGTAGTTTATGAAACTCAAACTAGGATTGTTGTCAGCCGTTGCGCTGGCAGTCTTCGCGGCCTCACCGGCCGTTTACGCCAAGCCGTTCAAGTGGTCCAGCGCCAGCGACATTCCGACACTCGACATTCACTCGCAAAACAATGCGCTGGGCAATGGCGTGCATGCGGCCATCTTCGACTCGCTGGTCTACTACAACAGCCAGACCTTCAAGCCCGAAGGCCAGCTCGCCACCAGCTGGCGCGAGGTGTCGCCAACGCAGATGCGCTTCACCCTGCGTTCGGGCGTCAAGTTCAGCGACGGCTCAGCGCTTACGGCCGATGATGTTGTCTATTCCCTCACCCGCGCGATGTCCAAGACCTCGAACTACGCGGTGTACACCCAGGGTATCGACAAAGTGGTCAAGGTCAACGACTCCACCGTCGACCTCATGATGAAGAGCCCCAACCCGGTGCTGCTCAATCAGTTGACCGAGCTGCGCATCATGAGCAAGGCTTGGGCCGAAAAGAACAATTCGCTGGAGCCCAAGGACATCCGGACCAAAGATGAAAGCTTCTCCCACCGCAATGCCATGGGCACGGGCCCCTACATGGTGAAGGAGTGGCAGCCGGACCAGAAGCTCGTTATGGTGAAGAATCCGAACTACTGGGGCAGTAACCCGACCAACGTGACCGAGATCATCTACACGCCGATCAAGTCGGATGCGACACGGGTCGCCGCGCTGCTCTCCGGCGAGCTTGACTTCGTGCTGGACCCCAGCCCGCAGGACCTGGCCCGCATGCGCAGCCACGCCAACCTGAAGGTCATGGACGGCGCAGAGAACCGCACCATCTTCTTCGGCATGGACCAGTTCCGCGATGAATTGCCCGGCTCCAACATCAAGGGCAAAAACCCGCTGAAAGACCTGCGCGTGCGTAAGGCGCTGTACCAGGCCATCGACATCGACAGCATCAGCCGCGTCACCATGCGCGGTATGAGCCAGCCCACCGGCGCGCTGGTGGCACCCCAGGTCAATGGTTGGACCAAAGAGGTGCACAAACGCCACCCCTACGACCCCAAAGTTTCCAGGGCGCTGCTGACAGAAGCTGGCTACCCCAGCGGTTTTGAGGTGGACTTTGCCTGCCCGAACAACCGCTACATCAACGACGAGGAAATCTGCCAAGCCGTCACCGCCATGTGGGCCAAGGTCGGGATCAAGGCCAAGCTGCGCACTCTGCCACTGGTGACGTACTTCCCCATGATCCAGCGCTACGAGGCCAGTATCTACATGCTAGGCTGGGGCGTACCGACCTTTGACGCGCTCTATAGCCTGCAGTCGCTGACGCGCAGCGTGGGCGCGGGAGGCGACGGAAACTACAACGTGGGCCGCTACAGCAACCCGCAGATGGATGCCCTGGTGGAGCGCACAAAAAAGGAAACCGACCTGAAGCTGCGCACCGGCCTGCTGACCAAAGCACTGGCGCTGCAGAACGAGGACGTCGCCAACATTCCACTGCACAACCAGGCCATTCCCTGGGCGATGAAGAAGAACATCGACGTGGTCCACCGCGCCGACAACCGGCTTGACTGGCGACTGATCAAGGTCAATTAACGCTGCCAAAAAAGGGCCCGGTGGGCCCTTTTTTCAGGCGGTCATTTTTTGCGCAGCGATAAAATCACGGCCTCTGCGCGATGCACTCGCCGCCCTCTTCAAGTCCCATCCGATGTTTGCATTTATTCTGCGCCGCCTCTTTCAATCCGTGATCGTCATGATCATGGTGGCCTTCGTGGCCTTCATGCTGTTCCAGTATGTGGGCGACCCCGTGGTATTCCTGCTGGGTCAGGATGCAACAGCGGAACAAATCCGGGAGCTGCGCGAAGGGATGGGCCTTGACAAGCCTTTTTTCATTCAGTTTGGCCATTTTCTGGTCAATGCCGTGCAAGGCGAGTTCGGCTTGAGTCTGCGCCAGGGGGCCAAAGTGTCGCGCCTGATCGCCGAGCGCTTTCCGGCCACGCTGGAGCTGGCGCTGGTGGCCGCCGTGATGGCCCTGGTGATCGGGGTGCCCATGGGCGTCTACGCGGCCCTGCGCCGTGGCACTTTCATGAGCCAGCTGTTCATGACGATTTCGCTGCTGGGCGTGTCGCTGCCGACGTTTTTGATCGGCATTTTGTTGATTCTTTTGTTCGCCGTGGTGTTGGGCTGGTTTCCCAGCTTTGGACGCGGTGAGGTGGTGCAAATGGGCTGGTGGAGCAGCAGCCTGTTAACGGCCAAGGGCTGGCACCACATCGTCCTGCCGGCCGTGACGCTGGCCATTTTTCAGCTCACGCTGATCATGCGGCTGGTGCGCGCGGAGATGCTCGAAGTGCTGCGCACCGACTACATCAAGTTTGCCCGCGCCCGGGGCCTGAGCAACCGTGCTGTCCACTTTGGACATGCGCTCAAGAACACCCTGGTGCCAGTCATGACCATCACCGGCCTGCAGCTCGGGGGGCTGATTGCGTTTGCGATCATCACTGAGACCGTGTTTCAGTGGCCCGGCATGGGTTTGCTCTTTATCCAGGCCGTGGCCTTTGCCGACATCCCGGTGATGGCGGCGTATCTGTGCCTGATTTCCCTGATCTTCGTGGTGATCAATCTGTTGGTCGACCTGTTGTATTTTGTGGTCGATCCGCGCCTGCGCGTGAGCGGAGGCCACTGACTCGACTGCCAGTAGCTGCTTCGGCTCTGAGGTCCATCTTCCATGGGCAACGACGGTGTTGCCCTGGCGGTTCATCAAACCTTACCAAGAACAAGAACTCATGACCAGCGTGCTTTTCCGACTTTGGGACAGCGACATCGGCTACAGCTTTCGCACCTCACCGGTGGCGATTGCTGCAGCAGTCGTTGCCCTTGTCTGTATTTTTTCTGCCGTGTTCGCCGGCTTCGTAGCACCACACAACCCGTTCGATCTGGTGACACTGGAGTTGAATGACGCGCGCTTGCCGCCGGCCTGGTCCGATGGCGGCTCCACCAAGTACCTGCTGGGAACCGATGACCAGGGGCGCGACATTTTGTCGGCCCTGATGTATGGTGCGCGCGTTTCTCTGGCGGTGGGTTTTGCGTCCGTGGTGTTATCAGTCGTGATCGGCGTCGGCCTCGGGCTGCTGGCCGGATTTTACGGTGGTTGGATCGATGCTGCCCTGATGCGCCTGTGCGATGTGATGCTGTCCTTCCCCGCCATTCTGGTGGCCTTGCTGATCGCCGGGGTCGGCCGGGCGCTGTTTCCCAATGCGCCGGATTCACTGGCCCTGGTGGTCCTGATCGTCTCGATTACCCTCACCGGCTGGGTCCAGTACGCCCGCACGGTGCGCGGCTCGACGCTGGTTGAGCGCAACAAGGAATACGTGCAGGCAGCGCGTGTGACAGGGGTAACACCGTTGCGCATCATGCGCCGCCATGTGCTGCCCAACGTGATGGGGCCGGTGCTGGTGCTGGCCACCATTCAGGTGGCCACGGCCATCATCACCGAGGCCACCCTGTCCTTTCTGGGTGTGGGTGCGCCGCCCACATCACCCTCGCTGGGCACGCTGATCCGTATCGGCAACGACTACCTGTTTTCCGGTGAGTGGTGGATCACCGTGTTCCCGGCCGTCATGCTGGTGTTGATTTCCCTCAGTGTCAATTTGCTGGGTGACTGGCTGCGCGATGCGATGAATCCGCGTCTGCGCTGAACATATGGCCCCCACGCTTGTCGCTACGCGTACTACGCTGCCCCCCGAGGGGGCTAATTTCCCTTGGGGCGGCCCGGCGGGAAATTGGTCCCCCACGCTCCGCACTTCGTGTGGTTCGCTTGAGAAACTGCCATGAGCCTGTTACAAGTAAAAAATTTGATGGTCGAGTTTCCGGGTCGGCGCGGCACGCTGCGCGCGCTCGATGACATTTCCTTTGACATTGCACCGGGTGAAATCCTCGGCGTGGTCGGTGAGTCCGGCGCCGGTAAATCGCTGACGGGTGCGGCCATCATCGGGCTGCTGGAGCCGCCGGGACGTATCGGCGGCGGGCAGATACTGCTTGAAGGCCAACGCATCGACAACCTGCCGAACGAGCAAATGCGTCACATTCGGGGCCGCAAGATCGGCGCCATTTTCCAGGACCCGCTGACTTCGCTCAACCCCTTGTACACCGTGGGCAGGCATCTGATCGAGACGATACTGACGCACCTGCCGGTCAGCGCGGCGCAAGCACGCCAGCGCGCCATTGCCCTGCTGGAGGACACCGGCATTCCGGCGGCCGAGCAGCGCATCGAGCATTACCCGCACCAGTTTTCGGGCGGCATGCGCCAGCGCGTGGTGATTGCCCTGGCGCTGGCCGCCGAGCCGATACTGATCGTCGCCGATGAGCCGACGACCGCACTGGATGTGTCGATTCAGGCGCAGATCATCATGCTGCTCAAAAGCATTTGCAAGAAACGCGGCGCCGCCGTGATGTTGATCACCCACGACATGGGCGTGATTGCCGAGACCTGCGACCGCGTCGCCGTCATGTACGCCGGACGCATTGCCGAAATCGGCCCGGTGCATGAGGTCATCAACCGCCCGGCCCACCCTTACACCGAGGGCCTGATGGCGGCCATCCCCGACATCGCAATCGACCGGGACCGACTGAACCAGATCGATGGCGCCATGCCCCGCCTCAACGCCATACCCCAGGGTTGCGCCTTCAATCCGCGTTGCCCTAAAGTTTTTGGCCGCTGCACGCAGGACCGGCCAGACCTGATGCCCGCCGGTGCCACCCGCGCGGCCTGCTGGCTGCACGCCGGGAGCCCGGCATGAGCGCCGCCGAAGCGACAGGCGTGGTGGGAGTGCCACTGGTTCAAGCGCATGACCTGGCCATGACCTTTGATGTGTCACCGCCCTGGTTGAACCGGGTGCTCGAAGGCAAGCCGCGTCTGCTGCTGAACGCGGTCGATGGTGTGAGCTTCGAGATCGAGAAAGGCAAGACGCTGGCGCTGGTGGGCGAATCGGGCTGCGGAAAAAGCACGGTGGCCCGGCTTCTGGTGGGTTTGTACGAGCCGACCCGTGGCGGCTTTACCTTCGACAGCCAAGACGCGCACGCCGCGTTCAAGACGCCGCAGGGCCTCAAGCTACGCCGGCGCATTCAGATGATTTTTCAGGACCCCTATGCCAGCCTGAACCCGCGCTGGATTGTCGAAGACATTGTGGGCGAACCGCTGAAAGAACACAGCCTGATCACCGATGAGGCGCAGCTCAAGGCGCGGGTAGGTGAGCTACTCAAGTCAGTGGGCCTGAGCCCGCTGGACATGCTGAAGTACCCACACCAGTTCTCGGGCGGGCAGCGCCAGCGCATCTCGATTGCACGCGCGCTGGCCACCGAGCCCGAGTTTCTGGTCTGTGACGAACCGACCTCGGCGCTGGACGTGAGTGTGCAGGCACAGGTGCTCAACATCATGAAAGACCTGCAACGCGAGCGCGGCCTGACCTATCTGTTTATTTCTCACAACCTGGCCGTAGTGCGCCACATGAGTGACCAGGTAGGCGTGATGTACTTGGGGCGCCTGGTGGAGCTGGCCGACAAGCAGACGCTGTTTGCCAGCCCGAAGCACCCCTACACCCGCATGTTGCTCGATGCCATTCCGAAAATGCACGACACCGGCCGGTCCCGCACCCCGGTGCAGGGTGAAGTGCCCAACCCCCTGAACCCGCCCACCGGCTGCACCTTTCATCCGCGCTGCCCGCACGTCAACGACCGTTGCCGCGCCGAGCGGCCTGAGCTGCTGACGATTGCGGGCGTGAAAATTGCCTGTCATGCGGTTGAAGAGTCTCGTATTTAGGAGCCGAGAAAGAATAACTTGGACAATTGGACGCTTGCAGACGAGATGCCAGGCAAGGCGCAAAACGCTTGTGTGGCGAGCCACACAAGCGTTTTGCAACGCAGCATGGCGCGCGTATGCGAGATGGACAATGTTCAAGTTATTTTTGCTCGGTGACTTAGCCTCAATACAGTTCATTTACCCCCACGTTCACGCTGAGTAGCGAAGCGTATCGAACAGTGCCATCATCATGCGCAAGACGGCCTGCGCATCGCCCGGCGTGAGCAGCAGGTGCACGCCATCAAGGTGACTACGGGGGTGGCAAGCTGGGCGATGTTAGTGCTTAATTCGGTAGAGTAGAGAACACGCTTTCGCCTGCCCTCCCTCATCAAACCGTGCATGCGATTTTCCCGCACACGGCTTTCCGATGTTCTTCACGCCAAGGCATGCACATTAGATCATCCTGCGTTTGTTAGTGCGACTGAGAATCGCACTTGCGCCTCAATGTTGCTGGCGTAACAACAGGTGACCTGACTATTTGGCCTTGGCAATAGCTTCCTCTGTAGCGTCCTGATCGTATTCCGGGGCAGTTAGCAACATGGCAATATCCCCTGATCCTCCACCCTTGGGTTGCGTGAACAAAGCAGGGTTCCTTCCCTCGACCGGGGTTATGTTGTCCTTCGGTCTGAAGCAGTACTATGAACCCCTCCGACTCCCGATACGGCCTGCTGCGCTTTCGTTTCCTTATACGCACCAGTCGATGGTCTCCCCACCACCGTAACGGGTCTCCAGCACTGGGCAATAAATCTTCCAAAACATGCCGACCCTGCTACCCCGGGAGTCGATGGCTGCCATTTCTGTTGTCATTGCATCCATCCAACGGCCTTCCCCTTCAGGCTACAGGGTCGGCTTCTCCATTTGGTTAACGAGGCTACATCTAGGTTCACTTGCGTTTCGGCCTGCTCTTTTGCTGTGTGGAAACTCACGACCCCGTGTTGCCACGACGCCGCTTCCTCATGCTACCGGGGCGCACAGACAATTCCCCGGACGGGACTTTAACCCGCTAGACTGACTACTGTTACTGCGAACAGTCTGACCCTAATTTTTCCTAATTTTTCTAATTTTTGTTTTTTTTAACAAGGTTCCCATGAAAATCGCTGTCATCCACGACTACGCCGACGCGCTGCGCAAAACGCGCGCTTATCCGAAACTGCAAGGCCACGAGGTCAATATTTACAACGACGCCTACACCGACCCGGCGCGCGTGGTGGCGCAGGTCCAAGGCTGCGACGCACTGCTGCTCACGCAGCAGCGTGTGGTCATCACGCGCAAGATACTCGAACAACTGCCGCAACTGAAATTCATCAGCCAGACCGGTCGCAACGTAAGCCATCTGGATGTCGCCGCCTGCACCGATCTCGGCATCCTCGTGTCGGCGGGCGGGCATGACGGCAAGAGCACCTACACCACCACCGGCGAACTGGCGTGGGCGCTGATTCTCGCGTCGCTGCGGCACATTCCGTTTGAAGTCGAAAATTTCAAAGCCGGCCACTGGCATTCCACAGTCGGCACGCGGCTCTACGGGCACACGCTGGGCATCTACGCCTTCGGTCACATCGGCAGCGGCGTCGCGCGCGTCGGCAAGGCGTTCGGCATGAACGTCATCTGCTGGGGCCGCGAAGGCTCGCTCGCCAGCGCCAAGGCCGAAGGCTTCGAGGCCGCGCCCAGCCGCGAGGCATTCTTTGAACAAAGCGATGTGATCAGCCTGCATATTCCTTCCAACAAAGCCACGCAAGGCATCATCACCGCCGCCGATCTGGCGCGCATGAAGCCCACCTCGCTGCTGGTCAACACCAGCCGCGCGCCGATCATCGCCGAAGGCGCGCTGGTGGAAGCGCTGAACAAGGGCCGGCCCGGATTCGCCGCAGTGGACGTTTACGAACAAGAGCCGGTGACCGGCGCCAACCACCCGCTGTTGAAAATGAAAAATGCGTTGTGTACGCCGCACCTGGGTTACGGCGAGAAAGGCAGCTACGAAGCCATATACGCCGGCGGCGTGGAGCAACTGCTGGCGTATGCCGCGGGCAAGCCGATCAACGTGCTAAATGCGGAGGCGGCGGGGAAGAAATAGCTCGCTGCATGGCAGAGGCAATGGATTGCGCAATTGCTCCTGCAGTAGCGCCAGTTACGCTGCGAGCAGGAGCGTTAATTCCTCGGAAACAAGCTGACGCTCTGCGGCTCTGTCGAGAAGTAAAAGAAGTAA
Organism: Polaromonas sp.; assembly: GCA_038902915.1. Lineage (GTDB taxonomy): Bacteria > Pseudomonadota > Gammaproteobacteria > Burkholderiales > Burkholderiaceae_C > Polaromonas. The sequence goes on from JBCKNC010000024.1 coordinate 16,177, forward strand.
AAGAGCGAATAAAAGGGGCCTGCCCTCATCTTCAATAAAGTTCTGCACGCTTCGCCTTGCCTCCTCCTTTCGTTTTGCGTTGTGTGCGTCGTGGCACACTGAGACCTGACCGACCCCTTATTTTTTGACCCCTTACTTTCTCGAAAAATGCCACAACAAGGGCGGCAGATCACAGGCTTGGTGCAAAAACGTCTGGTCGATTGTTAAAATAGTCCAAATAATGAATCAATAAAAAATGTCTTGACAGTAAAAGTTGTGCCGCCATAAGATGATCTTTCGGGTTAATTGCTCTTGGCGACTGACCACTTTCTCAGACCATCAATCGAACACCATCATGAAAACATTTCGGCGTAAATTTTTAAGCCTTGTGCTCTGCATATTTGCTTTCGCGGGACCTGTGGCAGCTCAAACAACAGCTTATCCGTCTAAGCCGATCACGCTGGTGATTGGTTTTCCGCCAGGCGGCATATCCGATGTATTGTCCCGTGCATTGGCAGTGCGCTTGTCAGCCCAGATGGGTCAAAACGTTATTGTGGACAACAAGGCAGGCGCAGGGACGACCATTGCTTCTGCATTTGTTGCCAACGCAGCGGCGGACGGGTACACACTGTTTTTCCAGGACATGACGACCCACGCCATTAACGCCGCAGCGTATAAAAAGCTTCGGTATGACTCATGGAATGACTTTTCAATGATTAGTCTGGTGGCATCTACGCCGCTCATGCTGGTATCTAGCACCGCGTCTGGAACCAAAGACGTGAAAGACTTGATTGCGCTGGCTAAATCAAAGCCTGATCAACTGGCTTACGCATCGTCGGGTAACGGTGCAATCACGCACCTGATGGGTGAGTCATTTAAAAGCTTGACGGGTATCAAGGCCGTGCACGTGCCCTACCGCGGCAGTGCCCCAGCCACCATGGCTGTAACAAGCGGAGAAGTCGCATTTACCTTTGCAACCATGCCGCCTGCCGTGAGTCAAATGAAGGGCGGCACGCTTAATGGTCTGGCGGTGACCTCTGGCAAACGCGTGGCAGCCGCGCCGAATGTACCCACACTGAAGGAAGCTGGCGTGCAATTGGAAATCCTTTTGTACAGCGGCGTGATGGGGCCAAAAGGTCTGCCAGCGCCTATCGTTGAGCGCATAGGTGCAGAGATCAAAAAGGCCTTGGCTAGCCCAGAGATGAAGCTCACACTGGCCAATGCTGGTGCAGGCGACCTAGCCAGCACACCCGCCGAGTTTGCTGCGTTGATGAAGACGGTGGCCGATGCTATGGCCAAGGCGGTGCAGGCATCCAGCGTGGTCTTAGACTAAGCTGTAGGCATGAACTTTGACTTAAAAAATGCCGCGACAAGTACATGGCGGCAGACTTACCTGGTGTGAAAGAGGTTGCGGGCACTCAAACCATCAGCAGGGCCATACGAGCCCTTCAATTGGTTGCGTCTCAGGCACCGCACGGCATGCGGCTGGTTGATCTGTCTACTCAAATGGGCCTCGCGCGGCCCACCGCGCATCGTCTGCTTAAAGCGCTGACGCTTGAAGGCATTCTGGTTCAAAGTCCTGCCTCACGACGCTACACCTTGGGGCCTTTGCTATTTGAATTCAGTAGTGTCCGGTCAACGTAGCCCGGTTTCGCTGCAAAGCCAATAACCACGCGGGTTAGCGGCCAGTTTTATTTGGTGCCGATTTGAATTTCGTTTCATTTTTTGCGAGTACTTTCCCTAGGTTGACAACTTTGGGGATTTCTCATGAATCTTGGCAAGACGCTTTTCACCCAATTGATGGAGTTCGTGCCTTGGACCAGCTTTGCACGCATCGTGGCGCGCTACGCGGGCGATGCGCGGGTCTCGGCGTTGCCCTGCACCGAGCACTGCTCGCATCATGGCCTACGCGCGAGGTCAGTTGTCCTAATCGCGTTGTTTAATGTTCAGGCCTTCGGTCAGGATTCTTCTCGGATCGTACCGCTTCGTCCCCGACCTACTATGCCTTCTGCTGACTTCTGCATGGACATCCCGACACCTCTCGATGTCGGTAGCACGAGGCATCCATGCAGATCTCCCCGGGTATTGCGCACCCACCTTCACGCTTATGCCTGTCGGATCTACGCCGCATCGTTCTGTGCAAGTACCGGGCTTTGCAGAAACTCGCCTGCTCACCCCAATGCGTCGCCTCATATCCGCTGCCTGTGAGTCAGGCCAGCGCTTTGCCTCGGGCTTCCTTCAGATTCGCAGTCACCCACGACACCCTTGCCGTCAGCTAACACTTCCCCTTGCCGGGTGTGTAGAGGACTTTCACCTCCAAGTAAGTGCGCCCTGCCGGGCGCACGAGTAGAGAACCGGCTCTCGCCTGCCCTCCCTCATCAAACCGTGCATGCGATTTTCCCGCACACGGCTTTCCGATGTTCTTCACGCCAAGGCATGCACATTAGATCATCCTGCGTTTGTTAGTGCGACTGAGAATCGCACTTGCGCCTCAATGTTGCTGGCGTAACAACAGGTGACCTGACTATTTGGCCTTGGCAATAGCTTCCTCTGTAGCGTCCTGATCGTATTCCGGGGCAGTTAGCAACATGGCAATATCCCCTGATCCTCCACCCTTGGGTTGCGTGAACAAAGCAGGGTTCCTTCCCTCGACCGGGGTTATGTTGTCCTTCGGTCTCAAGCAGTACTATGAACCCCTCCGACTCCCGATACGGCCTGCTGCGCTTTCGTTTCCTTATCGCACCAGTCGATGGTCTCCCCACCACCGTAACGGGTCTCCAGCACTGGGCAATAAATCTTCCAAAACATGCCGACCCTGCTACCCCGGGAGTCGATGGCTGCCATTTCTGTTGTCATTGCATCCATCCAACGGCCTTCCCCTTCAGACTACAGGGTCGGCTTCTCCATTTGGTTAACGAGGCTACATCTAGGTTCACTTGCGTTTCGGCCTGCTCTTTTGCTGTGTGGAAACTCACGACCCCGTGTTGCCACGACGCCGCTTCCTCATGCTACCGGGGCGCACAGACAATTCCCCGGACGGGACTTCAACCCGCTAGACTGACTACTGTTACTGCGAACAGTCTGACCCTAATTCTTTCTAATTCTTTTTTCATACGGAAAGGCTTTTTTCCAACTCGATATTTTTTCAGACGTTCTGCATTAAGGGCATTAACACGATGGCGCCCTGCGTGGTCCGGCCCTCAAGCAGGCTATGCGCCTGGGCCGCCTTGCTCAGCGGTAGCAGCACTTCAATGTCCAGCCTTATCGCTGGATCCGCGAGGAAGGCGAAAACCTCTTCGCACATGGCCAGCAGGTCGCTGCGCCTGGCGATGTAGCTTCGCAATGTTGGCCGACATACCCATAGCGACTTGGAGTGCAGCTCCTGTAGCGCAAACCCATCGACCTGACCGGAGGTAGTGCCGAAGTTCACCACCAGTCCTTTCGGCTCCAGACAGGCCAGGGAGCCCATGAAGGTGTCGCGCCCGACCGAGTCGTAGACCACACTCACGCCTTCGCCACCAGTGATGCGGTTAACCTCGGCGGCGAAGTCGTGTGTCGCATAATTGATGACGAAGTCCGCGCCCAGCTCGCTAGCGGTGACGGCCTTCAGTTCGCTGCCAACCGTCGCGATCACGCGCAGACCAAGCCGCTTGGCCCATTGCACCAGGAGTTGCCCGACCCCGCCTGCGGCTGCGTGAATCAGCACGGTCTGCCCTGGCTTCAAAGGCCGCATCTGCTTGAGCAGGTATTGCGCGGTCAGGCCGCGCAGCAGTCCGGCAGCGATCCTGACGTCGCTTAGGTCATCGGGCAGTTTTACGGCGCGATCGGACGGAACAGCCACATGGGTGCAATAGCTGCCCACGCCGGCATTGGTGTAGGCCACCCGATCGCCGATCTGCAGGCCTTCGACATCGGGGCCAACTTCGATCACCCGTCCGACTGCGCTCACGCCCGGAACAAACGGCGGTTCTGGATTGTGCGAATGCGGCTGGCCGGCGCGCAGGTAAATGTCGACGTAGTTCACCGCGACTGCAGTATTCTCAAGCACGACCTGACCGGCTTGCGCTGTCGGCATCGGTATCGGACGCGACTCAAGCACTTCGGGGCCACCGAGACGGGTGACAAACACTGCATACGGAGGTTGCATGGAAAATTCCAAAGAGGATTGACGTTACTGGCCGACGAAGAGCGGTTTGCGTTTTTCCGCGAACGCGCGCACGCCTTCGACGTAATCGTTGCTTCTATTGCAGGCCTCGATTGCTGCCTGTGCTTCTGGCGAGTTGGGTTTCTCCGGATTTTTCAGAAACGCCTTCACGGTAAGCTTGACCGCCTTGAGAGTCAGTGGTGCATTCTCGGCAATAGAATCCGTCATTTCCTTTACTGCTGCGTCGAGATGCGCAGCCGGAACCACTCGACTGACAAAGCCCATTCGCAGCGCTTCCTGAGAATCGAAGGTTCGCGCCGAAAAGAAAATATCGTAAGTATTTTGTGCGCCAATCAGCGAAACAAAGCGTTGCACTCCGGCCTCGTCGTAGCCGAGGCCAAGCCGGCCGGCCGGCATACGGAAGCGGGCATCGTCCGCGCAGATGCGGATGTCACAGCCAAGCGCGAGACCCAGACCGCCGCCCATACAGATACCTCGAATTTGCGCAATGACCGGTTTGCCAGCATGGGACGGCGCCAAATAGGCGGCATCGACCGATCTCGTGTAACGCTGTTGGGCGATCGGATCGGTGCGCTCGGCACCGAACTGCGAAATATCCGCGCCAGAAACGAAGGCCTTGTCGCCGTCGCCGCTCAGAACAATGACACGGATTTCCGGGTCGGCGTCGAGCTCTGAGATGCGGGATGGTAAATCGTTCCACATCTGCGTCGTCATTGCGTTGAATTTCCCAACGTTAGAGATAACCACATGCCCTACAGCTCCGGTCCGACGCACCAGAATATTAGCCAATCACTGTCTCCTACAAAATTTGGATGCCAATTTTCATTCAATGTACACCCAGAATAGCTTTTAGTGGCGTGACCCTCAGGAACAGTCGGTAACCGACGTTCACGCGGGGCGCTGGAACTGCCGTTCACTCGGCCTTGATGTTCGCTTCCTTCACCACGCGGCCCCACTTGGCGTAATCGGCCTGGATCCTCTCGACGGTCTGCGCGGGATTCAGGATTTCGGTATCGCAGCCGGTCGCGTTGAGCTGTTCCAGCAGCGCCTTGTCCGCGCCCGCCTTGGCGAGCGCCTGCGTCAGGCGCGCGACCACCTCGGGCGGCAGGCCGGCCGGCCCAAGCAGGCCGTACCAGGCCGTGGAATCGAAGCCTTTCAGGCCGATTTCGTCCATCGTCGGCACCTCCGGAAACGCAGCCGAACGCGTGAGGGAAGTCACCGCCAGCGCGCGGATCTTACCGCCCTTGACCGCGCCCACCGCCGGACCAAGGGAGGAGAACAGCATCGGCACCTGGCCGCCCATCAGGTCGGCCATCGCCGGGCCGCCGCCCTTGTAGGGAATGTGCAGCAGGTTCGCGCCGGTGACGCTCTTGAAGTATTCACCCGAAAGATGGTGCGGACCACCGACGCCCGAGGTGCCGTAGCTCCACTTGGCGGACTCGCGCTTCGATGCGGCAATCACCTCAGCCACATTCCTGAACGGCGTCGACGGATGCACCACCAGCAGGCTGCCGCTGCCGCAGACGTGGCCGAGGTGGGTGAACGACGCAATGTTGTTGTAGCCCACCTTGGCAAGATGCGGCGCCACCGTCAACGGCCCGCTGTCGAAGTAATACAGCGTGTAGCCGTCGGCGGGGGCCTTGGCGATGAACTCCATCGCCACCCCGCCCGCGTTGCCGGGCTTGTTCTCGATGATCAGAGGCTGGCCAAGCAAACGCTCGAGCACCCTGGCGAGCGGACGCACGCCCGCATCCGCCGCGCCGCCTGGCGCGTAGCCGATCACCACGCGGATCGGCTTCGTGGGGTACGACTGTGCCTGGATCAATCCCGTGAAGGCGAGTAGCAGCACGCCCAGGTACGCATGTCTTTTTTCCATGATGATGTGTCTCCGAAAAAGGATAGGAAATTCAACCGCATACCGCATGAGGCCAACTATGGCACCAAAAAACGCCCTCAAGAGTAATGCTTTCCCTGATGTGGCGATCTGAATTCCCAAGGTTTCCCGCCCACCGGCACAAACGAGTACAAACGACATGGAAAGCTGGAGCTAATTGGAGTCTAACCAATTCTTTTGACCCCAATTCTTTCTTTTCCGCCCTCGAAGCCGAATGGGGCTACTGCCTCATCAGCACCAATGGCGAGGCGATACCGCCGCGCTGCAGCTCGCCGACGATGCGGCCGGCGCCGACGTGGCCGCGAAACTCGAAGCCCTCGCCCGAAAAGCTGAGCGCGGTTCCCTCAATCTTCGCTTCCTTCACCACGAGCGGCCGGCCGCCGGCCTCGCCCTCGATCTCGATCTTCTGGAAGTTCTGCGCGATCCGCAGCCGCCAGTCGCGCCCCTGCCAGGCGCCGCGCACTTCCGCCGGAACCAGCCAGAGGAAGATCCGGCTCTCGTCGCCCTGGCCCGGGTGGCGCTGCGCGATGCGCATCGTCTCCACGCGGTCGGGCTGCCACCCCACCATGGGAAAGGCGTGCGTGACGATGCGTGCGCCGGGCCGCAGTTCCTGCAGAAATTTCGGCTGCAGCTTGTCGATGAGGAAGGGCAGAAGGTAGACCGTCACCACGGTCGCGCGGCGCAGGTCGGTGGCGAGGACGTCGCGTTCCTCGAACGTCACTCGCTCGGCCACCCCGGCAAGGCGCGCATTCTCGCGCGACTGAGCCACCAGCCGCGCATCAATGTCCACGCCGAGGCCGCGTGCGCCGAACTTCTTCGCCGCGGCGATCACGATGCGTCCGTCGCCAGAGCCCAGATCCATCACGAAATCGTCCGCGCCGGTGCCCGCGAGCGCGAGCATGCGCTCGACCACATCGTCCGGCGTGGTGATGAATGGCGCCTGCCAATCGGTATCCTGCGCCTGCGCCGCAGCCGCGAGCCCAAACGCCGTCAACGCGATGGCAAGCATCCTTGTTGCGGCAATCATCGCAGTCACCTTGCTACAGTCTGAGCAGCCGTTTTGCATTGCCGCTCGGGTCCGAGCGGCACGGTCTTGAACCATTTCGGCCCCTGCAAATTGGGCACGAATGGGTAGTCGATCGAGAACATGATGTGGTCGACGCCCATCTCGAGCACGCAGCAGATCAGCGTCGGCATCGAGAAAAGGATAAAGGATAAAGGATAGGAAATTCAACCGCATGAGGCCAAGTATGGCACCGAAAAGCGCCCTCAAGAGTCGTGCTTTCCCTGATGTGGCGATCTGAATCCCCAAGGTTTTTCCGCCCACCGGCACAAACGACATGCAAAGCTGGGCTGCGGGCACAGCGGCGGCCCGCGCATCACCCCTCAAAAAACCTCAACCACCGCGCCCTGCCCGGTTAAAAAAGCTGCTTTCACGATTGCACCGGGGTAAATCTGCTCCACCGCCTTGCGATAGTTGCGCAACTGCTCCAGCAGGAGTGGTTGGCGTTGCGGCTCATTTGGAGACTTGTGGTCGAGCACCCACCAGTGGCCGCTGTCTTTAAGTTGCACCAAACGGTCGAGTCTTAGGGTCTGCATGCCTTGCATCAGCTCGACCTCATTGCCTTGCCAGGCTAACACCGCAGTGTCCCAGGCCCAGGCTGCATCGCCGTTGCGTATACGCTTGGCCATAGCGACGGCCTCTTCGAGTTGCTCGTTAGACAGGCTGAATTCACGCTGAACCACTTTGGCTAGCTTCGCCAAATCAATTGCAGGCGAGTCTGGCAGGAAGTAGTCAGCGCCGCGCTCCAGCAAGCGGTGCATGGCTTTGCCGACTCTTGCCCGCACGGAGTCCTCATCAGGTGGAATGTCACTGGAGCTAATCTTGATAAGCTTTTCCAAAAGCGGTGCTGCCGGTAAATCGGGCAGCTCAAATGTCGATGCCTTGCCCTTATCACCTTTGTCAAGCGCATCATCAAGTGCGCTGGCAGGCTCTGGCACCACTACTTCGTCTGCCAGCGGGTGCAGACGTTGCCACCAGCTATGCGGTGCCTCACGAAATGGCGCTATGGATGACACGGCCAGCGTAGCTCTGGCTCTGGTCAAGGCGACATATAAGGCATTGAGCTCTTCGCGCTGACGTGCGGCCTGCTCTGCCGCCAGTGCCTCCTGCGCACAGGCGGGTGGGCGGCTTTCGCTGACTAAAAACACAAACTTTTTCGGCGCAGGCGCTTGCCCCGGCCAGTCGATCAGCACGCTCATACTCTCTAGATTGCGCTCTGCTGTGTCGGTGTCCAGCAACAGCACGACCTCGGCCTCCAGGCCCTTGGCGCCGTGAATGGTGAGCAGGCGCACGGCGTTGGGGTTGACTACTGCGGGCGCTTGCAGGCCACCGGCTTTGAGGGCGCGTACAAAGGCATAGGGCGTGGCGTAACGACCGCCATCGAGTTGCAGCGATGCAGTTAGCAAGGCGCGCAGATTGGCCAGTACGGTGCTGCGGCTAGCAACGGGCGCGGCGGCGGCGAACCTAGCCAGCACATCGCCATGCTCGTAAATGGCTTGCAAGGCATCATGCGGTGGGAGAGTGTCTAAAAAGTGTTTGTAAAGGGCTAAATTGACTGCCAAATTGACTGGCAAAGCGGTTTGCAATCCAATATATACGGGCGTTATTAGCTCTTGATTTTGTAGCATTCCTTGCACGATATCCCACCACGAGGATCTCGACTCACCCTTAGTCATTGCTATCTGCATCAGCGCATCGTCACTCAAACCGAACAGCGGTGAACGCAACGCTCTAGCCAGCGACAAGTCATGCTGCGGCGACACCAGCGCATCGAGCAAGGCCACAACATCCAACACCTCGCAGCAGTCGATCAGCTCGGTTTTTTCGCCGATTTGCGCGGAGATATGCAGGGCTCTTAACTCGTCTTGCAGCGGCAGCAAACCTGCGCGTTTGCGCGACAAGACCATAACGCTCTGAGGTTTCAATCCGCCTTTAATTTGCTGAAAGATCCACGCTGCGGCTTGCCTAGCCTCTAGCGTTCGCAGAGTTTCTTCGGGTAATTCACGCGGAGTGGTCAGGCTGTCGCGCCAAGCAGAATCTGCGGCGCTGTTGTCAGCGTCAGCTACGGTGGAACGCGGAATCGGCGGCAGGCGCACCACTTGCCCCGGCTCAATGGAGGCCGTGCTGTGCTCGCGAAAGCCGTCATAGCCATCCGCCTCGCGGGCCTGGCCCATGACGCTGTTGACAGCGCCTATCACGCCAAGGCTGTTGCGCCGGGTGTGATCGCATTCCAGCAGCTCGCCGCCCAGCCCGTTCAGCATAAATTCTTTGGCCGCGATAAACACTTGCGGCTCGGCGCGGCGAAAGCGGTAAATGCTTTGCTTGGGGTCGCCGACAATGAAAACGCTGGGTGCATTGCCTGCGCCCGCATAGCCGCCCAGCCAGCTTGACAGTGCCTGCCATTGCAGCGGGTTGGTGTCTTGAAACTCGTCAATCAGCAGGTGCTTGATGCGTGCGTCCAGTCGCTCCTGCACCCAGCCGGACAGAACCGGGTCGGTCAGCATGACTTGCGCGGCACGCTCAACGTCGTTCATGTCGACCCAGCCGCGCCCCTGCTTCAAAGCCGTGAACTCTGCGAGCAAACATCTAGCAAGGCGCGCCATGCGTTGCTGATAGGCCCAGGCATCGTGCTGCCCCTTAGCCGCGCTTAAGCGCAGGGCCAGTTCTTGCGCTTCGCGGATCACGCCAATGCCGACGATTTTTTCGCCGAACTTGCGGGCTATTCCTTTTTCGGTCAGCAATGCCAACAAGGCAGCCGGCAAGTCGTTCGCGGTGATGGCTTTTTCAAGCTCAACGCCCTTGGCTGAGAACGTGGGCGCTGTGGCGGATCCTAAGTTTTTTGCTGCGGCGCTGAGTAGTTCGCGGCAAGCGCTTGAGGCGAAGCTCTGGTCGGGATGCTCCAGCCCGGCGTATTCGGGGAACTGCACGCTGAAGTGCGCAACCGAGCTATCAACCACGCCCGCCGCATCGGCCAGCGCAAATTCGGTCCGCTTGTCGAGCGCGCCCTGCAAGGCTTTTTCAGTCTGAAAACGGCCATGCTCCAGCAGCACCGTTTCAAAGTCGGCTCGCAAAGCTGCATCAGCCACCAGCGCCGCATAAAAGCGCCGCCAGACCAGCGCCTTGGCCGGGCCATCGTCTTCCAGCAGCTCGTAGTTGACGGGCAGGCCAAGGCTTTGCAAGGTCGCCATGGGGGCACTGCGCAGCAAGGCCGCAAACCAACTGTGGAAGGTGCGGATTTGCACCGGGCGGCCAGACTCTAACACGCGAAGGTATAAATTTGATAGCTTCTCACGCATGTCAACTGGGGCTTGCGGACTCTTTTGACTTGAAACGCCACGTATGACCAGCTCATGGCGCAGCGTCTCATCGTCTGCCTGGGCGAATTGCTTCAGCCATTCATAAAGCCGCTCACGCATTTCGCCTGCGGCTTTTTTGGTGAAGGTAATTGCCAGGATTTCGTGTGGCTGAACCGGCCTACCCTGGCTGTCGACTTCCAGCAAGGCGCGCAGCATCCGCGACACCAGCATCCAAGTTTTGCCGGACCCGGCGCAGGCCTCGACCGCGACGCTGCGGCGTGGGTCGCAGGCGATGGCATAAAAAGCCTCGGCTGAGACCGGCTGGCCGTTGTGTTTGTAACTAGCTGACATTTGCAAAGCAAATCCATAAAAACTGCGACCGCCGCGCCGGGCCACCCCAAGCAAGGCCAGCCCCAATACTATTCGGATAGCGCACTTCCTGCTTCGACAGGTTACGGATAAATGCG
>JBCKNC010000025.1:0-26649 GCA_038902915.1 Polaromonas sp.
TTCTTCCACCACGTTCAACAATCTGCGTTGCTTCAGGTCAGCCGTATTTTGCGGGATCAATTGTCCGCCCAGCGCATCCGCAACCGTCCTTCCACCGGCCGACAAGGCCATGATCTTGTACAGGCTGCCCCCCAGCACCACGGCACCGACACCCGCGCTGACCACGGCAAACATCTGCCAATCCATTTTCTGGAATAGCGACTCGCCGCTTTGCATCTGTTCGCTATTGATAAAACCGAACACTGCCATGACCAAAAGATTGGTCATGATGATCAGAGTGATCACCGCCATGGAAAACAGGAAGACAAGCTGGAACGTGTGCTTGCGGACACGGTCTTGTGATTCAAAGAAATTCATGACGAGCGCCTACGCACAGCAGAGAAAAGCATCGGTCAAAATGAAACTTTTGGTGCAGCCTGAATGGCTACCGTATCTTCAAATTCCATCAAGGTCGCATCCTGCGCATGACCAAACATTGCCGCAAAGAAAACCGGAGGGAAGGTCTGCTTGAAAGTATTGTAGGCCATCACTGAGTCGTTAAAGGCCTGCCGCGAGAAAGAGACTTTGTTCTCGGTGGAGGTAAGCTCCTCACTCAACTGCATCATGTTCTGGTTGGCCTTGAGATCCGGATAAGCCTCCATCACCATATTGAAGTTCATCATGGCACCGGCCAATTTGCCTTCGGCACCGCTCAAGCCCTTCATCGCCTCGGCATTACCCGGATCGGATGCCGCCGTGGACAACATCTTTTGCGCCGTATTGCGCGCCTGCACCACTGCCTCCAGGGTTTCACGCTCATGCTTGATATAACCCTTCGCGGTCTCGACCAGATTCGGTATCAGGTCGTAACGCCGTTTCAACTGCACCTCGATCTGCGCAAAGGCGTTCTTGTAGTGATTCTTCAGCGTGACCAGCTTGTTGAATATCCCGATCACATAAAAAATGATCAGCGCAATAATAACCAGCATGACTATAAAGGTAGTAACCATATTTCTCGCCCTTTCCCGATAGGTGAAGTTTGCATAGAGGTTTTCATATTACACCGATAACTAGGGTAAATAATCGCCCCAAAGGCCTGTCCCAGATTTTTCAGGGGTGGATTGTTTGGGTTCGTCAGAACGCAAGGGGTCAGGTCTTTACATCCTTGTTTTCAAGTTCAGTCGCCCTGTGGCTCGACCCCTTCGACTTGAATTCCCCGGCGCGCTTTACCATGTCACCGCGCGCGGCAAGGTATCCATCTCGACGACCAAGACCGCCATCTTTTTTTGAGCGTGCTGGCCGAAGTGATCGGCCGGTTTGCCTGGATTTGTCACGCCTACTGCCTGATGGACAACCATTACCACCTGCTGATTGAAACGCCTCAGGCCAATCGTGGAGAAAATGCGGCCTTTGCTGGAACACCGGGCCGATCTATCGGAGGTGCCGCCTGGTCAATCCTGTGGTCGGGAGAGTAGCGCCAGCAAGGCCGTTTCATCAATGACCGGAACGCCCAATTCCTGCGCTTTCACCAGCTTGCTGCCGGCTTCTGCCCCAGCAACAACGTAGTCGGTTTTTTTGCTAACCGAGCCCGCCACCTTGCCGCCGGCCGCTTCGACACGATCTTTGGCCTCGTCCCGGCTCAGCGTCGGCAGCGTGCCGGTAATGACAAAGGTTTTGCCGGACAGTGGCTGCGGTGCCCGCGCGGCCGGTTCGACCTCTGTCCAGCTTACCCCGCAGGCGCGCAACTGCTTGACCACTTCGCGGTTGTGCGGTTGGTCGAAAAAAGTGCGCATACTTTGGGCGACGATGGGGCCAACGTCGTTGACCTCCAGCAGTTGCTCTTCGCTTGCATCCATGATGGCATCCAGCTTGCCGAAGTGGCGTGCTAGTTCCTTGGCGGTTGCCTCGCCAACGTGGCGTATACCAAGGCCAAACAGAAAGCGTGGCAGCGTGGTGGCTTTGGATTTTTCAAGGGCTTGCAAAAGATTCTGCGCAGACTTGTCAGCCATGCGGTCCAGACTTGCCAGCGCGGTTAGCCCGAGTTTGTAGAGATCAGGCAAGGCCCGAATGACGTTGGTGTCGACCAGTTGCTCGACCAGCTTGTCACCCAAGCCTTCAATTTCTACTGCCCGCCGGTGCGCAAAATGCAAAATCGCTTCCTTACGCTGCGCGCCACAAAACAGGCCGCCGCTGCAGCGGTAGTCGGCCTCGCCCTCTTCGCGCACGGCATCCGAGCCGCAAACCGGACATTGGCGCGGCATAGTGAATATTGACGCGTCATGCAGGCGCTTTTCAAGCAGCACGCTGACGACCTCAGGAATCACATCGCCAGCACGTCGCACGATCACCGTGTCGCCGATGCGTACGTCTTTACGGCGGGCCTCGTCTTCGTTATGCAAGGTGGCGTTGGTCACGACTGCGCCACCTACAAATACCGGAGCAAGCTTTGCGACTGGTGTCAGCTTGCCGGTGCGGCCAACCTGCACATCAATGGCAAGTACGGTGGTGAGTTGCTCTTGTGCCGCATATTTATGAGCCACCGCCCAGCGTGGTTCGCGCGTGACAAAACCAAGCTGCCTTTGCAAGGCCAGGCTGTTGACTTTGTAGACCACGCCATCAATGTCGTAAGGCAAGGCATCGCGCTGCTGGCCCATCCCTTTGTGAAACGCTATTAATTCCGTAGCGCCTCGCGCCCGTGTTGTTTGGACTGCGACCGGAAAGCCCCATTTTTTTAGGGTCTGAAGCAGTTCGAAGTGGGTTTCAAACGCTGGCCCGCCTGACTCAGGAGATGTGATTTCGCCCAAACCATAGGCAAAAAAACTGAGCTTTCTGCTGGCGGCAATGGCCGGGTCTAGCTGGCGCACCGCGCCTGCTGCGGCGTTACGTGGGTTGACGAAAGTTTTTTCACCTTTCAGGCCTTGCGCAATTTTTTCGCGCTGCCGCTCATTAAGCGCTTCAAAATCGGCCCGCCGCATATAAACCTCGCCGCGCACTTCTAAAACAGGCGGCGCATCTGCTGGCAAACGCAGCGGAATCTGCCGGATGGTACGCATGTTTTGCGTAACGTCTTCGCCCTCTTCGCCATCACCACGGGTTGCAGCCTGCACCAGCACGCCGTTTTCATAACGCAGGTTCATCGCCAGACCATCGAACTTGAGCTCGGCCACGTATTCCACTGGTCCATCAGCCTGGCCCAGGCCAAGCTCTTTTCGCACACGGGTGTCGAAATTTTCTGCGCCTGTGGCTTCGGTATCGGTTTCGGTACGAATACTCAACATCGGCACCTTATGGCGCACGCTGGAAAATTGGGCTAGAGGCTTCTCCCCCACGCGCTGCGTTGGAGAGTCGGCGCTTAGAAGCGATGGATGAGCCACTTCGAGCGCCTGCAACTCCTTGAAGAGTTTGTCGTATTCAGCGTCAGGGATTTGCGGCTCATCGCGCACGTAATACAAGTGGGCATGGTGGTTGAGCTGCTGCCTGAGCAGCGTAGCGCGTTCAGCATTGAGCGGTTCGGGTTGTGCGAATAAGTCAGGCATGGTCATGGGCTAAGTGCCCTTAGGAAAACAGCCGCCGCGCCAGCACTGACCCCGCCGACAAATCACGCTCGTCCAGCGTGTCATAGAGCTGCTCCAGCTCCGAACCAATCAGGTCCATGGCCTCGGCGGGTATCAGCTTGCCGTTGTCGTCGATGATGGCACCGTCCATGCTGCGGGCCAGACTCAAGGCTGATTCGCACATGCGGGCAAATGGCTGTTCACTGCGCGCTACCTGCGGCACGTCAAGTGAAAGGGTGATTTCGCGCAGCGCCGTCTGCTCGGGGTCTTCGGCCATCGCGGCCTGGGTATCAAACGCCAGTCCCAGTAGCGGTGCACTGCCTGCAATGGAGGCGGGCAGCACCATGCGGCCAGGGATCCCACCTGCCACAAACCCCAGCCTGGCCGCGCTTTGCTGCACGTAGCCGGGGCTCCAGGCGGTGTTGATGGCGCGTAGCGTGAAGCTCAGTTGTGCGTCGTGCGCGCTTGCAAACTGATCCAGTTCACGGGCGCGCGCTACCTCATCAAGCATTTCGGGAAACTCCGGCTCGCCGCCCATCGCATCGGCAAAAGCCTGCGTCTTCATGACAAATTCGGAGTACTCGATCTGGTTCAGTGCACCGACGCGATTGGCCAGTTGCACGCCGCACTGAAACGCGGTGTAACGCTGGCCTGCAGCGGGTAGCTCCCACTCGTCATTCGCCGCATTCAAGCCTTCAACGCCGAAGGGCTTGCTGCCTGCGCGGCGGGTAGCGGGCATCGCCGCAAGCGCCGCCTCACCCGACACCAATGCGTCAACCATGACCGGCACGATAACGTCAATCAGGGCATCGAGACCTGGCTTTTTTTCAATCGCCATCATCGTGCTTAGTGAAGCTAGGTCGGCATCGCCAAAACCATCGTTTTCGAAGCGTGGATCTTGCCGTTCAGCGAGTAGATCCGTCCCGCTGCTTTTCGTTGTTTCGGCTGCTTCGGCGTCTAGCGGGGTTTCCTGTGTGGCTCTTTTGGGTTGGTTTCTGCGTACCGACCAAGTGCTGTGCGCCACAATGCCGACGAGGATGAGTCCCCCCGCGATTGCCAGACCAATTTGAAGATTGCTCATCTAAATCGAGCCCCCACGCCGATTATTGGGGTCAGACACCAATTTCGCCTCGGTGCGAAGCACCGAAGCGAGAGGGCAAGCCACAGGCTTGGCGAATTTGGGCTCTGACCCCAAAAATCGGCTGCCCCCCGAGGGGGCGCATTTTTTCTTGGGGCGGCCCGGCGAAAAAACTTTTTTCATGGTTAAGTCACTGCCTCGGAAAAGCCAAGCGCAGCTTCCATGTCGACCGCCACGATGCGCGAAACGCCCTGCTCCTGCATGGTCACGCCGATCAACTGTTCGGCCATTTCCATAGAGATCTTGTTATGGCTGATGAATAAAAACTGCGTCTCCTTGCTCATGCTGACCACCAGTTTGGAATAACGTTCGGTGTTGGCATCGTCCAGCGGCGCATCGACCTCGTCGAGCAGACAAAACGGTGCCGGGTTGAGCTGGAATATGGCAAACACCAGCGCAATCGCTGTCAGGGCTTTTTCGCCGCCCGACAGCAAATGGATGGTCTGGTTTTTCTTGCCCGGCGGCTGGGCCATGACCTGCACACCAGCATCTAAAATCTCCTCGCCCGTCATTATCAGCCTGGCGTTGCCACCGCCAAACAGCTCGGGGAACATCTTGCCAAAGTGCTCGTTAACGGTAGCAAAAGTACTGGCCAGCAGGTCGCGCGTTTCGGCATCAATCTTTTTGATGGCGGCTTCAAGCGTTGTCATGGCCTGATGAAGGTCAGCCAACTGCGCGTCCAGAAACTGCTTGCGTTCGCGCGCAGTGCGCAACTCTCCGAGTGCCGCCAGATTGACTGCGCCAAGCGAGGCCATCTCGCGATTGATGCGTTCTATCTCGCCCGGCAAACCCGTCAAACGTACATTGCCAGTTTGAATCGACAACGCCACCGCAGCCAGGTCGGCTTGCGCGTCAAGCAGTTGTTGCTCGTACTGCTCAAAACCAAGGCGTGCGGCCTGCTCTTTCAACTGGAACTCGGTGATGCGCTGGCGCAGCGGATCAAGCTCGCGTTCCAGGCCCAAACGTCGCTCGTCGCCGGCGCGCAGCTTGTTCGTCAGGTCGTCGTACTGGCTGCGCTTGGCCCCCAGATCAGCTTCACGCTCCAGCTTCACCCTCAGGGCGGACTGCAAGCCCGCCTGTGCCGCGGCATCAGACAGGCGCGACAGCTCTTCTTTGGCGCGCTGCTCTTCTTCAGCGATGGTTTCGGCCTGCTGGGCTGCGATGCTGATGGATAGCGCCAGCTCTTGCCGACGCGATGTCAAACTGCGCAGGGCAAACTGCGCTTCTTGCGCCTGGCGCTCCAGTGCGCGCTGCTGCTCACGCGATTCACCCAGCTTGCGTTCGGCTTCAATCACACGGTCATCCAACTGGGCGTGGCGCTGCTGGCTGTCGGCCAGTTGCATGTCCAGCTCTTCAAAACGGCCCTCGGCTGTGACCTTGCGCTCTTGCAGGTCGCCAAGCTGCGCATCCATCTCGCCGATGTCGGCCTGAATCTGCTGGCTGCGGGCTCTGGTTTGTTCGGCCAGTTGCGTCAAGCGCAGCACTTCAACCTGTAGCTCGTGGCTGCGGCTCTGGCCCTCGGCAGCCGCGCGTTGGGCGCTGCCAAGGCGCTGCACTGCATCGGCATAAGCGGATTCGGCGCGTACCGATGCGGCTCTAGCTTCGTCGCTGATGAGCGCCTGGGCCTTGAGCCGCTTGTCGAGGTTTTCAATTTCTTGTGCGCGCGCCAGCAAACCGGCCTGCTCGGAATCGGGCGCGTAAAAGCTCACGCTGTGCTTTGTCACAGCGTGACCGCTTTTGACGTAAATCACTTCACCGGCTTGCAGCGTCTCGCGTGCAGCCAGCGCATCGTCAAGCTTGTCTGCGGTGTAGCCGCCGTGCAGCCAGTCGCCTAACACGGCTGATAAACCAGCGTCGTTCAAACGCAGTAGATCGGCCAGCGGCTTGAGGTTGATAGGGGTATTCGAGCGGGCTGGCGCTACAGCGTTGTGGGGTGAATAAAACGACAGCTTGGCAGGTGGTGTGTCGCGCCCATCGGTACCGGCAAAGCCGCGCACCAGGTCGAGACGCGACACTTCAAGCGAGCCCATGCGCTCGCGCAAGGCGGCTTCAAGCGCACTCTCCCAACCCGGCTCAATGTGAATCTGCGTCCACAAACCTTGCAAGCCATCAAGCCCGTGCTTGGCCAGCCAGGGCTTGAGCTTGCCGTCGGTCTTGACTTTTTCTTGTAGCGCCTTGAGCGCCTCGGTGCGGGCCGACAGGTCTGAACGTTTGGCGGATTCAAGGTTGACAGCCTGCTGCTTGGTGCGGCGGTCTTGGTCGAGTTGCGGGGCGCTTTCACTCAATTCGTCCAGTCGCGCTTGCGCTTCAAGCTGTGCCTCTTGCGCGCTGTTGAACTGGCTGGTGAGGTTGACCAGACGCGCTTCATCAGCCGCATTCAGCGCGTTGCGGTCGGCAATCAAACGCTCAAGACGAAGATTGAGCGAGCGCGACTGCTCTTGAATGTTGCGCTGGTCAGCCGCCAGCACCCCAATCTGCTGCTGCACCTGCGCCACGCCCGTACGCTGCGCGTTGGCTTTGGCCTGTGCGCTGCGCAGCAACTCTTCAAGCGCAGGCAACTGGCTTTGCTGCTCTTCGCTTTGCGCTGCCAGTAGTGCGGATTTTTCTTCCGCGTCAAGGGCTTGTGCGCACAGGCTCTCGGTTTCAAGCGCAGCATCTTGCTTGCGCGTGGCCCACTGTGTCGTCTGCTCTTTAAGCTGGCTCAAACGCTGTTCAACACGGATGCGGCCATCGACCACAAAGCGGATTTCAGCTTCCAGCCGACCGACTTCAGCGCTGGCCTCGTACAGCTTGCCCTGCGCCTGGTTGACATGGTCGCCGGCTGCGTAATGCGCCTGACGTATGGTTTCTAAATCAGCCTCAATGTGGCGTAAATCGGCCACACGGCTTTCCAGTTGATTGACGGCGCTTGAAGCTTCAAGCTTGACCTTGGCCCGGTCGGCCTCGGCATCAGAGCGTTTTAAAAACCACAACTGCTGCTGTTTAAGCGAGCCATCGGCCTGTAGCGCGTTGTAGCGCAGCGCAACCTCGGCCTGCTTTTCCAGCCGGTCCAGGTTGGCGTTCAGCTCGCGCAGGATGTCTTCAACGCGAGTTAAGTTTTCACGCGTGTCTGACATGCGGTTGGCGGTCTCGCGGCGGCGCTCTTTGTACTTTGAAACGCCCGCCGCTTCTTCCAAAAACAGGCGCAGCTCTTCAGGTTTTGATTCGATGATGCGGCTAATCATGCCCTGGCCAATGATGGCGTAAGCGCGTGGCCCGAGGCCAGTGCCCAAAAAAACGTCCTGCACGTCACGACGGCGTACTGGCTGGTTGTTGATGTAATAGCTTGAAGTGCCGTCGCGCGTCAGCACGCGCTTGACAGCGATTTCAAGAAACTGGCCCCACTGGCCGCCCGCCCGGTGGTCAGCGTTGTCAAACACCAGCTCGACGCTGGCGCGGCTGGCCGCCTTGCGCGTCGTGGTGCCGTTAAAAATCACGTCCTGCATCGACTCGCCGCGCAGCTCCGATGCGCGGCTTTCACCCAGCACCCAGCGCACCGCGTCCATGATGTTGGACTTGCCGCAACCGTTAGGCCCGACCACACCCACGATCTGGCCCGGCAGCACGAAGTGGGTCGGCTCTGCGAATGACTTGAAACCTGCTAGCTTGATTGAATTGAGACGCACGGCTTACCTTGGATTCTTTTGGCGCTAAGTTGTTGATTTAGAGGGTTTTTGGGGTCAGACGCCAATTTCATGACGATGCAAAGCATCGCACCCGAAAGGCGTGCCAAGGGCACGATGAATTTGGACTCTGACCCCAATAACCCTTCAGCGCACGGCTGGTAATGTTACCCGAGACGATGCCCACTACGCAGCCGTAAAAGTGTTACTCGTACATGGACGCCCCGGGGCGGGCACTGCGCACGCCATCCCCTTAGAATAAAGTGGAACCCAACCCGACCCGCACCAAACCAGTCACCCGGTGCAATTTCCGCAAAAGTCATGAACTACCTACAATGACAATTTAACTTTTGGAGAAGTTTGATGAACGCCATTATTCATGAACTTGTTCGCGTAGATGCCCAGCACCGCGTGATGTTGGTGGACTTGCGTTTGGCACCCGGCGAAGAGGTTGAGTTGACGGTGCGACCCAGCAACGCCGAGCAGAACACAGCATCGCCAACTAACAGCCTTTGGCAACTGTCTGAACGCCTACAGCTCGACGCACCATCTGACTACTCGGTGAATTTTGAAAAGGCGCTTGGCTGATGTGGTTTTTAGATACCGGCTATCTGATCGCACTGTTTTCTGCAAAAGATGCTTTTCACTCAGCCGCTACTCAACTGAGAGCCCAGGCGGTATCCAGCAGCCGAAAACTACTGACTACAGACGCGGTTTTGTTTGAAATCGGCGCGGCGTTCAGCAAAACATCTTTCAGAGTTTTGGGCGCACAAATCATTGAAACGCTGCTTCGTGACCCCAGCGTAGAAGTTATTGCCGCCTCACCCCAGTTGCGCAACCAGGCCATCGAATTGTTTGCAGCACGGACTGACAAAGATTGGAGTTTGTGCGACTGCCTTAGCTTTATCGTCATGCGCCAGCAAGGTGTCACCAGCGCACTAACGCCAGACCACCACTTCGCACAGGCCGGGTTTACGGCTCTTTTGCTGAATCCTGCCGAAGAAACGATTCGGTAGTTGTCTTCAGCGTGTTGAATGACGCTATTGAATTCGTAGCTCCCCGCGTCCGTATTTGTTGGGTTATGACAACTTTTTGTCCCTGGTTGATACTCTAAGTTCTTAATTGGAGTCTGACCCTAATTGTTCAACATCAAGAGTCGCGAACTGTCGTTTCAGAGTGCTGGCGAGTTCGACTTCGGCACGGCAGACATTGCGCAAGACACCCGTAAGGCGTACCCATAGGAGCCTGTCGGACTTTGGGAGCATCGGCTGCAAAAGCGCCGCAGCGGTCTATTTTTCACCGGCTTTTTGTCCCATAGCTGGGCTATGGGCCTGCAAATCCGGCAAAAACTATCCTCGCTGGGGCACTTTTTCGCTATCGATGCCCAAAGCCCGACAGGCTCCTAGTCTCGGCTGGTGGCGGTGGGTTTGCTGGACAAGCGCCTGCATGTACTGTGCTTCACGCCGCTGCCCTTGGGCATTCGGGTTATCAGTTTTCGCAAGGCCAACAAACGAGAGGTAAGAGACTATGAAACCACGCGCTCCATTGATTGATGATGACGGCGAAGTCAGGGAATTTACCGCCGAAGATTTCAAACATTTCAAGCCCGCACGGGAGGTACTTGCACCCGAGCTGTACGCCATGCTCACCAAGCAGCGTGGCCCGCAAAAGGCCGCCCTAAAGGTGCCAACCACCATCCGCTTTGATGCCGACGTGCTGGCCGCTGTGAAGGCGACCGGCAAAGGCTGGCAAACGCGGGTGAATGATGCCATGCGGGAGTGGGTGCGAACGCATACAGCAGTTTGATTGTCCGCGCAGTTGCTTTGTCGAACAACGAATCAAACCGCCAACGCCGCCCAGTCAAGGCGAGATAATACCCGCATGAACCCTTTGCTTTCGCGCCTACAGCCCTACCCTTTTGAGCGGCTCAGGCAACTCCACGCCAGCATCGCCCCCAACCCGGCTTATAGGCCGATCAGCCTGGGCATAGGCGAGCCGCGCCACGCTACGCCACAGCTCATCAAGGACGCGCTGACTGGCAGCCTGGCAGGGCTTGCAGGCTACCCTGGCACGCAGGGTGAGCCGAAGCTGCGCCAGACCATCAGCGACTGGTTGAAGCGGCGCTATGCACTCACGGTTGACCCTGCGACGCAGATATTGCCCGTCAATGGCTCACGTGAGGCGCTGTTTGCTTTGGCGCAGACTGTCATTGATCCCAACAAGCCGGGGGCTACCGTCCTTTGCCCAAACCCGTTTTATCAAATCTACGAAGGCGCGGCGCTGCTGGCTGGTGCCGAGCCGTGGTTTGTGCCTAGCGATGCAAAACGCAACTTTGCGCTGGACTGGGCCAGCGTGCCACCTGACGTTTGGGCCAAGACGCAACTGGTGTTTGTCTGCTCGCCCGGCAATCCGGCGGGCGCGGTGATGGATTTGGCCGAGTGGAAGATGCTCTTCGAGTTGAGCGACCGCCATGGTTTTGTGATTGCCTCGGACGAGTGCTACAGCGAGATCTACTTTCGTGCAGAAGCACCGCTAGGCGCTCTGGAAGCTGCAGCCAAGCTCGGTCGCCATGACTTTAAAAACCTGATTGCCTTGACCAGCCTGTCCAAGCGCAGCAACGTGCCCGGCCTGCGCAGCGGTTTTGTAGCCGGTGATGCAGCGCTTATCAAACCGTTTTTGCTCTACCGCACCTACCACGGCAGCGCCATGAGCCCCATCGTGCAGGCGGCCAGCGTGGCGGCCTGGGCTGATGAGGAGCACGTTGTGGCCAACCGCGCGCTGTACCGCGAAAAATTTGCAGCCGTCACGCCCATGCTGTCCGCTGTGATGGACGTGGCCTTGCCCGATGCAGGCTTTTATTTGTGGGCGGCTATCCCGGCTGCGTTTAAAGGTTTCGATGCCGACTTCTCGCGCGAACTCTTCGCTGCCTACAATGTGGTGGTTTTGCCGGGTAGCTACCTGGCCAGAGAGGCCCGGGGCAGCAACCCCGGTGCTGGGCGAATCCGCATGGCGCTGGTGGCAGAAACCGCCGAATGCGTAGAGGCCGCAGCGCGTATCGTTCAATTCATCCAGTCAAAATAATTTTCACGCTTTCAATTCCAATACCAATCTCATGACACAAGACAACGCGACCCTTCAAGCCACCATAGATGCCGCCTGGGAAGACCGGGCCAAGCTCTCACCCGCCACTGCACCCAAAGACATTCTGGATGCCGTTGAGCAGACCATCAGCCAGCTCAACAACGGCACGCTGCGTGTTGCCACGCGCGAAAGCGTTGGTGTGTGGACGACCCACCAGTGGATAAAAAAGGCCGTGTTACTGAGTTTTCGCCTGCATGACAACGAATTGATGCGCTCTGGTGACCTCAGCTTTTTCGACAAGGTCAAAACCAAATTCTCACATCTGAGTGAGGCCGAGATGCGCGCAACCGGCATCCGCGTGGTGCCGCCCGCCGTTGCGCGTCGTGGCAGCTTTATCTCCAAGGGTGCCATCCTGATGCCCAGCTACGTCAACATCGGTGCCTGGGTCGGCGAAGGCACCATGGTTGACACCTGGGCTTGCGTGGGCAGTTGCGCACAGGTCGGGGCCAACGTGCATTTGTCAGGCGGCGTGGGCCTTGGCGGTGTGCTAGAGCCGCTGCAGGCCATGCCGACCATCATTGAAGACAACTGCTTTATCGGCGCGCGCTCTGAAGTGGTTGAGGGTGTGATTGTTGAAGAAAACTCGGTGATTTCGATGGGCGTTTACATCGGCCAGAGCACACCGATTTATGACCGCGAGCTGGACACCGTGACGTATGGCCGCATTCCTGCCGGCTCGGTCGTTGTGTCGGGCAACCTGCCAAAAGCTGGCGGCAAGTACAGCATGTATTGCGCCGTCATCGTGAAAAAAGTTGACGCAAAAACCCGTGCGACAACGAGCCTGAACGACCTGCTCAGAGACTGAATAAAACCTCCCAATCGAAACCTGAACGGACAGCGACTATGAGCAGCACCATGGGCACGATGGAAAGAATTTTGCGTTTGATGGCCGATAAAAAAGCCTCGGACGTTTATCTGTCGGCCCACTCCCCGGTCCTGATGAAAATCAACGGACAGGCGCTGCCCATCAACAGCCAGGTGCTGCCCCCCGAAGCACCGCTTAATTTGTTGGCCGAAGTGTTGCCACCAGAGCGCGTTGAAGAGCTGAAGAAATTTGGCGAACTGAACATGGCGCTGCCGATCTCGGGAGTTGGCAACTTTCGTATCAGCGGCTTCAGGCAGCGCGGCAGCTATGCCGCCGTCATACGCTTTGTGCCCAGCGAAATCCCGCCGCTTGAAAGCCTGAATGTGCCGCCCATCCTGGCGAGTCTGATCATGGAAAAGCGTGGCCTGCTGTTGATGGTGGGCGCAACAGGTGCTGGCAAAAGCACCACACTGGCCGCCATGATAGACCACCGCAATGCAACCATGCTGGGCCACATCCTCACGATTGAAGACCCGGTTGAATTCATCTTCACGAATAAAAAATCAGTCATCAACCAGCGCGAAGTGGGCACCGATACCGCGACGCTTGCAGTGGCGCTTAAAAACGCCTTGCATCAGGCTCCTGACGTGATACTTATTAGCGAAATCCGCGACCGTGAAACCATGTCAGCCGCCCTCGCCTACGCCCAGTCCGGCCACCTGTGCCTGGCCACCATGCACGCCAACAACAGCTACCAGGCACTCAACCGCATCCTGAGCTTCTACCCGGTCGAGGTGCGCAACACCCTGCTTGGCGATCTGGGTGCGGCGATGAAAGCCATCGTTTCGCAGCGCCTTCTGCGCACACAGGCCGGTGGCCGCACGCCAGCGGTCGAGGTCATGCTCAACACCAAGCTGATTGCCGACCTGATTGAAAAAGGTGACTTCTCAGGCGTGAAGGAAGCGATGGAAAAATCCATGGCCGAGGGCTCGCAGACTTTTGAGCAGGACATCGCCAAACTGATTGCTAACGGCACCGTCACGCGCAATGAAGGCATTCTGCATGCCGATTCGCCCACCAATTTGATGTGGCGGCTTGAAAACGACTTCAATGTTGCCGCCAAAGCAGCCGAACCGGAAGAAGACCCCGACGACGAACCTTCGTTTACCGAAATCACGCTGGATGTCAAGCATTGAGTCCTGCTCCGCTGCCGGGCACCTCGCTGTCAGTCATTGAGCTGATTGAGCAAACCGCCCGGGCGCTTGAGCAGGCCGGCTTGAGCCTTACAGACGGTTTTGGTCACGGCACACTCAACGCTTTTGACGAAGCGGCATGGCTGGTGCTGTGGAGCCTTCAATTACCGTTAGATGACCTTGATTCAGTGGCAAAAAGGCCTGTAGCGCCCGAAGAACAGTCGCGAGCAGCTACGCTTTTAGGGGCACGCATCAATACCCGAAAGCCGCTGGCCTACCTGACGAACGAGGCCTGGCTGCAAGGCGTTGCGTTTTATGTAGACGAGCGCAGTATCATTCCGCGCTCGTTCATTGCTGAATTGATAAGCGATAAAAGTATTGACTCATGGCTGAACGAAGACACCCGCCATGTGCTCGATTTGTGTTGCGGCAACGGCAGCCTGGCCGTACTGGCGGCGATGGCCTGGCCCGATGTCATTGTCGACGCGGCGGACATCAGTCTGGACGCGCTGGAGGTGGCGCGCATCAACGTCGATAAACATGCCCTTGACAGCCGCATCACGCTGCTGGAGTCCGATGGCCTGGCGGCCTGTACCGGACCTTATGACCTGATACTCTGCAACCCGCCCTATGTGAATGCCCAAACCATGGCCGCCCTGCCCGCAGAATTTCTGGCCGAACCGACACTCGCGCTGGCTGGCGGCGCGGACGGCATGGACTTTATCCGAAGCCTTTTTCTGACGGCTGCAAGCCACATGAGCGAAAATGCCGTATTGGTGCTGGAAATAGGCAATGAGCGCGCAAATTTTGAGCGCGCCTTCCCGGGCCTTAAACCCCTGTGGTTTGAGACCAGCGCCGGCCCTGACCAGGTTTTGCTTCTCACGCGCCAACAACTCGTCTGACTGGCTTGAAACCTGGGGTTATTGGGGTCAGACACCAATTTCGGAGTTTTTGGGGTCAGAGCCCAAATTCGCCGAGCCTAGTGCTCGCCCGGAGGGCGCGGTGCGATGCACCGCAGCGAAATTGGTATCTGACCCCAATAACTCCTCGGCGAATTTGGGCTCTGACCCCAAAAACCCTGGCCGAATAATTTTCCTGAGTTTGTCTGCATTAAATGATTACCCTTAAAAATGTGGTGCTGCGTCGCGGTGCCAAAGTGATTCTCGATAGCGCGTCTATCACCATCAATCCTGGCGAAAACATTGGCTTGGTCGGGCGCAACGGCGCGGGCAAGTCTTCGCTGTTTGCCATGCTCAACGGCACGCTGCATGAAGACGGTGGCGAATTCTCCATCCCCACGCAATGGCGCATGGCCCAGGTCTCCCAGGACATGCCCGAGACCGAGCAAAGCGCGACCGACTACGTGATCGAAGGCGACGTGGTGCTGCTGGCGGCACAAACCGAGGTTGAAGCATCCGAGGCCAGCGGCGACGGTGACCGCATGGCGCACGCCTATATGGATCTGTACGACTGCGGCGCGCACGATGCGCAGGCACGCGCACAGGCGCTGATTTTGGGCCTCGGCTTCAAGGTCAGCGAGCTTGCCAGTCCGGTCAACAGTTTTTCAGGCGGCTGGCAAATGCGGCTGCAACTGGCGCGCGCGCTGATGTGCCCGTCGGATTTGCTGCTGCTGGATGAACCTACCAATCACCTGGACCTGGACGCACTGGTCTGGCTGGAGGCCTGGCTCAAACGCTATCAGGGCACGATACTGGTCATCAGCCATGACCGGGAGTTTCTCGATGCCGTGACCGATGTGACCGTGCATATCGAAAGCGCCAAGCTCACGCGCTACGGTGGCAACTACAGCAAGTTCGAAGACCTGCGCGCCGAGCAGATGGCACTGCAGCAAGGCGCTTACTCCAAGCAGCAGGACAAGATTGCCCACCTGCAAAAATTCATCGCCCGCTTCAAGGCCAAAGCCAGTAAGGCCAAGCAGGCACAAAGCCGCATCAAGGCGCTGGATCGCATGGAAAAGATTGCGCCATTGCTGGCCGAAGCCGACTTCACCTTCGAGTTCAAGGAACCCGCCAACCTGCCGAACCCGATGCTGTCGATGCAGAACGCCTACTTCGGCTACCCCCCCGCTCGAAGGCTCGCCTGCTGGAACACCGCCCACGGTGATTGTGCAAAACGTCAACAAGTCGGTGCTGGCGGGCCAGCGCATCGGCATACTCGGTGCCAACGGCCAGGGCAAATCAACGCTGGTCAAGACGGTGGCACGCGCCCTGGTACCGATTAGCGGCGAGATGATTGAAGGCAAGGGTCTGAACATCGGCTACTTCGCCCAGCAGGAACTGGACGTACTGCGCCCGGCGGACAACCCGCTGGAGCACATGATCCGGCTGGTGAAAGAAGTCACCGCTGCCGGCAAGATGGGCAACCAGCCGACGCGCGAGCAGGACTTGCGCAGCTTTCTGGGCAACTTCAATTTCAGCGGCGACATGGTCAAGCAGTCCGTCGGCAGCATGAGCGGCGGCGAGAAGGCGAGATTGGTGCTGTGCATGATCGTCTGGCAGCGCCCCAACCTGCTGCTGCTTGACGAGCCGACCAACCACCTAGACCTGGCCACGCGCGAGGCGCTGTCGATGGCGCTCAATGAGTTTGAAGGCACCGTCATGCTGGTCAGCCACGACCGCGCCCTGCTGCGCGCCGTGTGTGACGAGTTCTGGATGGTCTCGCAAGGTGGCATTGCGCCATTTGACGGCGACCTTGATGACTATCAAAAATATTTGCTGGATCATGCCAAGCGCCAGCGCGAAGAAGCCAAGAAATCTGGCCAGACGGTTGCGCTACCGATCGTTGAAGCAAAGTCTGATGCTATTAAATTAGTAGCTGTTCAGTCTCATAAACACGACGTTTCAGCCTCTTTTGAAGGTAAAAAAATCCCAAAAATAGCCTCCCAGAGAACGCCAGAGCAAAAAAAGCTCGAATCACAACGCCGCCAGCAGCAATCGGAGGCCAGCAAGCCTTTACGCAAGGAGCTGGAAAAAATCGATCAAAAAATACAGGCGCTCGGTAACGAAAAAAGCGGCCTGGAAACCCTGCTGACCACAACAAAATCAGCCAACGAAATCGCCCAGACCGGCAAGCGCCTTAAAGCCATCGAAAACGAAATAGGCACACTGGAAGAACGCTGGCTGGAATTGACCGAGCAGCTTGAAACCACGGCGGTGTAGAGCCATGGTCGGCTCGGTGTTGATCGGCAAGTTCATCAGCCGTGACTTATTCCATTGCTAAATCATTCCTATATGTCGTTGCTTCGCCTTGCCGTGCTACAGCACTGCCTGCGGCTTCGCGTCTAATCTAGAAATGATGTAGAAACGGAATTAGTTCTCAAAGCCGCCACCAAAATCGGCGTGCGCCTGAGCACCAAACAACTGGCCAAATACGTGCCGTTTGTGGGGCAGATTGTTTCAGCGGCTGTGGGCTAATGTGAATTTTGGAGGGTTTACCTATGACTCAACCGATGGCCACCCGAAAAAGTGTTACCCGGTTTTGAAGCACACCGAAAAGTCCGACAGGCTGCTAGACTGTCGACGTGCCGGGTCGCCCAGCACCCACCGCAGCATCCTAAACTCAGGAGTCCACCATGACCGTCCAGACCCCATCGCGCCGCACCTTCGTGCGGACATCGCTTGCCTCGGCCGCCGCCATTGCCTGGCCTGCCTTCGCGCAGACGCCGGCGTTCCCGACCCGGCCTATCAAGCTGATCTGCCCCTGGCCGGCCGGCGGCTCGACCGACGCGGTCATGCGCGCGCTGGCCGAGAGTGCCGGCAAGGCCATTGGCGGCCAGTTCGTGATCGACAACAAGCCCGGAGCCAGTGGCATGCTCGGCCCCAACGAGCTGGTCAATGCCAAGCCCGATGGCTACACGCTGTCGCAACTGACCATTGGGGTCATGCGGCTGCCGCACATGCAAAAGATGCAATTCGATCCGATCAAGGACTTCACCTATATCGCGATGCTGACCGGCTATACCTTTGGCATTGTCGTGCGCACGGACTCCCCCATCAAAAGCATCAAGGACCTGGTGGACTATGCCAACGCCAACCCCGAGAAATTCACCTACGGCTCGACCGGCAATGGCACAACGCCGCACCTGGCCGTGGAAGAGTTTGCGGCCAAGGCCGGCATCAAGCTGTCGCACGTTCCGTTCAAGGGCAATGCCGACGGCATGCAAGCCCTGCTGGGGGGGCATGTGATGTCACACAGCGACGCCACCGGCTGGGGCCCGCATGTGGACGCCGGCACCTGCCGGCTGCTGGCGACGTATGGCAGCAAGCGCACCAAGCGCTGGCCTAATACCCCCACGCTGAACGAACTCGGCTACGACACCATGTCAGACTCACCGTTTGGCATCGGCGGTCCGAAAGGCATGGATCCGCTGGTCACGCAGCGTCTGCACGACGCCTTCAAGAAGACACTCGAAGATCCGGCCGTGCTTGCGTCATTCGAAAAATACGACCAGCCCGTGATCTACATGAACACAGCGGACTACACCAAGTACGCACGCGAAACCCACGTGAAGGAAAAGGCAATGATCGAGCGCCTGGGCCTGGGCCTCAAGCCGACCTGATCAGACGTCGATCGCGGCGGCCGAGCCGGCCTGCTTGCGTAGCTCGAACTTCTGGATCTTGCCGGTCGAGGTTTTGGGCAGCTCACCAAACACCACCGCACGCGGCACCTTGAAGCCAGCCAGATGCTTTTTGGACGTGGTTCAAAAAGTAACGTTTTTTGGTAACGACCTGGTCTTCACCGCAACCGCCACCGAAAGAGAGAGCACCAATGAAGTCTTACTGGATGCAAATAAGCCATGAGCACGCCACGCTGGAATTGCGCGATGTGCCCGCGCCCGAGCCGGGTCCGCAGCAAGTGCTGGTGCGCTTGCACGCCGCCGGCCTCAATCGCGGCGAGTTCATCGTCGGCCACGGACTGCATGGCCAGCCGGGCACGGTCAAGGCCATTGGCATGGAGGGCGCGGGCGAGGTGGTCAAACTGGGGTCGAACGTGACCCGCCTGCAGCTGGGCGATCGGGTCATGGGCCGCTGCCCCGGGGCTTTTTCCGAATATGCCCTGATGGATGTGCGCGAGGCCATGCTCATGCCGGCGAACCTGTCGTGGCAAGAGGCGGCCAGCGTGCCGCTGACCTTTCTGGTGGTCTATGACATGCTGGTGCTGCAGGGACACCTGGCGGCCGACGAATGGGTGTTGATCAACGGCGTGTCGTCTGGTGTGGGGGTGGCGGCATTGCAAACTGCCAAGGCTCTGGGCGCGAAAGTGATTGGCACCTCCGGCTCGGCCGACAAGCTCGCGCGCCTCCAGCCGCTGGACCTCGATCTCGGCTTGTGCACGCGCGCCGCTGATTTCCACGATGCCGTGCTGCAGGCCACTGGCGGCAAGGGCGTGAACCTGGTCATCAACACCGTGGGGGGCTCGGTGTTTACGGAGAGCGTTCGCTGCATGGCCTTCCAGGGGCGTCTGGCCACGGTCGGTTACGTCGACGGCGTGCTCAAGGCCGAGCTGGACCTTGAGGCGCTGCACGCCAAGCGCCTCACGCTGTTCGGCGTGTCCAACAAGCTGCGCACGCCAGAGCAGCGCGCCCAGGCTGTGCCGGGCTTCGTGGCCGATCTGATGCCCGCGATTGCAGCGGGTCGCATCAAGCCGCTGGTGGACCGAGTCTTTGCGTTTGAGCAACTCGCAGCCGCCAAGGCCCACATGGAAGCCAACCAGCATCTGGGCAAGATCGTGCTGACGGTGGCGAGCGAACACTGAGTCACAGCTGATACATTTAAGGGCACTTCTAGAAATTCAAATTTTCGGGATGAAGTGCAAGGCGGACGGAACGCAGCAACCGGAGCGTACTTGGGTACGTGAGGATTGCGAGTACCGCCCAACGATGCAATTCGTCCGAAAAATGAATTTATAGAAGTGCCCTTAACCGAGAGACAACAGCATGAAGAAATCAAACATCTTTTTAGCGCTGACCCTCAGTGGTCTGAGCCTGGGCGCAGCCGCCCAGGCGCCGGGCTACCCGGTCAAGCCGATCCGGCTGGTGGTCGGTTTTGCACCCGGCGGTGCGGCCGACTACGTTGCCCGCGCCATGAGCGATGCGCTGGGCAAGGCCCTGGGTCAGCCCATGGTGGTTGAAAACCGCGCAGGCGCCGGCTCAAGCATTGCCGCCGAGATGGTGGCCAAGTCTGCAGCGGACGGCTACACCGTGCTGATTGCGAGCCCGAGCAGCATCTCGGTCAATCCGGCACTCAATGCCAAGCTGGGCTACTCTGCGCGCGATCTGGCACCCATTATCAAAGTGACCAGCTCACCGCTGGTGATTGCAGTCAACCCGGCCACCGGCATCAACTCGGTGCAAGACCTGATTGCCAGGGCCAGGAAAGAACCCGGCGTGCTCAACTTCGCCACTTCGGGCAACGGCTCGGCGCCGCACCTGGGCGCGGCCCTGTTCACCCAGCTCACGGGCGTGCAGATGACGCACATTCCATTTCGCGGCGGCGGTCCGGCGATTCAATCCGTGGTCGCGGGCGACACGCACCTGACCTTCGGCACGCCACCGTCCGTGCTGCCCATGGTACAGGCGGGGCGCCTGCGGGCGCTGGCGGTGAGCACGCGCGAGCGCACTGCGCTGGTCCCCGGCATGCCGGGGATGGCGGAGTCGGGTTTGCCTGACTACAGCATTGAATTCTGGTACGGTCTTTTTGTTCCGGCTGGTACGCCACCAGCCATCATCAAAAAGATATTTGATGCCGCCACCATGGCGATGCAACAGCCGTCGGTGAAGGCAGCACTGGCGCGCGAAGGCACCGACGTGACGCTGTCGCAGTCGCCGGAGCAGTTCGCGGCGTTTTTGAACGAGGACGCCAAATTCTGGGTCAAACTGGTCAAGGACGCGGGTGTCAAGCTGGAGTGAAAAAATTCATGAGCTAAAAAAGAAAAAGCCCGCTATCTAATTGATAGCTGGCTTTTTTGCTGCCTTGAAAGGCTTTATCTGGTGGGGTCTGCGGGGGTCGAACCCACGACAAACGGATTAAACTGGAAAGTGTGCCTAATCAAAAAATTCATCCACCGCGAATTGCTCTGGTCGCGGGAATAATTCTGACTATCGTCACCCTGCTGGCTGGTGTAGGCGTCTTTGTTGTCATGCAACGTCACGCCGAGGCGCTACCAGTCTTTAGAGGACTCCACTGTCCATTAATTTAACTAGTTCCACCCGCTACCATTTAAACCGCGCAACACCATGCCCGGTCACGATCAACGGAATACGCGCAACACCCGACCCATGCTCGGATTCAAGTCATTTCGTGCTGCTACCTGCGTGTTGGTCGGCATCGAATTGATGCACATGATTCGCAAAAGCCAGATGGCAATGCCGGGTTGCGAAGGCCTGTCATTTGCCGACCAGTTTTACGCGCTGGCAGGAAAAGTCTGTCCTGCATAAGGACGGCGACACGTCCGCCGGTCTAAACTCGCCTTTTCGAAATTAATGCGACAGAACCTAAAAAACCCGGCAACGCCAAAAACGGAGCCGGGTTCACACGAGGAGAGCGGGCGGGTCTTTAGCGGAATTTATCAAGCGCCCGCAAGCTGTGGCAAATCGGCGCTGGTTTCAAGTATAGCGATTGCGCTAAGGCAGCAACGCGATTCCATTCCACCTATTTCAATTGCCGAACATCGCCAGCACCGCTGATCTTCGACTCGACCTTAGGACTGCCAACATAGTTGATCTCGCCCGCACCGGTAATGGCCGCCTTGAGTTGCCGGGCAACGGCAACGGTGACGTCGCCACTGCCGGTGATGGCGACATCAGCCTCCTGCGTTTTCAAATTTTTCAGCTTGCCGTCTGCACTGCCCGAAAGCACCAGGATCAGCTTGTCGGACCGGCCGGACATGGCCACGGTGCCCGAGCCACTGAGCGTGATCTTGCTGAATTTGGTTTGAACGGCGTCCAGGTTGACGTCAGAAGCACCGTCCATGCGCAGCTCAAAACTGTCTTCTGCTGTGGGTACCGATGAAGTCAAATTGACGCTGCCATTGGTGTCCAACTTGGCCAAACTGGGCAAACGAATGGTGATGGTGATGGGCTTTTTACTCTCAAAATTCTTTATGGTGGAGACTGTTAACTTTTGCCCCGACACCTTAAAGCTGATCGCACTGACGACCAGCGGCTCGGCGGTGATGGTGTAGTCGGTTTGGGCACCGGCAGTAAGTTTGACGTCGCCTGGCACGTTGATCGCCACCTCACGAAACGAGGGCAGGCGATCAGACTTGGTGATCACGTCTGCGGCCAAAACCACAGTGCCCCCCAATCCCAACAGAACGGCGGTGAAAAGAGTCCGAAATGCTGGCCTGCGATCAATGGCAAGGCGCATCACTCAACAATGCACATGGCATTCTTCAGGTCAAAGGTCACTACTTCAGCGCCAGTATCCGCATCAACCACCCTGCTGCGGGTAGCGGGGGCTTCAACCGGCAAAACCTTCACTTTTTTGTCCACCAGCAAGCGGCCAAATTGCCAGCACTTCATGCGCCTGCCATCTGATGCGCTTTCCGAGCGAACCATGCCACCAACAGCGACTGTGACGGTCGGTGTGCCCGAGGCACGAACAGTTCCCGCAGGCCTACCCGCAGGCAACTGCTTTTCAGCCGCCGTGTCGATATTTTTGACGGAAGGTGCCTTGACGTTTGGCGTCTGTTCAACCGTAACCAATGCGCCACCTTTTGCGGCGGGTGTATCGCTGTTATCGCTGACGCCTGCCTGCGAGAGTTGCACGGTCAGGGCGGACACCAAGACCACGATGGAGTGTCGTAACGCGCTCATGATTAATTCCTGCGATCACCAGATATCACGTACCTGGCGGTGGTGACGGGTATGGGGCTCGATCTTTCGAACTGACTCTTCAACTGCTCCAGGGTGTTTATGCCCGTCAGCGGAATCAGGTCCGTTTTGCTGTAATCCGGGGGCAAGGTGTTCAGCACATCTTTGCTGGCCACATAGCACTCGACGATTTCGTCAACGCCCTTGGCAGTTGCCACCAATGAGAACTTCGGCGAATCCGGGATGGCCAAGGATTTTCCAGCGCCCACAAACGTGTTTCTGCTGTAGCGGTTAGGGTGAATGCGCAAGACTTTCTTGTTGTCGTCCAGCAGGAAGCAGCTGGCGTAGGCGTCGTTGTTGGAGACCACTTCAAATTCGAGCTTTTCACCGGACTTCAGCTTACGATCACCGCCTTTGAGCCGAACACTCGCCAGAATCGGACCAGTCGCAACGGTAAGTTTGGGTTTCATTGCTTCGTAGCGGGCCATGGCTGCCGTGTGGTCCGCCTGCAAATAGGTCAGCATGAATTCGGCATTCAAATCGGTATCGGCCTTCAAGCCCATGGCCGCTTTGTAGTCCCTCAAAGATTGTGCAAAAGCAGGGCTGGGCGCACCATTCACTTGGCCCGTGTAGGTGCCACGGGTGTACATCTGGTATTGCCACCAGGCGATCAGTTCAACAGGGTTGGAAGCCATGCTTTCAAACCAGTCTTCAACTTCGGCCTTCACTTCGCCATCGGCATCGGCTTCGTTCAAGCCCAGGCATTTCCAGTAAGGCACCTTGGTCAGCTTGCCCAACAACTCAACGGCGGCCAACTCAAGCAAGTTTCTAACGGCAACTGCGGTGCCTTCAGACTTAGACAACGAGGTCGCGTAGTTGATGCCAAACTTTTTGTACCGGGCTTCGGCATCCGTCCCATGGCCTTCAGAAAAAATGGCGACACTATTGCGGGAAGAAACGCCAGGCACGATTGAAAAATCGGCCAAGTTCATGATGGTCATATCAATGGCCACAATCTTGGACGTGGCCGAAGCACTTTTGCCGAACATAAAATCACCAATGCCGATGCCGACGTCTTTGGAGGCCTTGGCCACGTTGTCATCCATTTGCGAAATGGACCCACGGAGGCCAAACTGAGGCATGCTGGAATAGGCCCCTTTTTGTTCGGCCCGCTCCATGAAGCCCATGGCGTTCTTGGAGTCGCTGCCAAACGCAATGAAGCGGATGGCCCGGCTACGGCGTGTCATGTCCGACGTGGTGGTCAGCATCATGTCTTTGGTGCCGACGCTGACCTTCTTGGTGGCGTCGTCCAAGTCTTCCATCAGAATGCTGACGTCTCGAATACCAAAAGTGATGAACATGGAGTCCATGCAGCGCACCGCAGACGTAAAATTAGTCACAGTACGAAACGGGGCTTCCGCCGGTGCTTTGGACGCGGCCAGCGTCACCTTTTGCGCTTGCTTTCGCAGCTCGGCGCTGTCAGGCATTACGCCGCAGCCTGCAGCCAGCACAGCACACGCTGCAATGACGGTGGTTTTTTTAAAGAAGATGAGTGGCTTGTTCATAATGCAAAGATTAAGGTAAAGGTCTAAAAGCCAACGTCAGTTGCGATCACTTGCAGAGCTGAACGATTGGGCCAGTGATGATCACAGGTCTTGGCTTTGAGCCCATACCACCGTCGGAGTTACCGATGTCTATATTGCAGCCACCCGTCACGCCACCCGACTTGACGATTGCCCGCTTACTGTCAAGGCCAGAGGGCCCACTTGACGAACTCGAGTTCTTCTTACTGTCAAGGCCAGAGGGGCCACTTAAAGAACTCGAGTTCTTGTTTCCACCCGAAGATGACGAGCCTTCGTCAGAATACTGCTTCTGCATGCTGTCACCTTTGTTTTTGAACATCATCTGCCGCGTTCGCTCCTTGGCTATAAGCGCACGGGTATCCTCATCCAACCCGCTGAGATCACTTGTCGCCCTGCCAAACGCAGTTGATGTGAGTGCCGTCAAGGCGGCAAATCCGACGATAAGCAGTGTTGCTTTCATGATGACCTCGATGTTGAAAGAATAAGCGGATTCAGGTACCCAACCCCCCGCCAGACAAAGACGTTTGCCGTCAGAAACACATTGTTTCCACGACAGTCGTCATTGTCAGGCGAGCACCTTGTGAAAGCAATTAGTTTGCGTTGCCAACCTTCATGGTTTGGTCGTTCTTGCTGCCCAAGGCAGCACCGCCAATTTGAACGATAGCCTTAGCCTTGACATTGGACGTACCGCCTTTGGCTGCGTTGCCGACTTCCAGAGTTTGCTTGCTGGTGCTGCCCAAGGCAGCACCGCCAATTTGAACGATAGCGTCAGCCTTGACATTGCTCTTGCTGCCGCTGCCATCGGCGTTACCGACTTTCAGGGTCTGGGTGTTCTTGCTGCCCAAGGCAGCACCGCCAATTTGAACGACAGCCTTAGCATTGACATTGGACTGACCGCCTTTGGACGCATTGCCAATCTCGAAATTCTGCTTGTTGGTGCTGCCCAAGGCAGCACCGCCAATTTGAACGGCTGCATCCACGTTGACGTTGGACTTCGATCCCTGTGCAGAGGCTGCGAAAGCCAGGCCCAAACCGAGAATTGCGATGGATGCTTTGATTGTGAGTGATTTCATATTGACCTCTAAGTAGTTAATTAAAAAGAACCGAAAACTAAAAACGAAACGCGGGAGAGAGATTGAGTATGTTGCGATAAGTAGCCTCCTTTTCACAGGTAAAGGATGAAAATCTGAAAGCCACTTGGCACTTACTTTGCATTACCAAGCCGAATTGACTGGTTGTTTGCGAAACCCAGGGCAGAGCCCCCGACTTGCACAATCGTCCCGGTCTTCACATTGGTCGTCTGACCATTGGCCGCATTGCCAATTTCAATGTTCTGTTTGTTGGAGCCGCCCAGCGCTGCCCCGCCCACCTGCACGATGCCATCCATCGAGACGTTGGACTTGCCACCGCTCTCGGCATTGCCGACCTTGACAGTCTGTACATTCTTGGAGCCAATGCCCGCACCACCGACCTGAACTGCCGTGCCGATCTTGACGTTGGACTTACCGCCACCAGATGCATTGCCCAGGTCCATCGTCTGCTTATTGCTGGCACCGACACCGGCACCACCCATTTGAATGACGTTGCCCGCCCGGACATTGGCTGAACTGCCGGCACCGGTGGCGTTGCCCACATTGAGGGTCTGTGTATTTTTCGCACCAACGCCCGCCCCGCCCACCTGGATGACATTGCCCACATTCACATTGGTTTTACCGCCGTTCGCGGCATTGCCCACCGCCAGCGTCTGGTTGTTGGCGGCGCCCATGGCCGCGCCGCCGACTTGCACCACCGCACCGGCCTTGACATTCGATTGGCCACCGTTGGTCGCATTGCCCAGGTCAAACTTCTGTTTGTTGGATGCGCCACTCGCGGCACCACCGATCTGCACGGCGGCGTCGACATTGACATTGGATTTTGAACCTTGGGCATACCCAGTCAGGCAAATCACCAGAGGAAACACAAAAGCTGCATATTTCTTCATTTCGACACCTCAGTCATTTGTTGAACACACCGCTGAAAGAGCGAATGGCCTACCGTTGCGATATCCACACCACCCGACGGTTTTCTGCCGCAGCCGGGTCATCTGGATTGACAAGCTCCCGGCGCCCTTTGCCTCGTGCAGCCAGTCGCGTCGGATCAACCGCAACAACATCCACCAGATAGCGGATGACCGATTCAGCGCGCTTGCGCGACAAATCCAGGTTGTATTGGTCTGAACCGGTACCGTCCGTATGCCCTTCAATCACAAAGCTCACATTTTGGAGTTGAGGGCTCTGGACGGCCACACCAAACACATTCAACACGCGCTTGGCATAGGGTGTCAGGCGGTCTGATCCAAATTCAAAGGTGATGCGGGACTCGCTGATCTTGCCGCCCTGGGGTTCGGCGGGCGCTGACTTGGCTACAGCAGCCTGAACCCGGGGCTGCTGGGGCTGCGAATTGTTGGTCGGGTTCGCCGTCAACTCGGCCTGTGGCGCGCTTTCTGCTGACGCTTCAGCGGCATCATCGTTGATCACCAAGCCCCGCGTGCGCCGCTTGGCCACGGGTTTATCAGCGGTTGAACCTGCCGATGGCGTCAATTTCCGGACAATTTCATCGGCCGAAGGAAGTGCCCTTTGCGCTTGACTGGTGCTGCAAAGCAGCAATCCACAAATTCCACTGACCAATGAAAGTTGCCAACGTGTGATATTTGTCACAATAGTCTCCAGCTTCAAAATAGGGTAACACACAGAATGATAATCTATTTGACACCCGTGTCAAA
>JBCKNC010000026.1:0-25959 GCA_038902915.1 Polaromonas sp.
GCGTCGCGGTGATTTCTTGCTCCTCCTGAATTCAAAAAATACCATGTCTAAAATTTCTATCAACTTTATCGTCGCGGGTGCCGGCATCGGCGGTCTGAGTGCTGCGCTTGCTCTGGCCCAGAAAGGCCACCGCGTCACTGTATTGGAGCGCACCCCCGGCATCGGAGAGATTGGATACGGCATCCAGATCGGCCCGAACGGTTCAGCCATTCTTGAGCATCTGGGCGTGCTTCAAGCATTACAACCGCACTGCTTTTATCCAGATGCATTAGTCATGGCCGACGCGTTAGATGGCCGTGAAATTACCCGTATCAATCTGGGAGAAGCTTTCCTTGAGCTCTACAAATATCGTTATTTTGTTATCCATCGGCGAGATTTGCACGGAGTACTCTATGAGGCCTGTCGTCAGCAGCCGGGTATCACCCTTGTTGAGGATCCGAAGGAGGTCATGTCTTTTGAGCAGGTGGCGGATAAGGTGGTTGTGAGGTGCGCGGATAATTCTGAGTTTATTGGAGACGCACTTATTGGGGCCGAAGGTCTGCGTTCTCCGGTTCGCGCTCAAATCGTCAACGATGGAGCGCCTCGCGTCTCCGGCCTTGTCGTCTATCGTGGACTCGTTCCCTTTCAAGAGGTTAAGGATCGCACCTATCACGACTCGATGGTTATCCACGTGGGTCCTGGTGTTCATTTGGTGCAGTACCGTCTCCGCGGCGGTACCGTGATGAACAATGTAGCCACCTTTGAAAGCCCCGGTTTTTCACGAGGCGATGCTGAATTCGGCGGTAAGGATGAATTATTTTCCATGTTTTCTCAGTGCGATCCACGCGTGCGCGAGATGCTGGGTTATTTCTCACTGGATCGGAATTGGGTCCTGCATGACCGGGATCCCGTTGCTAACTGGACTCAAGGCCGAGTTGCGCTGCTGGGTGACGCCGCCCATCCGACACTACAGTTCCTGGCTCAGGGCGCCATCATGGCAATGGAAGATTCGGTGGTATTGGCAGACGAGATCGAACGCCCTGACAGACGTATTGAAGATGCGTTTGTCGCTTATCAAGCCCAGCGAATGAACCGTACGGCCCGTGTCGTGCTGACGTCGCGCTTCTTTGGCCATATTTGCCATGCCGGTGGTGGAGCTCGAATACTACGCAACGAATTGGCTCGTCAACGCAACCCGGATTCGCCATCGGAGATTGACTGGCTTTACCGTGGTATGGTCAAATTATGAAGTGGCTGGCGCATGAGTGGGTTGCTATCGGGACCGACAGAAACGAAAGCGCGGGGGCAGGTCTTGCAATCATACATTCAGCCAACCCTGCATTCGAGCCGGACAGCCCAGAAGCGGGCTGCCCCTCAATTTGAACGTTGAGGCTGTAAAAAATTTCTCTCGAGGGCAATTCCCGTCAGCGCCTGCGTGGCATAAAACGTTGTATTTTCATCCCCAACACTGCGCGGCGGCCAGCCGTACTGGATGCGCGCACCGCGCATTGCTACCGCCAACACGCATGGCACGGGTTGCACGCTGTCGTCGGCGATTGCGGCGCACCTGGCGATGGGCAACGCTAGTTGAAGCAGTGGAGGCGGCTAGGGCGTTTGTGCGGAGTGCGCTACAGGCGGGTGCCGACGTGCGGACGGGTACGGGCGGCGGGCCGCTGAATCATGGCTTTGCGCCGCAGGTGATGCGCCTGAACCCGCTTAACAAGCCTTTATTTCGCTTGCGTTGACCCGGTTTGAACCAATTGTTAATACATGAAATGGCTGCAAGCCAATAAATACGGTCCTGACCAGCTATTAAAAATATAGCGACTGGCGCAATGACGAGGCCGGGTCTGCATCAGCATCCACACCCAGTAGCTTGTGCAGGCGCGAGCTGGTGGTGGTGTATTGCAGCTGGGTTGTCACGCCGGGGAAGACGATCTCGGCTGCGCCGAATGCTGCCAGTGCGGCTTCGTGAAAGCCGCACAGTATCAGCTTCTTTTTGCCGGGGTAGGTGTTGATGTCACCGACCGCAAAAATGCCGGGTACGCTGGTTGAAAACTTTTCAGTGTCTACCGCCACTTGCCTGCGTGCCATGTCCAGGCCCCAGTGCGCGACTGGCCCGAGTTTGGGTGACAGGCCCAGCAGCACCAGCATGGCATCAACCGAGTGTGGCTCGGTATCACCGTTGATGTTGGTGACGTGCGCCACAGTGAGTTTGCCGCCATGTTCATCGTAGCCGGTCACCTGGCCGACCTTGAAGCGCAGCGAGCCCGCCTCAATCAGCGCCTTGATGAGCGCTACCCTGTCGCTGCTTGTTTGACGCACATCGCGCCTGTGCAGCAGCGTCACGCTTTTCGGCTTATGGGTATCTGCCGTTGCCAGGTGCATGGCGCAGTCGAGTGCTGCATCGTCTCCGCCGACGATCAGTACATCCTTGTCGGCCAAGCCCGCAGTATCTTCGGCATGGTAAAAAAGTTGCGTGCCTTCAAACTTTTCCACACCATCCAGCTTGAGGCGCTTGGGCTGAAAGGCACCGACACCGGCTGCGATAAAAATCGTTTTTGTGATGAAAGTGCTGCCTTTGGTTGTCGCGACTTTGAAGCGGCCATCTGGCTGCTTCTCGATCAGGCTGACTTCCTGGCCCAGATGCAAGTGCGGCTTGAACGGTGCAACTTGCGCCAGCAGGCTGGCTGTCAGCTCACGCCCGGTGCAGAGCGGCGTGCCGGGGATGTCGTAAATCGGTTTGTCGGGGTAGAGCTCAATGCACTGGCCACCCGCGTAGGGTAGCGAGTCGATGATGTGGGCGTTGATACCCAGAAGCCCGAGCTGAAAAACTTGAAAAAGGCCAACTGGCCCCGCGCCGATGACAAGCGCATCAGTTTCGATCATGGCAGCCGAGTTAGTCACTGCGGCGCATGCCTCGTCTTATCGAACCAACTCAGACAACTTTTCAGTTTTGTCTTTCCAGTCGTCAGCATCGGGCAAAGGCTCTTTGCGCTTGGTGATGCTTTTCCATCCTGCCGCGAGGCTTAGTTCAGCATTGAGCTTGATGAAGTGCAACTGGTCAGCCGGCACGTCTTCTTCTGCGTAGATGGCGTTGACCGGGCACTCGGGGATGCAGACCGCGCAGTCGATGCACTCGTCCGGGTCAATCACCAGCATGTTCGGGCCTTCGCGGAAGCAGTCCACAGGGCACACATCCACACAGTCAGTGTATTTACAGCGGATGCAGGATTCGGAGACGATGTGGGTCATGTTGAGTTGAAGCGAGTGCGTGGAAACCCTCAATTTTAAGTGGTTTCGAGTAGCAGGGTTCCCAGCTTACTTTGCGCTGGGTGGCTGCTGGGCAGCAAGTCCCATCGCTAGTGCCAGGCGTTGCTCGATGGGCAGTGGCTCACCGTGCAGGCGGGCTGCCAGCAATTCGGCACACAGCGCCGCAAACGTCAGCCCGCGTGAGCCCATACCGGTGCAGACCCAGACCTCTGCACCCGTGCTGCTCTGCGCTATGCGCGCTACCAGCGGCAGCCGCGCGGGCGTGGCACAGCGAATGCCGGCCCAGCCGCGTACCTGGCCCTGGTTGAATTGACTGGTAAACGTGGTCGTTAATGATGCGGCGGCTTCGGGCAGCAGCGTCTGCAGGCGCGCCAGATTATCAAGGTGGTCTTGCGGGTTGATGTGC
Organism: Polaromonas sp.; assembly: GCA_038902915.1. Taxonomy (GTDB): domain Bacteria; phylum Pseudomonadota; class Gammaproteobacteria; order Burkholderiales; family Burkholderiaceae_C; genus Polaromonas. The sequence goes on from JBCKNC010000026.1 coordinate 3,659, forward strand.
GGCATGCTGCCATCACGCTCAAAGCTTGCACCCGCCACCCACGCTGCGCCGCCTTGCATGGGCACTGCCGGAATTAGGCTGCCATGGCCGTTGACAGGGAAGGGCGGTAGGGCTGAGTTGCTCACCGCGCCTGCCTCATGCAGTCCCCACGAGACCTGCCCGCGAATCGGCTGTAGCTCCAGTGCGGCGGTATGCACGCTCGCCGCCAGCGCCCGGCTGTCGTAGGCCGCTGCCAGCACCACCAGATCAGCCTGTGCCAGCACGTCACCCGATTCGCTGACGGCTTGCCAACCGCTGTTGCTGTTATCGCCAGGCTGAAGGCACGCCACTTTTGCATTGCCGCGCCATTCAATCGTTGCTGCGTCGCCTTTGGCTTGCAACCAGGCCGCAACCAGGCGCGCCGGTTTGATCCAGCCTGCACGCGCGTGCCACAAGCCTTTGCTGGATGCGTCCACGCCGCATTGCGCCAGTTTGTCGTTGCTGGCAACCTCGCTCCAGTCGGCGGCGGCGTCAAGCCAGTCTTGCGCCCATGTTGCTGGCAGCCTGGGGCCGAGGTCGTTCACGTCACGCTGCAACACCCCGGTATGCGCCCAATCGGTATTACGTTCAAGAAGGGTTTGGGCTTGTTGCATCGTTAGTCGCACGCCGCTGCGCGACAGCTTTGACAGCAAGCTGTCATCCGGCGACACATGCGGCATCAAAAGGCCCGCAGGCAAGCTAGACGCACCGCTGGCAGGCGCATCGGCTGCGTCCAGCACCGTCACGCGCCAGCCGCGCCGCGCCAGGCTGGCCGCAACGGCGCTGCCCGCAAGGCCTGCGCCTATGACGATGCAGCTGGTCGGTGGCCTGGGTGCGTATGCCGTGGTTCGTGCTGGTTTTTTCGGTGTCCACGGCGGGTTGTATTCGCCCTGCAAGTTATCGCGTTTGGGCGCTATGCCGGGTGTTTTCTCAAGCATAAAGCCGCATTGCGCCAAAGCATCGCGTACCGGGCTGGCCACCGTCCAGGTGGCAATGCGGGTGCCGCGCTTGCAGCAGCGGGCTACGGCTTTGAGGGTGTGAAGATCCCAGATAGCCGGATTTTTTTGCGGGCTGAAGCCATCAAGGTAAACCGAATCCGCCTCAAAGGGCTGCTCGCGCAGCATGGCTTTGGCATCGCCTATGCACAGCGTCAGCAGCACATGGCCGCCCTCAAACACCAGCCGGTGAAAGCCCGGCAGCAAGCCCCATAGCTGCGTGTGCAGTTCGGTCGCTAGCGGCAAAAGCTCAGGGTGTGCGGTGGCGCTGCGCAGCACGTCGGAAGCCGACGCCGGGTAGGCCTCGATAGATACAAAATGCAGCAGGCGTGGCCGCATCGGGTCGGCCTTCCATGCGGCCCAGGTGACGAGAAAATTCAGCCCCAGGCCAAAGCCGGTTTCAAGAATCTTCCAGCTTGGCTGGCCGCTCCAGGCGGCGGGCAAACCGCAACCTGCCAAAAAAACATCACGCGCTTGGCTGATGCCGCCCAGTTCACCCCGGTAACGGTCGCCAAAGCGCGGGCTGAAAGGCGCGCCGCTGGCCGTGCCTTTCAGCCATTCGATGCGCTCCGCCATGCGTCAGCCTGAACGAGCCCTTAGGCGGTTGGCGGGGTGTAGCCCTGCACGGCATCTGCACCAGTGCCGAAGAAATGATTTTCCATTTGCCGGGCCAGGTACTGGCGTGCGCGCGCATCGGCTAGGTTCAAGCGGTTTTCATTGACCAGCATGGTTTGGTGCTTCATCCAGTCGGCCCAGGCCTGCTTGCTGACCTCTTCCCACAGGCGCTTGCCCAGCGGACCGGGGTAGGGCGGCAAGTCCAGGCCTTCGGCTTCGACACCGAGCTTGATGCATTTAATGAGACGTGCCATGGGGTGTTCTTTCGTCGTGTGGGTTTGATGTGCCGCGCAAGACAGTTGCGCATGTGCAAGTCTGTATTTTGTCCGCGTTTCAGCCAAGTTTGAAAAAGTGCTTGATTTGCCACCCCTTCGCTCAGGACTTTAACCATCGTTTGCCTGCTTAGCCCCACGGCAGCCTGCAACACCCCTACAAACCACCGCTCAGCTTTTAGGCGTAAAATATAGGCCAAGCCATAGCAGGCAAGCACAGTCAGCTATAAAAAATATAGCGTTCAGAGCTTGCCCCACCTCACACCCACCCCTCCAAGGAAGATTCAGAACATGGCAAGAGCTGATGCTAAAACCGCTGTACTCGCTGACGGCCTGCGCTACAAATCCAAGGTATCGGGTTCCCCGTTTGCGGCCACCACCTCGTTTGGTGCCGCCACGATGTCGTGCTTTATGTGCGGCAAGCACCGCGCCCGCTCGTTGATGGGTACCCGCAAGGTGCTCGGCAAATCGCAAGCCGTGTGCGCGCCGTCGTGCAAAGAGCTTGATCTGATTCTTGTGAAACAGGCCAAGGGCGAGTAGAGCGAGTAAGGCGAGTGAAAAAAACCTATAACCTCAACCTCGAGGGCAAAAATCGGGATCGCCTGCTAGACGCAGCCAAGCACGACATCCGAAAATATGCCAAACGCGAACGCGCCAGAGCCTTGCCTGCAGGCGTTGATTTTTGGGACTTCGATTGCAAGCTCGGCAGCACTGACGCAACTGCCGTCCCGGTTCATTTTGCTGCGCTGATTGCCGCAGTGGATGCGCTGGCTAAAGAGGGCGCTGAATCGTTTTATGTTGAGGTAGTCACCAAACATGGCCAACGCATGGCCCGCCCCGCTACGTAGAGTTATTGGGGTCAGACACCAATTTCGCTGCGGTGCATCGCACCGCGCCCTCCGGGCGAGCCGTAGGCTCAGCGAATTTGGGCTCTGACCCCAAAAACTCCGGCTCGTGTCAGTATTTGTCGACATAAAGTCCGGAATATCTGCACTTGGCCTGCCAATTGCAGATATTGCTGGCCTTTTAAGCCCTGATCCTGCGGTTCGAGGCGATAATCGACGGGTGCATTTTTTACTGCACAAGTTGGTGATTGGTCAGTTTCGCGCGCTACGGCGGTGCTTTTTGGATTTGTTGTGCTTTCGGGACCCCATCGCTTTTTGTTTTATGTGTTTTTGAGGAGTCCCTAATGGGCAACAAACTTTACGTCGGCAACCTGCCGTACACCGTTCGCGACGAAGACTTGCAACAGTCTTTCGGCGCATTTGGTTCCATCACCAGCGCCAAGGTCATGATGGAACGTGACACCGGCCGCTCCAAAGGCTTCGGCTTTGTGGAAATGGGCAGCGATGCCGAAGCGCAAGCTGCAATCGCCGGCATGAATGGCCAGTCACTCGGCGGCCGTGCCATCACCGTGAACGAAGCCCGTCCGATGGAAGCTCGTCCTCCACGTACCGGCGGCTTCGGCGGTGGCGGTGGTGGCGGCTACGGCGGTGGTGGTGGTGGTGGTGGTGGTGGTCGTTCAGGCGGCGGCTACGGCGGTGGCGGCGACCGTTCCGGTGGCGGTGGCGGCGGACGCGGCGGCTACTAAGCTCTGCTAATACTTTCTTCAGCTTCGCGCTGAAGATGCTTGAAAGGCTTCAGGACTTCGGTTTTGAAGCCTTTTTGTATTGATGGGTCGCCATCAGAAAACACCCATCAAAACACCCCTGCCGCATGCGCCTGTTCGTCGGCATGGTACGAGCTGCGCACCAGCGGGCCCGATGCAGCGTGCAGGAAGCCCATATAGCGATTCTCCAGAGACATTATTCATTTGCTTTTCACTGTGCCGGGTTTTACATACCCTGCAGCCACCTCGGCACCGGCGCCAAAAAAATGTGCTTCCATTTGTTGGGCAAGATATTTACGCGCCACAGCGTCGGCGAGATTCAGCCGGTTTTCATTCATCAGCATCTTCTGATGCTCGAGCCACGCTTTCCACGCTTCCTTGGACACGTTTTCAAAAATTCGCTTGCCGAGTTCCCCCGGATACGACGGAAAATCGAGCCCCTCGGCTTCACGCCCGAGCTTTATGCAATTCACTGTTCTAGGCATAGGTATTTCAACGCTCCTTTTACGAAAATCTAGGACCCAACTGGTTGCGCATCAACAGGGGTTAGATGTTGCATCCCAGCCAAATCATTGCGCTGCCGCCGGAAGGTGCGGGCTCGGCTACTCCGCCGGTGTGCGCAGGTCGGGATAATTTTCTTTCACTTGGTGACGGTTTCCTTCCGCGTCGTACCAGTAAAACTTATCGGGCTCTTCGGTCTTTGCGGTGGTTTTGTGAGTGCCGTCACACAACGGCTGGTTCTTCGACAAGCCACAGCCGCATATGTACTTAGTTTCTTCTCCCACTGTCACCGGATACGGGCCTGTCCGGGTTCTTTTGACGATCCTTGCCATGAGCTATTCTTGAAAATTGTGTATGAGGTGAATTGAGAAGGCGGCGTATCTTTGATGGTTCTTCCGGAATCATCAACCTTTCGGAAAAAAGAATGCGTCGTGAGTGATGGTAACGTTTTTTTCGTTGAAGCATCCAGTCGTAGCCTCTTCCATTCGGAATCCGTTTAGGGCACCTCGATGTTGAAGTTCCCGCCGCCGTTGACTGCCGCCCGGAAATTTGAGCCTTGTGCGTTCACTTCAGGTCTGGCTGCGGCGTGCTCGCGGCTCGAGTCTTGCCCGTAATTGCTCCCACCCACCACCACGTGGTCCTTGACATGTTTGGCTCGCGCGGCGTAGGTGGGATCGAGTCTGTCGAAGGAGAACTCGGCGATCCTGGGAATGTTGCTGCGGAACGGCAGCACCCGAAAGCCTGGCGGCATGATCTCATCGGTGGAAATATTGTCCGTCACCTTGAGCAGAACCGACACTTCGATCTCATTCGGCAGCGGCTCGAAGTTCGGCAGCGAAGCGATGTTCGGGCCCTTCACGAGGTCCACGTGCAGCGCCTCATCAAGCGGCAACGGCGGCATGAACATCGCCCGGTTGATGATCGGGTCGTCGGGATCGGCGATGCGCGGGTAGGGGATGCCGAGCGTGCGCGGGTCGGTAATCACGCCGGTGAGCGCCGACGCCGTGGCCGTCTCCGGGCTGACCAGACACACCTTGTCCTCGCGCGTGCCGGAGCGGTCGGGGAAATTGCGCGGCACCGTGCGCAGAGAGAGTTCATTGGTGGCCGGTGCCTGGCCCATGCCGATACAGCCGTTGCAACCGGCCTGGTGCAGTCGCGCGCCGGCGTGTGACTGTCAGAGCCGAGCAGCGTCTTGCCCGGTTTGCCGAAGTTCTCCTGGTGGCAGGGATGGCTGACTCCGTTGCCAGGCCGCGAGTACCAAACCCCGAAGCGTTGGCAGGCGCTGCGCAGAAAAAGGTGGTCGTCGGGGTTCTTGAAGTCCTCTTGGATGAGGTTGTGGTCGACGTACTGGACGCTCACCTCGGTCTTCACCCGGTCCAGGCCCATCGCCTCCAGCTCCAGCATCACCAGCGTGCCGGTGGCGTCCTGGGTCAGCGTCTGGTCGATGCGGAGCCCGATCTCCTCGCCGGGCGTCATGTCGCCGTGCATCAGATGCGACTGGATCAGCTTTTGAGTGACGTTCAGGTTCATAGTCATTCTCCCAAGTTAAGCGTTTCGGAAATCCCGAGTTCGTCGCGGGCATGAGTTTTTGGGGTCAGAGCCCAAATTCGCCGAGCCTACGGCTCGTCCGAAGGGCGCGGTGCGATGCACCGCAGCGAAATTGGTGTCTGACCCCAATAACTATGAGTTGATCGGCGACCTGCTTCGCAAGCGCAGGATCGAGGCCTCGACCGACGTAGATCGCCGCCAGTTCTTGGCTCTCGCCTGGATAGTCACTGTTAATCTCCTTGCGTTCACGCTCGATGTCGGCCTGTTCGGTGTCTGCCTGTGAGTGGACCGACACATACTCGCCTGCGGCCATAGCCATGGCGCCCGCGACCAGGCCGACAACCCCCGCGACCAATACGTTGCTGTGAGTCGCCTGCGTGGCCGCAACACCCAGCACCAGGCTCGCGGTGGAAACGATACCGTCGTTCGCACCCAATACCGCGGCGCGAAGCCAGCCGGTACGTTCAGTGCGGTGTTGTTCCCCGTGACGTGGATGCATTATGAAATTCGGCTCTTCAGGAGTTTTTGGGGTTAGAGCCCAAATTCGCCGAGCCTATGGCTCGCCCGAAGGGCGCGGTGCGATGCACCGCAGCGAAATTGGTGTCTGACCCCAATAACTCTTGTTCTTCCTCGAAATTGTACGCAGGCAAGGTCGTGAGCCGACTGTCTTCAACCGGGCCGCCCACAGTGAAGTGGTAGAAACTTTGCCACTCGCGTGTTTCGATCCCGAAGGCCGCATGGACTGGATCGTCGAAGTAGCAGCCGATCCCGGTGGCGCGGATGCCCGTCTCTTCGGCCTCGAGGTAGAGCACTTGCCCCACCATGCCGGCCTCCCAGAACAGGTTTCGGTAGAACCCGCTGCCGTACGTCGCCAGGCTGTCCATGTAGTCGGCGATCATGGCCAGGCTGAAGGCGCCAGCGCCGGCGATGTCCTGACCGCAGGAGACGGTGGTCGCCAGCGCTCGACAGTCCCCCTCCTGGAGGAGGTACAAGGGAAGTCCTGGCGGGCAGTCGGGCACGCGCTGCCAACAAAATTCTGAATGCATCACTCTCTTGAGGATATCGACCTTGTCCGGATCCCGGGCGAGCGCGTAGATGCCAGGCGCCAAGCCGTCGACGCGGTGAACGAAAAGCCCGAGGTGGATGCGCGGTCGCCAGGGGATCGCGTCCCAGGGCATAGCTCGCCGCTCTTGTGTTGGAATCAGTCGGGCGAGCATGCGAAAGAATGCTGCTCGCGAGATCGCCGTCGAGCCATCCATCGCTACTGCGCTGCGGCGGTCAAGAATGGCCCTCTCCGCGGTGAGCAGGCCCTGACGGATGGGTGTCCCGAAAAGCTCATCCTCCGAGGGAAAGCCGGAGAAGTCCTCCTTGATAGGCGCGCTTTCGCAGCGTCGTGTCGCCTGCGCAACGGCGTCGATCACGGGCCACTCGACGCTGTGTGCTGGGCTCAGCGAGTTGGCCCTGCCTTGCCAAAGCACTTCACCACCATACGCTGTCAGCGGCTTACATTCAGTCGGCAGAGGTGTTGGTGAATCCGGTGAAATCAATACGAGTAGATCAGCTTCCTCGCGCTCCGCCGCCGCGAAATCCTCATCGCGGTCTAGCCCAAGGAGGTTGGAGAGGGTGCCATCGCTGACGCCGTCGAGGAGCACCAATCTCCAGCCGAGCGCCGCTGCCGCGATACGCAGGCTGGCAAGCGCGTGTCCCACATCGTGCTGGCAGTAACGGAAGGCGCGCTCACCGTACTTCCAAGATTCTCGCCAATGCACCGACGACAGACCGACCAAGAAGGAGCCCTCAGGAAATTGCGCAGCCAGCTCGCTCCACCGCTTAGCATTGAGCACCGCTCGCCGTTCAAGCGCGTGCTCCCTTGGCGCATAGTGATACACGGCGGCCATATCACCGATCTGGCCGATCTGGTCGAGCGCAGGCAATATGGCATAGCCCTCGGTCGGATGAAGATTCCCGCTCGACGGATTTACGCGCAACGGCCACGTGGTAGCACCAGATTGCTTCCATGCCGTAAGCGATAGTGCGTAGCGAAAAAACAGCGAGACCGACTCCAACGACAGTGGCATAGTCGGCACGATCGCGCTCGCATAGAGCTGCCAATAGGGTAGCGGGTGGCCCGCTTTAGGCAGAGGGAGGCGAACCAGATCCGCTCCCGCGTAGCGCCGAAATGGATCGGGCTGTGTCGCCCAGTCCATGGTGCCAAGCGCGGCGGCGTAGCGGTGGAAGTGGTGTTTGGTCCGTTCGTGGTAGGCGACGACCACCTCTTCGGCAGAGGCCGCGCCCTCAACGGTGTGCCGTTCCTCGCCGATCAGTTTTCGAAAAATCACGACGAGCAGCTCACATACGACAATCCACCGACCTCAAAGAACTCAGACGGCTTCAGCCTATAGTATTTCTCCTCCACGTCCTTAGCCTGCTCGGCGTATGGCTGCGTCATGACTTCCTGCAGCTCTCGAATTAGAGCGTAGTTCCCCGCGCTCGCTTGGCTGTACGCAGGCACCAGGAACCACTCTCGCAAACTGTATTTTGGGTTGACGAGTTTCATTTGCCTAGAGAGCTCCTCACGGGAGCGGGGCTTCGCCGCATTCGCGTTGTTCGTGCTGGCGCAGCCTATGAGCGATTGCCATTGTGTGAGCCACGCTGACCAGCGCTTGTCCATTCCTTCGGAGTCCTGGTAGAAGCTTTTTTTGAGTGGGACTATGTCGTCAGGTAGCATCGAAAGTTCGCGGAAGAAGAGGGTGTAATCGACAGGTGTTTGCACCATGAGCGAAGCAAGCTCACTGAACAAGGCCGCGTGAAAAGTGCCAAGTCCAAGTTTGTCCGCCCACATCTTCTCCATTTGCGCTTGCATCACTGTCGAAAAGCCACTTCGAATCTCGTCGAGCTGTCGCAGATCGTCCTGCTGCGACGTCAGCAAGGGCTGCAGCGCCGTGCAAAACATGTGGAAGTTACGTTCCGCTGCCACTGGTTGGTTCAGGAACGAGAAGTGATGTCCGCCACCCGTCCATGGCTGGTAGTGCGGGTTGAACACCTCGCAGAATCCGAATGGACCGTAGTCGAGTGTGAAGCCACCGGCCGCGCAGTTGTCGCTGTTGAAGTTGCCCTGGCAGTAGCCGACGCGGATCCAGTTCGCCACCAGCGAGGTAAGGCGGCTGCGGAACTCGCGCGCGAGCAACAGCACTTTTTCAGCGGTGCTTAGTTTCTGGTCGATGACGTCAGCGTACTCACGAGCTATCAAATGCAACACAATCTTCTCGAGTTCCTCCATCGCTTGCGGGTGTTCCTGCTTGCGGGCACGGCGACCGAAGAGCTCGAGTTGGCCGACCCGAATGAACGACGGTGCGACGCGCGTCGAGATGGCGACTGCCTCCGATATAAGCATGTCGGGATCCTTAACGCGCGAGCCCTCCGAATACCATGGTCGCTTGACCTTCTCCGTTTTCGAAACGTACAAACTCAGCGACCGTGACGTTGGAACGAAGAGCGCATGCATATGCTCCTGTGCCAGGAACTCGCGGATACTCGAGCGCAGGACGGCGCGACCGTCCGCGCCACGGCAGTATGGCGTTCGGCCGCCACCTTTGAGCTGCATTTCCCAGCGGCGACCGTTGATCACGGCCTCAAGCACGGAAACTGCGCGACCGTCGCCGTATCCATTGCCGGTTTGGAACGGGCACTGCTGGTAGTATTCGGTGCCGAAGATGGAAAGTGCATACCCACAGGCCCAACCGACCTTGCGCATCGGCTCCGGAATGTGCGAGATGTCGCCGGAGAACATGCGGACGAAGTCGGCCATTTGCGCCATGCTGTCGGCGAAGCCAAGTTCGCGAAAAAAGTTTTTACCGTGCGCGACGTACTCGGGGTCTTTGATTGGCGTGGGATTGACGGTGACATAGTGGCCCGTGAAGACTTGTCGCGGCGCGTGGTCGGCTCCGTTTTCTTTCGCGTCAGGATCGCAGTTGAGCGTGTCCATGAGCGAGTAGTTTGCCAACTTTGCGAGATCGGCTAGCGTCGCGACGGTTGGGGGAGCTTCCTGGAATAGTCGATTTGACATAGGGCTACTCATGGCGCGGGTAGTACGGCTGCTTCCCCGCTGCGTGGTTCGTCGTATCCATAATTTCCTCGATTTCTGGGGCGACCCTTTTCAGCATGACTTCGAATCCCTGCCGCAGTGTCACCTGAGAGGACGCGCATCCCTGGCAGCCGCCGCTCATGGTGATGAAAAGCTTCCCTTGCCGGACCTCCACAATCGAAATTTTGCCGCCGTGGTTAGCGATTGATTTATTGACCTGCTTGTCCAGGAGTTCCTGCACAACCGTATGAAGCTCTGCATCGGGCCTTCCTTGCGTGCCGCTGTGGACATGCATCTCCAAGATCGCCGGCACGCCACTCAGCAGTTCCGTCCGGATGGCTGTGCCGATGGCGGCTTTCAGTCCTAACCAGGAGGTGGTCGGCTCTTTGCAGAGGGTCAGCACGTTCTCGGCAATGAGCAGGTTGACCACGCCGGGGAGGGCAAACAGTCGCTCGGCTAGCGGTGATCCGGCTGCCCGTTCCTTGTTGCCGAAGAAGAAGGGGCCGCCAGGATGCAAGGGTCGGCTGACGATGAACTTGCACGTATCGGGGTCGGCGAGCGAAGTCTCCGCGCGAATGCTGACTGGCATCTCCGCAACCATGAAATCAGACATTTTCAACGCTCTCCGCCGCAGCGCGCGCGCCTAAGTCACGCAGGGATTTAAACGAATATATCCCGCTGTTATGGCCATCGTTCCAATGGAATAGGATCGCGTAGTTGCCTATGCTCACGATCTTTTGCGGGCTGACATCAGAGCGTATCGTCTTTGGATCGAGCAGCGGGCGTCCGCTCATCTCCTCGACGCAGAGGGCGCAATGACATGCCAAGCGTAGGTCGCGGACGTCGAAGTCGTCGCGATGACCGTCCTCCCAGAGGATGGATAAGGTACGCGGATCGCGACGCAGCAAACCGATCGGGGTCTTCTGCGATCCCGCAGGGATGGCCGCGCCTTCCATCCAGGCTGGCGCTCCCTCGTTGCTGTCCCACTGCCACACAAAGGGCTTCAGCACGGTGACATCCCCACGGACCTGCTCCACCAGCGCCGCAGCGATGGCGGCATACACCTTGGCGCTGACCGACGTTGGCTGGGCAGCCACGATCGGCCTACCCTCATCACCGCAGATAACGACATCGAGATCGAGAGGTAAAGCACCCAGGAAGGGGACGCCGAGCTCCAAGCTCATCTGCTCGCCACCGCCGTGACGGAAGATATCCGTGTTCTCGCCGCAGTGAGGGCAGGTGAAGGTGCGCATGTTCTCGACGATTCCAAGAATCTTGACCTGCACCGTCTCGAACATGCGCAAACCTCGGCGGGCGATCTTGAGGCTCACAGCCTGTGGTGTCGTGACGATCACCACGCCCGACAGCGGCATACTCTGCGCCAACGTCAGTTGGGTGTCGCCGGTACCGGGCGGGAGGTCCAGGATCAAATAGTCCAGCGGTCCCCATTGCACGCCGCCGATGAACATTTGCAGGTATTTCCCCACCATCGGCCCGCGCAAGACGGCCGGTTTGTCGTCTCCGGTGAGCATGCCCATCGACACCACCTTCAGGCCGTGCCGCTCCACCGGGATCATCTTGCCGTCCGCGGCTCTCTCGGGTGGCTCACCGGTTGGGATGCCGAGCATGCCGGGGATACTGGGGCCAAGGATGTCGGCATCTACGAGCCCGACGCGCGCCCCGAGCTGCTGCAGCGCGAGCGCCAGATTGACGCTCACCGTGGATTTTCCGACACCGCCCTTGCCGCTGCCGACGGCGATGATATGACGGATCCCGGGCAGCTTGTCGGCGCTAATGGCCGACTGGGGTGACGCGCTAGGTGGGTGGGGATGATTGTGGTTCGGGTTAGTGGTCTGCATGGCCAAGTTCCTTGTGTCCTAAATTAACGGGGGGGTAAGTTGCTGCGAGCTCTGCCCCCAGAAGAATAATGAGCCCCCATCCACGCGCTTCACGTACTATCATTTTTTGAACCGTTCCGCTTCCTCCGAGCCACCAGTGGCGTTGCCGGCGCTGTAGGAGTGTGCACCGACGCCGGCCAGCTTGCCGCCTTGTACGATAAGGTACTCGTTGCGGATGGGGCGCTGCTCAAAGTAGCACTCCAGAATCTCGCGCGTACCAGCGGCATAGCGTGCCTGGGCGGGCAGGCTGGTGCCTGAGATGTGGGGTGTCATGCCGTGGTGGGGCATGGTGCGCCACGGATGGTCTGCCGGCGGTGGCTGGGGGAACCACACGTCGCCTGCATAGCCGGCGAGCTGGCCGCTCTCCAGCGCCGCCGCAATGGCATCGCGGTCGCACAACTTGCCGCGTGCGGTGTTGATCAGGTAGGCGCCGCGCTTGAAGTTCGTCAGCGACTGCGCATTGATCATGTGCTCCGTCTCTGGGTAAAGCGGGCAATTGAGCGTGACCACGTCGCATACTTTTGTCAGGCTGTCGAGGCTGGTGTGGTGGGTGAGGTTCAGCTCCATCTCGACGGCCTCCGGCAAGCGGTGGCGATCCATGTAGTGCAGCTTCACGTCGTGGGGCTTCAGCAGGCGCAGCACGCGTAGGCCGATGCGACCGGCAGCCACGGTGCCGACATTCATGCCTTCGAGATCGTACGAGCGCGCGACGCAGTCGGCGATGTTCCAGCCGCCCTTGATGACCCAGTTGTAGGACGGGATGTAGTTGCGTACCAAACCAAGCGTCATCATCACAACGTGCTCTGCCACGCTGTTGCTGTTGCAGTAGGTAACTTCGGCGACCGTGATGCCGCGGTCCATAGCGGCCTGTAGGTCGGTATGGTCCGAGCCAATGCCCGCGGTCACGATCATCTTGAGCTTGGGCGCCTTGGCGATGCGTTCTGCCGTCATATACGCTGGCCAGAAGGGCTGCGAAATTACGATCTCGGCATCGTGCAACTCGCGGTCCAAGACGCTGTCGGCGCCGTCCTTGCTGGAGGTCACGACCAGTTGATGGCCGGTAGACTCCAGGTACTTGCGCAGACCCAGTTCGCCGGAGACGCTGCCAAGCAGGGTGCCTGGCTGGAAGTCAATGGCCTTTGGCGAGGGTAGGGTCTGGCCATCTGGGTAACGCTCCAGTTTGGGCAGATCATCCCGCGCATAAGACTTAGGGTAACCCGTTACTGGGTCGTCATAGAGGACACAAATAATTTTAGCCATTTCTTTTTCACCTTTTCAAGTTAAAAATCCCAGACATGTCGGAAAACGCGAGCCGTCAGTCGGCCCGCCGTTTGCTTTATGTCCTAAATTTGCTGGGGGGATAAATTGCTGCGATCTCTGCCTCAAGAAGAACAACGAGCCCCGATCCACGTGCTTAGCCCAGGCTATGACTTCGCGTCAGTGTCTCGTTTGATGTCGTCGTTTCGGTGGGCATCCGAAAATCGACGACCATTTTGATCCCCTGCTGCTTCGCATCGTCCAGATCCCGTTCGGTTGGCTGGGGGCCGATGAAAATACCGTCTTCGACGGGTTTGAACTGGCTCATGACGATCCTTTACGGTTGAGGTGATTTAACCCTGCGGGCTTTCGGTCATTTGAGCGCAATATTTCTCCAGGTTTTCAGGCAAATGATCGGGACAGATGCCGCACTGCTGGTTGCCCGGCACCGCGTAATCAATGAATTTCGGATACGGCAAATCGAGGGTTGCCATGATCTCCCGGAATTGCTCCAGCGTGCGCTCCTGGCCCAGTCGCGGGTTGTGCTTTTTCTCCTGGGCAATGGAGGAGACGCGTCTATCCTTGTAGTCATGGGCAGGATAAACGAGCGTATCGTCCGGCAAAGAAAAAAGTTTTCCATGGACGCTTTTATACAAAGTATCGGCATTGCCGTTTTGAAAGTCGCAACGACCACAGCCTTCGATCAGCAACGCGTCCCCGGTGAATATCCTGTCGCCGAACAAGTAAGCGAAATGTCCGGCGGTATGTCCGGGCGTATGGAGCGGCTGCAACTGAATGCTACCGACTTGAAACAGCACGCCTTCTTCGATGCCAAGGTCGGTACAGGACAAGCGGTCGAAAGCCGGCGCGGCGATCTTGCTGCCCACCTTGTTTTTCAGTTCGCGTGCGGCAGTAATATGATCCGCATGGATATGGGTATCCACGCTGTAGGCCAGCGTCAGCCCAAGTCGGCTAATTTCGGACAGGTCACGCTCCATCGAGACGATCACTGGATCAATCAATACCGCTCGCCCGGTTTCCTCGCAGCCCAACAAATACGTGTAGGTACTTGACAAGGGCTCAAACAGTTGGCGAAAGATCATGGATGATTCTCCTCTTATAGGTTCACACTACCGCGTTACACTTCACGCCTACTTGTCGGCACTTCGCCCAAGCCGTTTATAGTCGTGCAGCGCCATGCCCACGAGCATGGCACCGACAAAACCGATCGCTGGCAACGAGCCAGAAGCGGCGGCTACCAGCGCCGGCCCCGGGCACAGGCCGGCGATGCCCCAGCCGATGCCGAACAGCGCGCCGCCGAGCAGCAGGCGTTTGTCGACCCGGCTCGATGCCGGCAGGTCGATCGGCGTGCCGCTCCACGAAAGCTTGCGCCGGCGAGCGGCGCTGAACGCGACGAAGCCGACCGCGATCGCGGCCGCCATCACCAGCGCGAGGCTCGGGTCCCAGGCGCCCAGCAGGTCCAGGAAGCCCTTGACCTTCAGCGGATCGGTCATCTGGCTGGCGATCAGCCCGGTGCCGAACAGCGTGCCGGCCAGCAATGCGTAGACGATGCCCATCGAGTGTCTCCGTCGAATCAAAACAAGTGGCGCAGCAAGGACACGGTGGCGAAGCCGGCGCCCATGAACAACAGCACGTTGGCGAACGAGCGCAGCGACAGGCGGCTCAGCCCGCACACGCCATGGCCGCTGGTACAGCCATTGCTCAGCCGCGTGCCGAAGCCCACCAGCACGCCGGCGGCCAGCACGCCGGCCCAGCCGACATCGAAGCGCACCTGCGGCAGCGGCGCGGCTAGGTGCCACAGCCACGGTGCCAGCAGCATGCCCAGCACGAACACCAGACGTACACCATGCCCGCGCAGACCCTCGCCGCGCAACAGCGCCTGCAGCGGTGCGCCGACGATGCCGGCAATGCCGGCGATGCGGCCGTTGCCGAGAATGAAGAGCGCGGAGGCGAGGCCGATCAGCGAGCCGCCGATCAGCGCGCCCCACGGCGTGAATGAATCCCAGGCGATGGTCATCGAGGAGTTCCTTCGCGCGGCAGCGCCGACAAGGCGATCGCCGCGTTGAACTCGCTTGCATGAAACACCCTGTCGAAGGTGTGCGCCAGGCCGGTACAGCCCACTTGTCTGATGCCGATGCGCAGGGCAATCCCTTTGCCGCGCTTTGCAAGCTGGCGCTGAATCTGTTTTGCCGCATTTTCAGTCAATGTAATTGCCATAATTTAAGCTCCAAAGTAAGCCAAGAGAACGCTACCATAACCGAGAAAGAGAGGCAGATGTAGTATCGATTCGAAATTACATGCTTGTCAACAAGGTTTTTAAACGCTATCATACTGGCATGATCAAGGAGTTGAAAATGAACAGTCGCTCTCTTCCGGAGTTGGTCTTTCACTTGGGGCGCATAGCGTCGGGCGAGGGGCTTGTGGAGGGGCTGACGGCAGCCCAGTGGGCCGCGCTCAGATACTTAGCCCAAGCCAACCGCTTCTCACGAACGCCGTCGGCCTTTGCCGCGTTCCATGGTACGACCCGGGGTACGGCATCACAGACCATAAAAAGCCTCGAAACCCAAGGCTATCTGACACGCATGCGCTCAGAGGCCGACAGACGTAGTGTTCGGCTCGCTCTGACCGAGAAAGCCAGGGGCATTCTTGCGAATGACCCCTCGCGCCCAAGCTCGGCCTGTTGGTCAACACCGTTACCCAAAACTGCTCGATCTCGTGGAAACCGCGTCATGGCTGTTTGAGGCGCATGTGATTGGAGTTTTATGAGCAGCCCTCAAGAGATCATTCTCGCCGAACCCCGCGGTTTTTGCGCCGGTGTGGACCGCGCGATTGAAATCGTCGAGCGCGCATTGAGCAAGTTTGGCGCGTCGATTTACGTGCACCATGAAATTGTGCACAACACCTATGTGGTCAACGAGCTCAAGGAAAAAGGCGCGATTTTTATTGAAGACCTCGATGACGTGCCGGCAGGCGCCACGCTGGTGTTTAGCGCCCACGGTGTGAGCAAGGCGATTAAGCGTGAAGCCGAAGCCCGCGGCTTCAAGATTTTTGACGCCACCTGCCCGCTGGTGAGCAAGGTGCACGTGGAAGTGGCCAAGCTGAACAAGGAGGGCTACGAGTTCATCATGATAGGCCACAAGGGCCACCCCGAGGTCGAAGGCACCATGGGTCAGCTCGACAGCGGTATTCACCTGGTGGAAAACGTCGCAGACGTGGCACGTATCGCCCCCCTGCAAACCGAGCGGCTTGCGGTGGTGACGCAAACCACGCTGAGCGTCGATGATGCGGCCGAGATCGCCGCCGCCATCAAAGCGCGTTTTCCGCTGGTGCGCTCGCCCAAGCAGCAGGACATCTGCTACGCCACGCAAAACCGCCAGGACGCGGTCAAGGTGATAAGCCCGCAGGTCGATATCCTGATCGTGGTCGGCAGCCCGACCAGCTCCAACAGCAACCGCCTGCGCGAGCTGGCCGTCAAGCTCGGCACCGAGGCCTATATGGTCGATGACGCGACCGAGCTGCAACCCGAGTGGTTCGAAGGAAAAAGCCGCGTCGGCCTGACCGCCGGGGCTTCGGCGCCCGAAATTCTGGTCAAGCAGGTGATAGACCGCATCAAGGCGCTGGGCGCCGTGTCGGTGCGCAAGATGGCGGGCATCGAGGAGACCATCAAGTTTCCGCTGCCCAAAGGGCTCAAGCTCGAAGGGCCCACGCTGGACGCCTTAGGCAGCGACTTGCATGCCGGGCCACGGCGTTGTTGAATATCGGCTGGGTCGGTTTCGTGACGATGCTGGTATTCAGCATCGAATGCTTGGTCGGGTTCTGGTGCATCTGGAAAAAAGGTGCGCCGGACTGGAAATAAAGAAGAGATAAGAAAAAGACCCCGAGGTTTTTTGACAAATAAGGAACGCGTATGTCACTTGAAGGTGTTTTTAACGAAGGTTTTATGACCACGAGTTACGACTCGGTGGTCAACTGGGCCAAGACCGGCTCAATGTGGCCGATGACGTTCGGTCTCGCCTGTTGCGCCATAGAAATGATGCACGCCGGTACGGCGCGTTACGACCTCGACCGCTTCGGCATGCTGTTCCGTCCGAGCCCGCGCCAGTCCGACCTGATGATTGTGGCCGGCACGCTGTGCAACAAGATGGCGCCGGCGCTGCGCAAGGTGTATGACCAGATGGCCGAGCCGCGCTGGGTGATCTCCATGGGGTCGTGCGCCAACGGTGGCGGTTACTACCACTACAGCTACTCCGTGGTTCGCGGTTGTGACCGCATCGTGCCGGTGGATGTGTATGTGCCGGGCTGCCCGCCCACCGCTGAAGCACTGATATACGGCATCATCCAGTTACAGCAAAAAATCCGCCGTACCAACACGATTGCGAGAGTTTGATGCAATCATGACGCTCACATCTAGAGAGTTATTGGGGTCAGACGCCAATTTCGCTGCGGTGCATGGGTTATTGGGGTCAGACACCAATTTCGCAGCGGTGCGAAGCACCGCCCCCGAAGGGCGAGCCGAGGGCTCGGCGAATTTGGGCTCTGACCCCAAAAACTCTGCACAGAGTGTGCTGTCACAATTTTCCGCTACCGGCGTGCAGACCTGTTTTCACGGTCGGCACATCGATCCTCAAATTCTTGCAGGCCTTGATGGCAGCAACTGGCGGTTGAAAGATTATGAAGCGCGCGGCGGCTACCAGGCGCTGCGCAAAATTCTGGGGCAGGATGGCGATCAATCGGGAGGCGACACGAGCGTCGCTGGTTTAACCCCTGAGCAGGTGATTGCCGAGGTCAAGACGGGCGGCCTGCGCGGACGCGGTGGCGCCGGTTTCCCGACTGGCCTGAAGTGGAGCTTCATGCCGCGCCAGTTTCCGGGTCAGAAATACCTGATTTGCAATTCGGACGAAGCCGAACCGGGCACCTGCAAGGACCGCGACATCTTGGCGTACAACCCGCACATCGTCATCGAAGGCATGGCGATTGCCGCCTACGCGATGGGCATCAGCGTGGGCTACAACTATATTCATGGGGAAATTTTCGCGATCTACCAGCGGTTTGAGGAGGCGCTGGAGGAAGCGCGCGCCGCTGGCCTGATCGGCAACGGCATTCTCGGCAGCAGCTTTAATTTCCAGCTCCACGCGTTCCATGGGTTTGGCGCCTACATTTGCGGTGAAGAGACCGCCCTGCTGGAGTCTCTGGAAGGCAAAAAAGGTTTTCCGCGCTTCAAGCCGCCGTTTCCCGCCAGTTTTGGTTTGTATGGCAAGCCCACCACCATCAACAACACCGAAACCTTCGCCGCCGTGCCCTGGCTCATCCGCAACGGCGGCCAAGCCTACCTCGACTGCGGCAAGCCCAACAACGGCGGCACCAAAATTTATTCGGTGTCGGGCGATGTCGAGTGGCCCGGCAACTATGAAATCCCGATGGGAACGCCGTTTGCCAAGCTGCTGGAGCTGGCGGGCGGCGTGAAAAATGCCAAAGAAGGCCGCAGCCTCAAGGCCGTCATTCCCGGTGGCTCCTCGGTACCTGTGCTGCCGGCCGCCATCATGATGGAGTGCAGCATGGACTACGACTCGATTGCCAAGGCCGGCTCGTTGCTCGGCTCTGGCGGCGTCATCGTGATGGACGACAGCCGCTGCATGGTTGAGTCGCTGAAGCGTCTGGCGTACTTTTACATGCATGAATCCTGCGGCCAGTGCACGCCGTGCCGCGAAGGTACGGGCTGGTTGTGGCGTGTGGTGGACCGCATCCACAACGGAAAGGGTCGCCAGTACGATCTGGACCTGCTCAATTCGGTGGCCGACAACATCCAGGGCCACACCATCTGCGCACTGGGCGATGCTGCCGCCATGCCGGTGCGCGCCATGCTCAAGCATTTCGGCCATGAGTTTGAGGCCATGATCAAACCGCAAGCCACGCAAGCTGCAGCATTCCAGGTCGCAATTCAGACTGCAATGCAGGCCTGAACCGCGGAAAGAAAACATATGCTTGAAATAGAACTCGACGGCCGGAAAGTGGAAGTTCCAGAAGGCAGCACGGTGATGCACGCTGCTCAAAAAGCGAACATCTACATTCCGTATTTCTGCTATCACAAGAAGCTCAGCATCGCGGCCAATTGCCGTATGTGTCTTGTCGATATTGAAAAGGCGCCCAAGCCCATGCCGGCCTGCGCCACGCCCGTGACGCAGGGCATGATTGTTCGCACCAAGAGCGACAAAGCCATCAAGGCCCAGAAGGGCGTGATGGAGTTTTTGCTGATTAACCATCCGCTGGACTGCCCGATTTGCGATCAGGCTGGCGAGTGCCAGCTGCAGGACTTGGCCGTCGGTTATGGTGTCAGCAAGTCACGTTATGAAGAAGAAAAGCGCGTGGTGTTCCACAAGGACGCCGGTCCGCTGGTCTCGATGCAAGAGATGAACCGTTGCATCCACTGCACCTGCTGCGTGCGCTTCGGCCAGGAAATTGCCGGCGTGATGGAGCTCGGCATGACGCATCGCGGCGAGCACGCTGAAATCGAAACCGTTAACGGTCAATCGATTGACTCGGAACTCTCGGGCAACATGATCGACCTCTGCCCGGTCGGTGCGCTGACCAGCAAGCCTTTCCGCTACAGCACCCGTACCTGGGAGCTGTCGCGCCGCAAGTCGGTGAGTCCGCATGATTCGACCGGTGCCAACCTGATTGTCCAGGTCAAAAACAACAAGGTGATGCGTGTGTTGCCGTTCGAAAACGAAGAGGTCAACGAGTGCTGGCTTGCCGACCGTGACCGTTTCTCTTACGAAGCCCTGAATTGCGACGAGCGCTTGACGAGGCCCATGCTCAAGCAGGGTGGCGAGTGGAAAACCGTCAATTGGCAGACCGCGCTCGAATACGTGGCCAATGGCCTCAAGCAGATCAAGGCCGACCATGGTGCCGAGAGCATAGGCACCTTGGCAAGCCCGCACAGCACGCTCGAAGAGCTGTACCTTGCTGCGTCACTGATGCGCGGCCTGGGCAGCGAGAACATTGATTACCGGCTGCGCAACGCCGAGTTCGTTCCCGCGCAGGCCGTACGCTGGTTGGGCAGCTCCATCGCGTCGCTGTCGCAGTTGCAGCGGGTGCTGGTCGTCGGCTCAAATCTGCGCAAGGATCACCCGCTGTTTGCACAGCGCATCCGCCAATCGGTTCGCCAAGGATGCGCTCTAAGCACGATTAATTCGACAGCAGAATTGACTACGGCCCAGGCATGGGCGATGCCCATAGTCAACGTGATGTTGGGCAATTCCGGTTCATGGGCACAGTCATTGGCCGATGTTGCTGCGGCTATTGCGGCAGATAAAGGCGTTACGGCTCCTGCTGTTGGTCAGGCTACTGATACCGCCAAAGCCATTGCAAAGTCACTGGTGGGCGGCCAGCGCAAAGCCATTCTTCTGGGTAACGCTGCCGCGCATCATGCCAACGCATCGAGCTTGCTGGCGCTGGCCAACTGGATTGGTGAGCAAACCGGTGCCAGCGTGGGTTACCTGACTGAAGCCGCCAATACCGTTGGTGCGCAGCTTGCTAATGCATTGCCAGGTGATAAGGGCCTTAATGCTGGCCAGATGCTGGATGGCAAACTCAAGGCCGTCATTTTGCTTAACAACGAGCCAGAGTTTGATTCGGCAGCCGGCCTTAATGCTGTGAAGTCGTTGAATGCAGCGCAGATGGTCGTTACGCTCAGTCCCTTCAAGGCCAACATGAGCTTTAGCGATGTGCTGTTGCCGATTGCGCCGTTTACCGAAACACCTGGTACTTTCGTCAATGCCGAAGGCCGTATTCAGAGCTTTAATGCAGTTGTGAAACCGCTGGGTGATGCACGTCCTGCATGGAAAGTTCTGCGCGTTCTGGCTAATCTTCTTGGCTTGCCTAGCTTTGACTTTGAGTCTTCGCAGGATGTGCTCAAGCAGATAGCGGGTAGTGATGCCTCGCACGTCGCAGCAGACAGGCTGGGCAATCAAAGCAAGGTGGCCATCACAATCTCTGCTACCGGTTCGACCCCTGTAGTTGCCAGTATTTACCAGCTTGATGGATTGGTAAGGCGCGCCACAGCCCTGCAACTGACTGCAGATGCACGTGATGCACTGGCCAAAGCGGCGATAGCTGCAACTGCCCAAGAGGTGGCAGCATGATTGACGCGATACACGCTTTCGGCCAGGGCTTGATGGGCGGCATTTGGCCCGGCACGGTCTGGCCGGTACTCTGGGCGCTGATCAAAATTATGTGCGTGTTGCTGCCGCTGATGGGCTGCGTCGCCTATCTGACGCTGTGGGAGCGCAAGGCGATTGGTTTTACCCAGATTCGCCTGGGCCCCAATCGCGTTGGGCCCTTTGGCCTGCTGCAACCGATTGCCGACGCGATCAAGTTGCTGACCAAGGAAATCATCATTCCCACAGCGGCCAGCAAGGGTCTGTTTGTGCTCGGCCCCGTCATGACCATCATGCCGGCGCTGGCGGCCTGGGCTGTGATTCCGTTTGGCCCTGAAATCGCTTTGGCCAATATCAATGCCGGCCTGTTGTTTTTGATGGCTATCACCTCGATGGAGGTGTACGGCGTCATCGTTGCCGGCTGGGCATCCAACTCCAAATACGCTTTCTTGGGGGCGATGCGCGCCTCGGCGCAGCTCGACAACAAATTATCATGAGTGCATTCGCTTCAGTCAAAGATTTTGTTTCGAGCTTCATGCTCACCGAGCTGTTCAAGGGCATGGCCCTGACCGGCAAGTACATGTTCAAGCGCAAGATCACGATTCAGTTTCCTGAAGAAAAAACGCCGCTGAGCCCGCGCTTTCGCGGCCTCCATGCGCTGCGCCGTTATGAAAATGGCGAAGAGCGCTGTATTGCCTGCAACCTGTGCGAGGCGATTTGTCCGGCCGTGGCGATCACCATCGAGTCGGAAGTGCGGGCAGACGGCTCGCGTCGCACCACTCGCTACGACATCGATCTGCACAAATGCATTTTTTGCGGCATGTGCGAAGAGGCCTGTCCAGTGGACGCTATTGTCGAGACCAGCATCTTGGAATACCACGGTGAAAAACGCAGTGACCTGTATTTCACAAAAGAAATGCTGCTGGCCGTGGGTGACCGCTACGAAACTGAAATTGCTGCCAATCTTGCGGCGGATGCCAAGTACCGCTGAAACGGTATGGCCCTCTAGTAGCTTCAAGAAAGAATCCACAACAACATTGCTCCCCGGAGCACGAAACCTTGCCTCCAATGTTTTTTCGCGGAATTTTCGGGGATTCCAACTTGCACGGCGTGGTTCAAAAAGTGCCTTTTTTGGGTAACACTAGAGCATCTGATTTTTGATTGCTATGCCTACGGCTCAACCAATGGAGACCCGAAAAAGTGTTACCCGGTTTTGAACCACGCCAGCGAAGGCAACAAACTGACCTACAAGCCTGTGCAAATGAAACCACTGACGGTCGAGTCCATCCCCCTCACTGTGCGCAGCTTTTAAAAGGAGAGAAACATC
>JBCKNC010000027.1:0-25898 GCA_038902915.1 Polaromonas sp.
TCTACCTGTGGCTGTGGGTCCAGCTTCTCGGCCTGATTTTTCGATCTGATCTTCAAATTTAAAAACCGTCCAGACAATAAGTTTGGGTGGTTTTTTTATGCTGCGCCCAGCATGGGCGCAGCCCTACAGGTGCAAGCCCCGTCGCAAGTTGATCACAGGCTAATCGACTTCTCCTTGACCGGCGGTGTTGTTACGTCCCGCATTGAAACCGGCTCAGAGTCTCACCTCGTTCAGAAGAATTCGTGGCTATGCACAGATACTCCAGTTGATCGCAGAACTGCGGGGAAACCCTGATTTCAAGTCTGCTCAGCAGGCTTAGCATTCGAATCTGCGGTTGATTGAGGCGCACCGCAATATTCTTTATTCATTCAAGGAGCTATCCATGGGAAACCGATTTTTGCGACTGGCCGTCATTTATGTCCTGCTCGGCGTCACAATGGGCATCGTGATGGCCGCCAGCCACGACTACACACTCAAGCCCGTTCACGCGCACCTGAACCTGCTGGGCTGGGCCAGCATGGCCCTGTTCGGCCTGTGGTACCGCGCCGTGCCCGCGTCGGCCGAGACCCGGCTGGCGAAAGTGCATTTCTGGCTGCACAACATCGCGCTGCCGATCCAGATGGCTACCTTGTCCATGTTCGTCTTCGGCAACAAGTCGGTCGAGCCGGTGCTGGCGCTGGCCTCGATGACGATCGGGGTGGGCTTCATTTGCTTCGCGATCAACCTGTGGAAGCATACCGGACGCTGATCAGGGCTTGCGCGTCAAGGTGCCAGCCTGGCCACAGCGCTGCGGGTGCACCCCGCGCAGCGCGACTACCTTGGAATCGAAATGCGCGCCTAGGACCTGCGCTTGAGTGTCGGACGCGCAAGAAGCCTGGGCCATTGCCCTCACTGCAACTGGATTAGTGAGAGACTTAATTTATGACACAGTAAGACTAGGCGGGATAAATCGCCCCTAGTACCCGCAGCCCTCTAGCCCCGGTAACGCTGGGCAAATTACCAGCCTCGCGCCGCACAGTCCGGCGCGCAAGCCATGCAAATGCAGCCGCTTCAACCTGCATGGCGCCTAAGCCATGCGCATCCGACGTGCTGACGCGAACACCGGCAAGGCCAGCCTGCAGTCGCTCCAGCAAATAGCGGTTAAACGCACCACCACCACAGACGATCAGTTGCTTGCTATCTTTTGCATAGCGAGTGATGCCCGAAATACAAGCGCTGGCAGTGAATTCGGTTAATGTATTCTGAATATCTTCAGGGCGTTCGCCGGCTTCACCGGCTTCATTAGAGAATGCGGCCAGTTTTGTGGCCAGCCATTGCAGGCTGAACAAGTCCCGGCCAGTGCTCTTGGGTGGTGGCTTGGAAAAGTAGGGCTCATCCAGCAAGCCGGCCAACAGCGTGGGCAGCAGCTTGCCGCTGGCAGCCCAGGCACCGCTTGCATCAAAGGGCTGGCCAGTGTGTTGCTGGCACCAGGCATCCATCAGCGCGTTGCCGGGGCCGCAGTCAAAGCCCAATACGGCAGTAGTGGCAGTGGCAGCGGCACCCTTGGGTGGCAGCACGCTCAGGTTGGAAATACCGCCTATGTTGAGTACGGCCACAGCGTGGTCTGATCCGCCAAATACGCTTTGATGGAATGCCGCTACCAGCGGTGCGCCTTGACCGCCTG
Source organism: Polaromonas sp. (assembly GCA_038902915.1). Taxonomy (GTDB): domain Bacteria; phylum Pseudomonadota; class Gammaproteobacteria; order Burkholderiales; family Burkholderiaceae_C; genus Polaromonas. The sequence continues at coordinate 1,664 of JBCKNC010000027.1, forward strand.
CTGCGATGTCGCGGCTGCGAAAATCTGCCACTACATCAATGCCAGTCAACTCGGCCAGCAAAGCGGGGTTGTTGAGCTGTAGTGTGTAGCCTGCACCCTGTGCATCCCTCGAAGTTCTCTGTGGCTGGTGGCGAACCGTTTGGCCGTGCGCACCAATGGCTGCAATTTGTGGGGCAGAAATTTTGCGGTCTTTCGTGGCCAGTAACAGCTCACTGACGACCTTGGCGTAAACCGCTGCAATCTGATTGCCTGCGACTGCAGCGCGATGCATCTCGTTGCCTGTCGGAGAATTAAGAGCCAGTAGCTCGGCTCGAAAGTCGTGGCTAAAAGGCCGACTTGCAAAGGCTACAACCTGAAGGTTCTTTCCCGAAAAATCAACCAGCACACCGTCGGCACCATCAAGCGAAGTGCCTGACATCAGGCCGATGTAGTACTCGCTCATTCTGATTCCATTTCTAAATCATTCCTATATGTTGTTGCTTCGCCTTGTCGTGGGTTTTTGGGGTCAGAGCCCAAATTCGCCGAGCCTTTGGCTCGCCCGTAGGGTGCAGTGCTTGCACTGCAGCGAAATTGGTGTCTGACCCCAATAACCCGCGCCTAATCTAGAAATGATTTAGAAACGGAATGACAGTGCGGACTACTAGCTACTCTGTCCGCGTCTGACCCATCGTCGCTGCCGCTTGCAACTCGGTTTTCACAGTTGCAGCCAGTTGCCTGAACAGTGGCAATGCGGCTGTCGTAACTGGAGTTGTCTCGCTTTGCTTGGCAATGGTCATCGGATCTTTCTGTGTGCCATTGACGCGAAACTCAAAATGCAGATGCGGGCCGGTCGCCCAGCCGGTAGAGCCAACCAGACCGATCGTCTGGCCCTGGCTGACATTTTGGCCACGCTGCACCGAGATTCTGCTCAGGTGCGCATACACCGTTTCGTGGCCGTTGCGGTGCCTGACGAATACGACGTTACCGTAGCCATTTTGCACGCCAGCAAACTCAACCACGCCATCACCGACGGTTCGCGCGGGCGTACCGGTAGCGGCTGCAAAGTCAGTGCCTAAATGGGCTTTCCATTTTTGCAGAATCGGGTGAAAGCGCATTGAAAAACCGCTGCTGATGCGCGAGAACTCGACTGGCGAGCTGAGGTAGGCACGACGCAGGCTCTGGCCGTCCATCGTGTAGTAACCACCCTTGTTGGCAGCACCGCTTGCGTCCTTGCCCGGAGGCTGGAACCACATGGCTTGAAAAGCTTTGCCTGCGTTGACGAATTCTGCCGATAGCACACGGCCGGTACGTAGTGCCTCGCCATCGGCTTCCAGTGTTTCATAGACCACGTTAAAGCGGTCACCCTTGCGCAGGGCACGCCGGAAATCAATTTCGCTTGAGAAAATTTCTGCCACCTGCACGGCCACGCCGTCCGGAATGCGCGCTTCATCGGTTGCGGCAAACAGCGATGTCTGGATGTTTCCGCTGGCCAGGCGGGACGTGGCAACGTAAGGCGCGGTCTCCACGCGGGAAGTCCAGCCGGCCTGAGTGCGCTCTACCACCAGCCGCTTGAACAGCGCATCGTCATCAGTAGGCCAGCGCATACTGAGTTTGAGCAACTGCTGGCTGTCGCTGGCTTCAGCCGTGACGTTTTTGCCAGGGCGGCCAGCAAGTACCAGGCGCGCATTGGCATCGCTGCGCAAAAAGGCGGCAGCAGCTGCATCGTTGATGTTCAGGCGTTTGAGTAGCGCATCGAAGGTGTCGCTGCTGCGAGTGCTTTCGGTACGGAAAAGCGTGAAGCGAAAGTCTGCAAGTGCCTCGGTTTGCGCCTGCGTTGGCAAGGCCTGCACGATTTGCAGTACCTCACGGACTGGCAGATTGGATGCATCGGGTGCCAGCGGCACAACACCGAACGCCGTCACGCCCGTTCCCAGCAACAATACTGCTAGGCTGGTAGCGACTCGTTTCGGGTGGCGGCTCAGGCTTTGAGCAACGGATGAAGGCAAGCGGGAAAGAACTTGAAAAACAGTTATCAGGCTCAAAACAGACTTTCAACAAAAGAGTTTTTGGGGTCAGAGCCCAAATTCGACTAGCCTACGGCTGGGTTTTTGGGGTCAGAGCCCAAATTCGCTGAGCCTACGGCTCGCCCTCCGGGGGCGGTGCTTCGCACCGCAGCGAAATTGGTGTCTGACCCCAATAACTCTAAAATGCAGGAGAGGGGCTAGTATATCTGTCGGACACCAGCCCGACAACCAGCCCGACATGTGAAAACCCTTATGAATCAAGCGCTTGTTACAAATTACCCCGTGACTGACCGTGTAAAGATGGCTTTGGCCGTGTCACTGCGCGGCTGCGAGGAGTTAATTCCCCAGGACGAGTGGGTCAAAAAGCTCGCCAGAGCCGAGGCTACAGGCGTGCCGCTGCGCATCAAACTGGGGCTTGATCCCACCGCGCCCGACATCCATATCGGCCACACCGTGGTGCTGAACAAAATGCGGCAGTTGCAGGACTTGGGGCATAGCGTCATTTTCCTGATTGGCGACTTCACAAGCCTGATTGGCGACCCGTCTGGTCGCAACACCACCCGTCCGCCGCTCACGCCAGAGCAGATCAAAATCAACGCAGAAACCTATTACCGGCAGGCCAGCCTGGTGCTGGACCCGGCCAAAACCGAGATCCGCTACAACAGCGAGTGGAGCGACCCTCTGGGCGCGCGCGGCCTGATCCAGCTTGCGGCCAAATACAACGTCGCCCGCATGATGGAGCGCAATGACTTCAACGACCGCTTCAAGGCCGGCACGCCCATCAGCGTGCATGAATTTTTGTACCCACTGATGCAGGGCTATGACTCGGTTGCGCTCAAGAGCGACCTGGAACTCGGCGGCACCGACCAGAAGTTCAACCTGCTGATGGGGCGTCACCTGCAGGTCGAATACGGGCAAGAGCCGCAGTGCATTTTGACCATGCCGCTGCTCGAAGGGCTGGACGGCGTGGAGAAAATGTCCAAGAGCAAGAACAACTACATCGGCATTTCCGAAGAGCCTAACAGCATGTATGCCAAGGTACTGAGCATTTCCGATGTGCTGATGTGGAAGTGGTACACCTTGCTGTCATTTAAAAGCGAAGCGGATATTGCAGCCCTCAAAGCTGAAGTAGCGGCGGGGCGCAACCCGAAAGAGGCCAAGGTCGCACTGGCAAAAGAAATCACCACCCGCTTTCACTCAGCACTTGCCGCAGATGCGGCGGAGCAGGACTTCATCAACCGCAGCAAGGGCGGCGTGCCGGATGAGATTGACGAGCTCGCTTTATCCGGTGCGCCCATGGGAATAGCTGCGGTGTTGAAGGCCACTGGCCTTGCCAGCTCGGGCGGCGATGCCAGCCGTTTGATTGAAGGCGGCGGTGTAAGGGTTGACTCAAACGTGGTCAGCGACAAGGCGCTCAAACTGGACGCCGGGATTTATGTGGTGCAGGTCGGCAAGCGCAAGTTTGTGCGGGTGATGCTCAGTTAGCACTTGGCTTTAATGTACAAGGCATGTACAATAAATCACCATGCTTACCAACATCGACATTGATGAGGCCATTGCCCAAGAGGCCATGAAGCTCTCAGGCGCTAAAACCAAACGCGAGCTGGTTGACCGCGCCCTGCGCGAAATGGTTGCTAGAGCCAAGCGGCCGTCTATTCGTGAGCTGTTTGGCATGGGCGGCATTGCGCCTGACTATGACCCCAAAGCGCCTTGGGCGCGGGGCGCTGAGTCTGGGCAACACCGTGTTGAAGAACCCCGTACGGCGTATGCAGTAACCCGTACGTTAAACCTTGCACCTATCAAACCTAAAAAGACGCCCAGAGCTCAAGCCAAAACCAAAGTCACTGTCCCGGCTTCTAAAACTCGAAAATGATTCTGATCGACTCTTCGGTCTGGATAGATTGGCTGCGCGGTTCAGACACTGACGCGGTGCGGTTTGTGCAGGCGCAACAAGATGTTGAAGAGCTGGCGTTAACGCAAATGATTTACCTGGAGGTACTGCAAGGCGCTAGCACTGATCGCCAGTACCAAGCCATCAAGCGCGTGCTCTCCAAGCAAACCATGCTGGAACCACTGGACAGCCTTGAAACATTTGAAGCCGCAGCGCAGCTCTACCGAACCGCTAGACGCAAAGGGCTAACCGTGCGCAAGCCGGTTGATTGCCTGATTGCAGCGATTGCCCTTGAGCAGCGCGCTTTGCTGGTACACAATGACCGTGATTTTTTAGCACTGGCCAGTGCTGTGCCGCAGTTGGTGGTGTACCCCAGCCAGTCTCCGGTGCGCTGATGGGAATAGCTGCGGTGTTGAAGTCGGCGGTGTAAGCATCGTCCACGCAATCCCCGACTTGGCCCCATTCATGAAGCCTCATGGGCAACAGCAGCAGGACAAAGCCAGGGCAGCATAGTATTTGACATTAGTAACGACAATCGTTATTATTCGGTGATGCTTCAAAGTTTTCAATGCAAAGACACGAAAGCCCTGTTTGCAGGTAGGCGTGTCGCCAGGTTTGCCAACTTTGAAGCTGTAGCTATGCGCAAGCTGCAACAGTTAAACGCCGCCACGTCATTGGAGTTTTTGCGAGTGCCACCCGGCAACCAGCTCGAAGCCCTCAAGGGCAATCGCCAGGGGCAACACAGCCTTCGTATCAATGGCCAATGGCGTTTGTGCTTTGTGTGGGTAGACGGCCACGCCGCCCGCGTTGAAATTGTTGATTACCACTGAAGGATTGCCACCATGCCCCGCGAAGTCCCCCTGATTCACCCCGGCGTTATCTTGCTGGAAGACTGGCTCAAACCCATGGGCATCAGCCAATATGCGCTTGCCAAGGCGATTGACGTCCCGCCCCGGCGCATCAATGAGATTGTGAAGGGGTTGCGCGGCATTACCGTGGACACGGCCTTGCGCCTGAGCGTGTTCTTTGGCACGGATGCGCAAAGCTGGATCAACCTTCAAACCCACCACGACACTGAATTAGCACGGATAGCCATGGCCGCCGTGCTGGGGCGCATTGTGCGGCGTGAGGCGGTTACTGAAGCGTAAACATGACCGCCCCACAGGCGGTTCAGTCCAACATGGCTTATCTGCCGCGATTGACGTTTTTGCTTTGTGCTGGCTTTACGGCGCGGCGGATAAACGCTTACTGGCAGCCGCTCACAGCAACTGGAGAACGACTATGGCACGCATGTTTAACCCCCCGCATCCCGGCCTGACGCTCAAGGATGACGTATTGCCCGCGCTGGGGCTATCAGTGACCCAGGCCGCGCAGCAGCTTGACGTTTCCCGCGTGGCGCTTTCCCGTGTGCTGAATGGCCGGGCTGCTATCTCGCCTGAAATGGCCCTGCGCATTGAGGCCTGGCTAGGCGTGGCGCGTGGCGGTGAGGCTCGCCTATGGCTGGCAGAGCAAAGCGCCTATGACGTGTGGCAGGCTGCGCAAAAGTTCAAAGTCGCGCCGATGCACGTTCAGCCTGCGCCGATGGTTGCCTGATTCGTTTTTGCCCCAGCTAGTCCGAACTCGGTGGGCGTGCGGGCAAACCCACAAGAGGACGTTACTAACTAAACTCGCCACAGTGCCGTTACTAATTAGCGCGGATTACGAATTAATAATCCGCGCCAACAATAACAGTCCTACTGGTTAGGGGCCGTTAGAGCAGTAGATTCCACGAGGATCCGTACAACCCACGCTGGAGAATTCATTCATGAAAAGTTTGACCCATTCTTTGTTGCTGGCGCTGGCACTCACCACGGGCGCGTGGGTGCCTGTGCAGGCGCAGACGTTTGAGCAGTCGCTTGCGGCCTATGACCGCAAGGACTACCGTACGGCTTTTACAGGGTTTAAAAAGCTGGCCGAGCAGGGGAATGCCGGCGCGCAGTTCAACCTGGGCAGGATGTATGCCTACGGCCAAGGCGTTCCCAAGGACGAGCAAATGGCCGTGGCGTGGTACAGGAAAGCCGCCGAGCAGGGGCATGCCGACGCGCAGCACAACCTGGGCTTTAGGTATACCAGCGGCCGAGGCGTGCCCAAGGACGAAAAGCAAGCCGTGGTGTGGCTCCGCAAAGCCGCCGAGCAGGGAGTTGCCCTTGCGCAGTACAACTTGGGCGTGATGTATGAGAAAGGCCAAGGCGTGCCCAAGGACGAGCAGCAGGCGGTGGCGTGGTACAGGAAAGCCGCCGAGCAGGGGCATGCCAACGCGCAGAGCAACCTGGGCTTGATGTATGCCGACGGACGAGGAGTGCCCAAGGACGACCAGCAGGCGGTGGTGTGGTACCGCAAAGCCACCGAGCAGGGGTATGCCGGTGCGCAGCACAACCTGGGCGTGATGTATGAAAAAGGCCAAGGAGTGCCAAAGGATCACCAGCAGGCGGTGACGTGGTTCCGCAAAGCCGCCGAGCAGGGGTATGCCAACGCGCAGTACAACCTGGGCGTGATGTATGCCGATGGACAAGGAGTGCCCAAGGACGATCAGCAGGCGGTGGCGTGGTACCGCAAAGCCGCCGAACAGAGGTATGCCAATGCACAGTACAACCTGGGCGTGATGTATGACAACGGCCAAGGCGTGCCAAAGGATTACCAGCAGGCCGCAGCGTGGTACCGCAAAGCCGCCGAGCAGGGGGATGCCCGTGCGCAGTCCAACCTGGGCGTGATGTATTACAACGGCGAAGGCGTTCCCAAGGATGAGCAAATGGCTTATTTCTGGTGGCTGCTGGCCAGTGCACATGGGTTTCAAAATGCCGTAAAGAACCTCGATTTGGTCGAGCGCCACTTATCACCCGCGCAACGCGCCGCCGCCCAAGCCTCCGCGCGCAACTGGCAACCCAAAACCGCCGCGCAATCCAGCAACGCCACCCGTTGAAGTTCCGCTGGCGCCCACAGCGATTGCAGAAAAGGCCAGGGGCTTTACCGTGCTGGTGGAGTGCTGGAAGTGAGCTTGCCGACCAGCGGTACATCCAAAAATGGGGATGTGTCGCAGAGGTAGGGCGATTGAATCAAATCCCCTTATAGTGCAACTACCGTAACACGACCGCCCCACAGGCGGTTCAGTCCAACATGGTTTATCTGCCGCGATTGATGTCTTCGCCTTGTGCTAGCTTTACGGCGCGGCAGATAAACGCTGATTGTTAGACAGCAGGAGCACGGCATGCCCGAGTGGAAAGACGTTCTTGCAACTCTAGCGACGCTGGTGGCGTCTTTCGCAGGCGCTTGGGCGGCGTTCAAGTTCCAAACGCATGAGAGGAAGACGGCACAAACCGAAAAAGAACTGGGGGCTGGAAACCGAGCAATCTACGCCGTCTACGCCTTGTGGAACGTTCTCGAGCAGTTTCGGAAGGAAGTCCTCGATCCGTATCGCGGTCGTCCTGACGCGTGGCTCAACCTCACTGCACACCCAGCGCCCCCGGTGAAAATTGATCGCTTTCAATCCTCCGACCTTCAGTTTCTGCTGGAACGCGGGCAACCGAGTGTTTTCGCGGCACTCATGCTGGAGGAGCAGCGCTTCAATTTAGCCATTGATCTGATTCGGAGCAGATCGGATCTTGTGCTGAACGCAGTGTTTCCAAAGATGGCTGCAGCAGGGTTCAAGGTTGGCAAACCGCAGACACTTGGAGACGTGGAGAATGCCCTCGGTGAGGATGTCTGCCACAAGCTCAAGCAAATCACTGCGGCAATCTACCAGAACGTCGACGAAGACCTCGCCTCCCTGCGCTCGCTATACACCGAACTTAGGCAAACACTCCAGACAATGTTCCCTGGGCGAACGTTCGTGCAAGTGGTCTTCGACGAACCTCCAAAGGCGCCCAATGAGGTAGCAGCTGTCTAACGAAAAAGGTTAGATCGTGCGAAGCCACGATCTAAACCGGTTGTTGGACGAGCCCGGTCCGTAGCGCGGGACTTCTACTGCAAATATCTTTTCGGGGCCATGACGATACAAGTACGGATGTTGAGGAAGAGCTTGCGTTGCATTCTCAATGGCCTGTTACCCAAAAACGTTACTTTTTGGCCCTCAAAATAGCCACAAAATCTATAAAGGACACCTCTATAAATTACCGTTCGCCCTGAGCTTGTCGAAGGGTCTGCTCGCTAAGTGGTTGTTTTTATTAGTTAAAGGCTTCGACAGGCTCAACCCGAACGGGGTTTGGTGAATTTATAGAGGTGCCCTAAATACGGGTTTCTAATTCCCAGGCCAGCCAATATCGCCACTTCGCGTGCCTCCATAGCGCTAGCATCTGCCGCGCTGGTTTCGTGGTCCCAGCCCTGCGCGTGCAACGTGCCATGCACCAGCAAATGAGCGTAATGCGCTTGCAGTGTTTTTTTGTTTTCTTTCGCTTCCCTGGCAATGACGGGTGCGCACAGCACCAGGTCAGCCGTGACGATGGGCTCTTGTGTGTAATCGAAAGTCAGCACGTTGGTGGCGTAATCTTTTTTCCGATAGTCGCGGTTCAGCGCCTGGCCTTCTTCAGCATCCACAATGCGCACGGTGATCTCGGCATCGCTGCCCAGTGCGTGGCGAATCCAGCGCGCGACACTGTGGCGCGGCAGTGCCGCGCGGTGCCGTTTGGCATCTTTCAGGTCGCCAAATTGTAGCGATAGCTGAAGGTTTTTAAGAGCCATTTTTACTCACGGTGCGGCTCCGGGTGTTGGTCTTGCGAGCGGGCAGCACCGCTATGTCAGCCTTAAGGACCCTCTGCACAACTCCCTGCGGTCTGTGATCGCGCGGGCTCGGGCAGTCCACTGCGTTGTTTTCCTTGCCAATAGCCGTGCTATTGGCTGCAAAAAGACGCCTTGCGGCCTTTCCCGATCCGCACGTCACAGCCTCGCCAGAGTTATGCAGAGGATCCTTAACTTCAATGGCATCGTCACGCAAGCTCGGTGTTTTGTCATACGCATTCACAATGCGCGCTACCAGCGGATACCGCACCACGTCGGCACTGGTGAGCCGCGTGATGGCGATGCCCGTCACGCGCCTGAGCACGCGCTCAGCATCGACCAGCCCGCTCAATTGCGTGCGCGGCAAATCGACCTGGCTCACATCGCCTGTCACCACGGCTTTGCTGCCAAAACCGATGCGGGTTAAAAACATTTTCATCTGCTCGGGCGTGGTGTTTTGCGCTTCATCCAGAATGATGAATGCATGGTTCAGCGTGCGGCCGCGCATGAAGGCCAGCGGTGCAATCTCTATCTGCTGGCGCTCGAACGCTTTCTGCACGCGCTCAAAACCCATCAGCTCATGCAGCGCGTCGTACAAAGGGCGCAAATACGGGTCAACCTTCTGGCTCAAATCACCCGGCAAAAAGCCCAGTCGCTCACCGGCCTCAACCGCCGGGCGCGTCAGCACAATGCGCTGCACTGCGCTGCGCTCCAGCGCATCGACCGCGCAGGCCACCGCCAGGTAGGTTTTGCCGGTACCCGCAGGGCCAATGCCAAAGGTGATGTCATGCGTGGCAATGTTGTCCAGGTAGATGCCCTGGTTGACGCTGCGGGCACGCAGGTCGGCGCGCCGGGTTGATAGCGCTGTAGTGCCGTCAGGGGCTTTGCTGAGTGCCGTGTCGCCCGCCAGCATGAGCTGCACGATTTCTTCCGCGATAGGCCGCTGCGCCATTTCATACAGCGCCTGCAACAGCTCCAGCGCCTCGTTGGCGCGCACTTTGGTGCCGTCAATCTTGAACTGCTCGAAGCGATGCGCAATCTTGACGTTCAGACTCGCTGCTATGGTGCGTAGGTGTGCGTCCATCGGGCCGCACAAATGGCCCATGCGGGTATTGTTGGGTGGTGTGAAGGTATGGCGAAGAATCAAGGGCACCTCTATAAATTCATTTTTCAGGCAAATTGCTGCGTTGCGCGGTGCTCGCAATCCTCATGTACCTTAAGTACATTCCGGTTGCTCCGCGACCCTCGCATGAGCCCAAAGGAAGGGCGATGCGACACGCGCCTTGCACTTTATCCTGAAAATCTGAATTTATAGAGGTGCCCTGATAAGATTTGCCCATGATGGGATCAACATGATTGGAAGATTGTCCGGCCTGCTGGCTGAAAAGAACCCGCCGGGAATTCTGGTGGACTGCAACGGTGTCGGCTATGAAGTGCTGGTGCCCATGAGCACCTTCTACAACCTGCCCGCGCTGGGTGAAAAGGTCAGCCTGCTGACGCACTTTGTGGTGCGCGAAGACGCGCAAATCCTCTATGGTTTTGGTAACGCATCAGAGCGCGCCGCGTTCAGGCAGCTCATCAAGATATCAGGTGTCGGCCCACGCACGGCGCTTAGCGTACTTAGTGGTATGAGCGTCGAAGAGCTGGCCCAGGCCGTGACCGCGCAAGAGGCTGGCCGCATCATCAAGGTGCCCGGCATCGGCAAAAAAACCGCCGAGCGTTTGCTGCTGGAGCTCAAAGGCAAGCTCGGTGCAGACATGGGTATAACGGTCAGCGTCGCCAACGATGCGCAGACAGACATCCTGCAGGCGCTGGTGGCGCTGGGCTATAGCGACCGTGATGCGGCGCTGGCGCTCAAGGCCTTGCCTAAAGATGTTGGGGTTAGTGAAGGGATTAAATTGGCGCTGAAGGCATTGGCCAAATGACCATCCAGACCGACGACTTCGCCCCCGGTATACCGCTTGTCAAGCGCGTCATGTCCGCAGCACCCGACTCGCCGCGTGAAGAGGCGATTGAGCGCGCCCTTCGCCCCAAGCTGTTTGACGACTACGTCGGCCAGACCAAGGCGCGCGAGCAGCTTGAAATCTTCATCGGCGCGGCCAAAAAGCGCAGCGAGGCGCTCGACCATGTGCTGCTGTTCGGCCCGCCCGGCCTAGGCAAAACCACGTTGTCGCACATCATTGCGCACGAGCTCGGCGTCAACATGCGATCGACCTCGGGGCCGGTGCTTGAAAAGCCAAAAGACCTGGCGGCGCTGCTGACCAATCTTGAGAAAAACGATGTCCTGTTCATCGACGAAATCCATCGTCTGAGCCCGGTGGTCGAAGAAATTTTGTACCCCGCGCTGGAGGACTACCAGATCGACATCATGATCGGCGAAGGCCCGTCTGCGCGCTCGATCAAGCTCGATCTGCAGCCTTTCACGCTGATCGGCGCCACCACCCGCGCTGGCATGTTGACCAACCCGCTGCGCGACCGCTTCGGCATCGTCGCCCGACTGGAGTTTTACACGCCCGAGGAATTGGCGCGCATCGTCAAACGCAGCGCGGGCTTGCTCAAGGTGCAGACCGATGTGGAAGGCGGCTTTGAAATTGCACGCCGTTCACGCGGCACGCCACGCATTGCCAACCGCCTGCTGCGCCGCGTGCGCGATTACGCCGATGTCAAGGGCACGGGTGTCATCACGCTGGATATTGCCAACAAGGCGCTGGCGATGCTGGATGTCGATCCCCAGGGCTTTGACCTGATGGACCGCAAGTTCCTGGAAGCCGTGATTCACCGTTTCGACGGCGGCCCGGTCGGGCTGGACAACATTGCCGCCAGCATTGGCGAAGAACCCGGCACGATTGAAGACGTGATCGAGCCCTATCTGATTCAGCAGGGGTTTTTGCAGCGCACGCCGCGCGGACGCATTGCCACGCTGGCCGCTTACCGGCATCTGGGGGTGGCGCCACGCAGCACGGATGAGGGTTTGTTTGAGGGGTGATTGGCAGTTCCACCAAGCAGCCAGCGAGTACTTTCAGTGCTAATTACATTTGTTACACTGAATCTTCTACGACACCAATCAAAATGGGGTGCGCATGCTGAATATGGAAAATCCAGGTGCAGTTCCTGTTGCCGCCGCTGTCAATGGCAATGACGAGCTGCTGGCGTGTTTGATGATCGTCGCCCGCGCACATGGCGAGGTGTTCACCCGTGACGCGTTGATGGCGGGTTTGCCGGCCGAACATGGCCGCCTCACCCCCAGCCTTTTTGCACGCGCGGCACGGCGTGCCCACCTGAGTAGCCAGTTGGTCCGCAGTCCGTTGGCGCAGCTCAAGGACGCCCTGCTGCCCGCCGTCGTGCTGCTGCAAAACGAGCGCGCTTGCGTGCTGCTGGGCTTCAACGACGACCGCAGCCAGGCGCGCGTACTCTATCCCGAGCTCGGCGATGCCCCGGTCGATGTCCCCACCGCCAAGCTGAGCGCCGACTACCTGGGTACCGCCATCTATGCGCGCCCGACCCAGCGTTTCGACGCGCGCACGCCCGAGGTACGCGCCGGACGCCATGGCGCACGTTCAATGCGAGATGCCTCATTGACCAGGATGCGCAAGGCTTCACCGGCGCCGTCCAGGCCGTTGGCAAGCAGACAGGCATAAGCTTCGTGCAGCGGGTGGCTGCTGTCGTCAAGTTGGGTTCTTTGGGCCATGTGAAATTCGTACTCTCTGTTGTTCCAGGTTTGCCAGTTGCTGTCGGGGGGGGGGCCTCCGGCGGCCTGGCAGGGGCCTGATTAAAAAATCCCAAAACCAGAAACTTCCAAACAGGTTCAGTTTCAATGGTCGGGGAAATTACAGAACGAATGTTGCACTACCGTCTCTTATTCGATTCAGGACACAGCGATTGCCAGTGCGGATACGCTTCTTACAGGTACGAGGGGTAATGATTACCTGATTGGCGGCTCCGGCAACGACACCCTGACCGGTGGCTTGGGTTCCGACACGTTCAAGTGGAACTTGGGCGAAACTGGTAACGATGTCATCAAGGACTTCAATCTGGCACCAGTGACCAGTGGCGGCGATGTGCTCGATCTGAAAGATCTGTTGACGGGCGAGAGTGCCAATGCGACGAGCCTGGATGCGTACCTGAACTTCAGTGCCAACGGTTTGGGTCAAACCCTCATCACCGTGGACGCGAATGGCGCGGCGGATGGAGGCACGGGGCAGACGATTACCTTGGAGAACATCAGCTTTGCAAGCTTGCAGGCTTACGCGGGAGGTGGCGGTTCAGATATCGACATCATCACGAAGTTGCTCGCTGGCGGCAATCTGAAGACCGACCCCGGCGGCCCCTGACCGGCCGGGCATCGCGGACTCGTTACGACGGGTTCGCGGTTTCTTCCCAGGGGCGGGAACCTACCGCAAAGTTGGTACAATTTCGTCACACTTTCAGCGGTCGATTGGCTTCTAATTCACGCCAAGTTCACAACACTGACAGGAAAGACCATAAATCATGCGCCGCAGCGATTTCGACATCACCGACAAGATCAACACCACCGACCCGATCGAGGTCTGCGATCATGTCGTCGGTTTGTTCGACGCGCTGTATCCGGGCGGCAATTCACGGCCGCTGCAGCGCGCGTTCGCAGGCATGTCGCAGATGTATCACGGCAAACACCCCGACTACCACCCCTGCGACACCGAGTACCACGACATCCAGCATGTGCTGGACGTGACGCTGGCGATGGCGCGGCTGCTGGACGGTTATCAGCGCGACCGCAGGGAATCCTCGCCGCTGTCGCCCGGGTATTTCAATGTCGGCATTGTCACTGCGCTGTTTCACGATGTCGGCTATCTGCGGCATCGCCACGACCACAAGCATCGCTACGGCGCCGAATACTCGCTGGTGCATGTGTCGCGCGGCGCGAAGTTCCTGCGCGATTACCTGCCGCGCATCGGCCTGAAGAAGCATGCCCGGGCCGCCTCGGTGATTATCCACTTCACCGGCTACGAACGCGACCCGCTGACCATCCGCATCGACGACCCGCTGATGCGGCGCGTCGGCGAAATCCTCGGCACCGCCGACCTCATCGCGCAGATGTCCGACCGCTGTTACCTCGAGAAATGCCGTGACCGGCTTTATCCGGAGTTGGTTCTCGGCGGCATTGCCCGCCGCAAGCTCCCCGACGGCAAGATGGTGGTCATCTACAAATCCGGGGAAGACCTGCTGAGCAAGACCCCCGTGTTCTACCTGAACTCGATGAAACGACTCGACGAGAAACTGCACCGGGCGTATCGCTACGCTGAAACACACTTTGGCGGCCGCAACCTGTACATACGGGAAATGAAAAAGAACGAAGCGCATGCCGTGGCGATGACCAGTGCGTCAGGACGCAGTCAACTGCGGCGCACGGCGCCGAACACCCTACAGTCCAGCGTGCGTGGATTCTCGGAAATGCTGTACATTCCCTGAGACGCGAACGCGGGGGCAGGTCTTGCAATCAAGCATGACCCCAACCCGCCATCTACAATTTTGCCGCACGAGCACAATATTTCGGGCTTGCGTTTCTCAGACGGTCGTTGCGCTGCCAGAATCCGTCGCTTTGATCCGTCGCTTTGATATTTACTGTAAGGCGTTTTTGCATTACCATGTGAAGCATCAATCAAGAGACTGTGAGGACATCGCCATGACCACATTGACCGTTACCGCACGGGGGCAAGTGACGTTTAGAAAAGACGTGCTGCAACACCTCGGCATCAGGCCAGGGGAAAAAATCGACTTTGACAAGCTGCCGGGAGGCGAGCTGCGGATACGGGTTGCCCGGCCTACGGGAAGTATTAAAGGTTTTATCGGCCTGTTCGCTGGGAGCACAAAAAAGGTACTTTCCATCGAAGAAATGAATGAAATTGCCGCTGCCGGTTGGGCTGGCGAAAAATGAAAATATCTGTTGATACGAATGTTCTTGCTCGCGCCGTGCTGCAAGACGACGCTGAACAGGCACACACAGCAGCGAAGATTCTGGAAGAAGCATCATTGATCGCCGTTTCACTGCCGTGCCTGTGTGAGCTTGCCTGGATATTGATCCGGGGCGCGCAGTTGCCAAAAGAGAAAGTTGCTGTTGCTATCCGGGCTTTGCTTGATGCTGGCAACGTGGTGATGAATCGCCCGGCTGTCGAAGCCGGTTTGTCTATCCTTGCGGCAGGCGGGGATTTCGCCGATGGTGTCATAGCCTACGAGGGCAACTGGCTCGGTGGGGAAACCTTCGTTTCCTTCGACAAGAAGGCGGTTGCGCTTCTCACGGCGCAAGGTCAATCAGCACGCCTTTTGTGAGTAGAGCGGCGGGCGAGAACGAACACAATATCAATGTAGCGGCAAGCGCCATCTTTCCAACTCGAAAACTAATTCCAATCCGCATTAAAAACGATAGCTGCGTTGCTTCGCTTTGCCGTGCTACAGCACTGTCAGCAGCTTCGCGCCTTGTTCTCCTTTCTAATGCGAATTGGAATAAGCCCGAAAAACCTCGTCATTCAACGGTTTTTGCCCGCCAGCATCGGCGAAGCCGCCGTCAGATCTGCGTCAAACGCATGGCGTTCACTGCCGTACAAGCCAATCACCCGCTTCACGTAAGCCCGCGTTTCCGCAAACGGTGGCACACCTCGGTAACGGTCCACCCGGCCCTCGCCGGCGTTGTAGGCGGCCAGGGCGTAGCTGATATTGCCGCGGTAGTACGACAGCAGCCAGCGCAGGTAGCGCATGCCGCCGCGCAGGTTCTGGGTAGCATCAAAGGCGTTGCGCACGTTGAAGCGCTCGGCGGTGTCGGGAATCAGTTGCATTAGGCCCATGGCGGCCTTGGGTGAGCGGGCCGCGGTGTTGAAGTTGGACTCGACCGCAATCACCGACAGCACCAGCTTGGGGTCAAGCGCGTACCAGGCGCTGAGCGACGTAGTCAGCGGAATGATCCAGCGTTTGTGGGCGGGTAAGGTCAGCAGCCACTGGTCAATCAGGGCGAACGACGGACTGTGGGGAATGGGGGGAATGGGGGGCGGTGCTTTTTCTGGCAGTTGCGCCTGATTCACGCAGGTCGGCAGTTCAACCGCGGTCAGCTCGATGCTGTCAAGCATCTGGCTGGCCTGGGCGTGGCCCAGCGTGGCGGCCAGCGAAAACAGGGCGGCGGCAAAGGGTCGACTCTCGGGCACGCCTTGGCCAAAGGCGTAGAGCATGCCCAGCCGGTATTGGCCCTCGCTGCTGCCCCATCGCGCGCTCTGGCAATAGAGCACGGCGGCCTGCCAGACACTGTCGGGCGTGTCACTGGCTGCTTCGAGCGTGCTGGCCTGCTCTAACAGGCGCGTCAGCGCGGGCGGGTCGTCCGCCTGCGTCGCGCCCGCGTGCAGGGCAGCGCCCCAGAGCAGGACGGCAACGCAGGCGGCGGCGCGCATTTACTTGACCCCGGGTCCGGTCATGCCGTCAAAGCCGAGTGATGCCAGCAAGGGCAGGTCTGCCTCGGACTCGACACCGAGCGCGATGACGGTGATGCCAATTGCGTGCGCCACCTTGCACAGCCCTTATATGCTGCGGCTTGATTTGCGCGCTTACGGAAGTCGGGACAACGACACCGGCGGCATCCCTGGCAACACGCGGGTGAATGGCGTGGAGCTGGTGCTGAATTACAACCTGTTCCGCGGCGGCGCCGACAAAGCGCGTGAGCGTCAGGCGGTGAACCAGAAAGAGCAGGCGCGCGACCTGCAGGAGAAGGCCTGCCGCGACGTGCGCCAGACGCTGTCAATCGCCTACAGCGACGTGCGCAGCCTGAGCGAGCAACAGCGCTACCTCGGTCAGCACCGCCTGTCAACAGAAAAGTCGCGCGAGGCTTATCGCCAGCAGTTCGACATCGGCCAGCGCACCCTGCTCGATTTGTTGGACAGCCAAAATGAGTATTTCGAGGCCACGCGCGCTTACATCAACGCCCGCCACAATCAGGCGACGGCGCAGGCGCGCACACTGGCGGGTATGGGGCAACTGGTGGCGGCGCTGGGCGTGAACCGGGCTGACGTGCCCAATGCCAAGGATGCAGGCCAGGACCGCAACGGCATTGACCCGGCTGAACTGTGCCCGCTGCAGGAGTCAACGGTTGACACCCTGGAGCAGATCAAGAGTCGGACCGTGATTACGCCTCGGGTACGCGCCGCGGTGCCAGCGGCGGCCACGGCGTCGGCCCCCGCCCCCGTCCCCGCCCCGATCAAGGTTGTCCTGGCGGCCGATGCGCTTTTTGACTTTGACAAGTCCGAGCTCAAGGCCGCGGGTCTGAGCAAACTCGACAGTCTGCTGGAGGGCATCAAGGGAGCCCAGCTTGATATGGTGATTGCCGTGGGTCACACCGACTCCCTCGGCAGCGAGGCCTACAACAACCGTCTGTCGCTGGCGCGCGCCGAGTCGGTCAAGACCTATCTGGTCAGCAAGGGGGTCGACGTCAAACGCGTGCGGGCGGTGGGCAAGGGCGAAAGCCAGCCGGTGGCTGACAATTCCACGGAAGAGGGGCGCGCCAGGAATCGCCGCGTTGAAATTCAAGTGGTGCAACCGCGCACGGCCACGAAGTGAAGCGTTTGGGCGGGTGAGTCGGCTGCTCGCCTGCTCGCCGCCCCGCGCACCGGCGCGTATCATTCCTCTCTGTGGGGTGCTGCGCAAGGGCTGCGCTTGGCTACCAAGGTGCAGCCCACAGAATCACTTCCGAGCAAATCTTGCCGTTGTAAGAAAAATCTTTACGAATCAGAGACTTGTAAAAAGTTTGGTGGAGAGGAGGAGGATCGAACTCCCGACCTCTGCATTGCGAACGCAGCGCTCTCCCAGCTGAGCTACCCCCCCCCACTATTTGGCGATTCTAACTAATTGCTTTTTGGTTTTCCAGCGGTTGCCTGTTGGGGGGTCGATTTGTTTTCTATGTCGAAAGTCCCGGTTTGGATTCGAGCACTGGCGTAGGGCAACAACGATGTTTTGATTACCGTTGCGCCGTCAGTGCGCGCTGGTGCCACGCGGCCTTGATCGCTACCCGTCAGTATGTCTCTGGCTCGCCGATAAAGCTGGCCAGCACTTTGTCGATGCGTTTACCGTCAAGGTCAACCACTTCAAAAGCCCAGCCGGCGCACTCCACGCGCTCGCCTGTTTGTAGCAAGCGGCCTGACACGCTTTGCAGTAAGCCGGCCACGGTGTTGTAGCGGCCCCGGCTTTCTTCGGGTAACTCTTTGATGTCAAGCCGGGCTTTGAGTTCTGCCACCGGCATGACACCGTTAATCAGCCAGCTGCCATCGTCTCGCCGGGTGGCCCACGCATCAACCTGCGCGCCGGGCTGCAGCTCGCCGGTGATGGCTTCCAGTATGTCCATCGGCGTCATCAGGCCCTGCACCACGCCGTATTCATCGACCACAAACACGATGCGCGTAGACTTGGCCCGAAACTGCTCAAGCAGCTCCATGCCGGTAAGGGTTTCCGGCACAAACACTGCCGGCACCGCATACATGCCAATGCGGTCAGTAGCCGCAGGCGCATCAGCTTGAGTTTGCCCACGCATAGCCAGCAGCTTGGCCACATTGACCACGCCCACCACATCGTCCAGGCTGCCACGGCAAACCGGATACCACGAGTGCCCGGTTTGTCCAGCCTTGTCGATGGCTTCGGCCAGGGTGTCAGATGCGTCCAGCCACTCTATATCGGAGCGCGGCAGCATCAATGAAGTGAGCAGGCGGTCGTCGAGCAAAAACACGTTTTGCACCATCTGGTGTTCGTGTTCCTCGATCAGCCCCGCGTCCACGCCCTCTTCCAGGCTGGCGGCAATTTCTTCGTCGGTCACGGCGCGGCCAGCACTGTTGTCGATGCGCAGCAGCTTGAGTGTGGCCAGGGTGCTGACGGACAGCAGTTTGACAAACGGCTTGGCGATGCGGGCCACCCACATCATGGGGTTTGATACCAGCCGCGCAACCGTTTCAGGATAAAGCTGGCCTATGCGCTTAGGCACCAGTTCACCAAACACGATGGTGATGAATGTGATGATGGTGACCACCAGCGCGGTCGCCGTGATGTCGGCAGCGCGCGGCGGTGCGCCAAAGGCATGGATCCAGGCCGACAGGCCGCCGCTGAATGCCGCCTCGCCGATGATGCCGTTGAGCATGCCGATGGAGGTGATGCCGATCTGCACCGACGAAAGAAACTGTGTCGGGTTGTCGAGCAGCGTCAGCGCAGCGCGCGCTCCTTTGTCACCTGACTCGGCCATGGCGTTGAGCCTGGCCTTGCGGCTGGAGGCCAGCGCCAGTTCGGACATAGCAAAAACGCCGTTGAGCAGGGTCAAAAACGCGATGAGGATGAAATCCATGGATCCAGAGGCAGAATGAACACATGGCACTTTACATGATTGGCGACCTGCAGGGTTGCAACGAACCGCTACAGCGCCTGCTGCGCACGATTGATTTCTCCCCCAGCCGTGACACGCTGTACGTTCTGGGCGATCTGGTCAACCGCGGCCCGGATTCGCTGGGCGTGCTGCGCAGCCTGGTGGCGCTGGGCGACGCAGCCCAATGCCTGCTCGGCAACCACGACCTCAATTTGCTGGGCATACGCCATGGCCTGCGCAAGCCGCACCGTGGCGACACGCTGCAGCAGGTGCTGGACGCGCCCGACTGCGAGGCCTTGCTCGACTGGCTCCGGCATCGCCGCATGGCGATGCATGAACACGGCTGGCTGATGGTGCATGCCGGCGTGCTGCCGCAATGGACCGTGGCCCAAACCCTGGCGCTGGCCGGCGAAGTGGAGCAGGCCCTGCGCGGCCCGGACCTCGCCGGTTTTTTGCGCGGCATGTATGGCAACACGCCCAGCCAGTGGCAGGACACGCTGGCGGGTGCTGAGCGCCTGCGCGTGATTGTCAATGCCCTGACGCGCATGCGTTTTTGCACGGCCGGGGGCGTGATGGAATTTGCCACCACGGGGGGCACACAGACGGCAGCGCCCGGCTATTTGCCGTGGTTTGATGTGCCCGGCCGGAAAACCGCCAATACGCCGGTCGCCTTTGGCCACTGGTCAACGCTGGGGGCGGATACGCTGGCCGCCGGAGCCGGTCTGCTGGCCAACACCTTGCCGCTAGACACCGGCTGCGTATGGGGTGGCTGCCTGAGCGCGGCCCGGCTCGGGCCAACGCCAGGCAGGTTTGAGCTGATTCAGGTGGAATGCGAAGGGGGTTATTGGGGTCAGACACCAATTTCGCTGCGGTGCATCGCACCGCGCCCTCCGGGCGAGCCGTAGGCTCGGCGAATTTGGGCTCTGACCCCAAAAACTCCAAAGTCAGGGCAACCTGACCAAGCCACAAACACGGCCGAATAAAGGGAAGCAACCGACTTCTTCACAAAATAACGCAAATTCTGCTTGCTATCCGGGAGGCATCCATATAAGCGGTTGCGCCCTTGGCGGCCCGCTCCTTGCGGCGCAGTTTCTTCTATCAAGAAGCGGTTTGAGCCGGGGGCGGCAGCTAAATCAGGCGTTCTATTTCCAGCTGCATGGCTTTGGCCAACTTGGCGTACAGGCGCAGCTTGCGGGCGTTGTCGCGTAGGCGCTCGGCTAGGCGGGCGGCAATCGCCAGCAGCAGTTTGGCGCCGATGCTGGGCTGCTTCTCGATCAGAGCCACGAGGCCCTTGCGGGTCAGAATGGCGCACAACAAATCGGTGCTGGCGGTGCACGAGGCCGAGCGCGGCGCCTTGTCCACCAAGCCCACTTCACCCACCAAGCTGCCTGGCCCCAGCACCGAAATGGTGACCGGCTCGGTGCGACTCACGGTGATGCTTTCCACCACCACTTCGCCCTCCAGCACCAGGGCCATGAAGCCTTCGTCGTGGACGTCGCCTTCGCGAATGAAGATGGTGTTGGCAGCAATCCAGCGTGGTGACATATAGCCCACCACCACGCGCGCTTCGTCCAGCGTGAGGTGCATCAACGCGCTGGGGGTGGTGAGCAACTCGGCGGCGCGCTCGAAGGTGGTCGCGTTGGTGGACATGATTTTTGCTTCCAATCGGTGCAGATGCGCGCTGGGGCGGGTGGGCAGAATCCATGGTAACGCATGCGGGCCCCGAGTTCACCCTTAAAATCGGGCCATCCAAGGAGCGTTGCAGCGGGCACCAGCCGTCCCCGTCAGGCTTGGATGTTACAACGACGCTCACCTGATGGCTATTTTTTACAGGTGAGACGCATGTTTGCCAACCCGATTTTCCCCATGCTGCTGTCCGGCTTGGAGCCGGTGACCATTGGCGAGGCGTCTTCATCGCAGGCCGACGTTGGGGGGCAATCCTCCCCCCATGCCACCTTTGTCAACATCGGCGAGCGCACCAATGTGACGGGCTCCAAGGCCTTTGCCCGCATGATCCTGAACGGCGACTTTGAGCAGGCACTCGCCGTGGCGCGCCAGCAGGTGGAGAACGGCGCCCAGATCATCGACATCAACATGGACGAGGCCATGCTCGACAGCCAGGCCGCCATGGTGCGTTTCCTGAACCTGATCGCCAGCGAGCCCGATATTTCGCGTGTGCCGGTGATGATTGATTCGAAGGATAGATGCTATGGATGCCTCCCTCGTTAAGGGGTTATTCGGGTCAGACACCAATTTCGCTGCAGTGCAAGCACTGCACCCTACGGGCGAGCCAAAGGCTAGTCTCATTTGGGCTCTGACCCCAAAAACCCGCCAAGGCGAAGCAACAACATATCGTATTCATCTGGAAATGGAATCAGATGGGAGCGTTACGCTACGCGGCACCTTCGAGGGACCGGCCCCGTCTTGCAGCAAAGGCCGCATTTTCTCTACGAAGATATTCGACCCGAGTAGGGCTTGGCCTTTCATACGGCGAGTCTAGCGGTAAAACAAGTATGTCAAGACCTGCCCCCTTGCTTGAAGGATGGCTAAGGGGAAACATGGGCAACACCCCCGCTGATCTCAACGCCCGGATTCCATCCGGGTCAACAGGTACTGCAAATTGAATGCTAGTGCGCGTGCCGCTACGCGATCTATCGTCAATGGCATGTTGCGCGGCACCTGTTGCATCCCGGTGCGCGAAGCCGCTCTTTGCGGCAACGCCCCCGCAGCCTGATTTTCCTCGTCCTCGCTCAGTTTGAGGGGGTTCAAGCCCGGGTTGTGGCTGAAGACTTCCCGCAACATCTCAGTTACAGCGGCACGCGCGGCGGCCTTGTTGCCGCGTTCTAGCGCGGGAATGAGGGTGTCGAATTGGCGACCCAGATTACCCAACACCAGCATAGATACCATAGGTGAATGGGTCGCATCGCCCAACCAGGTCTGTGCGTGAGCCCTCAAGCGCCGCGCGTGCTCGGCAGTGCTATAGGGCATAGGCAAGGTAATCGCCGGTGCCAGGATGGGCACATAAACCTGATCGGTTGAAATGATTTCCCTGATCGCCTGTTCAACCGGCCCGCCGGGCTTGTAGCCGGTAGGCAAGCCAGGCTCTTCTACGCGGCCCTGCATCTTGGCGTACGTCGCGCCGGGCAGTTCAGGACGTCGGATTTCGAAACCGCCGGCACTTTGGCCTGGCGGAACACCAGGGCCGTAGGGCTCTATGGTTGGAAACCAGCCATATCCAGTCACATCTGCATCAAACGACATGGCTCGGCGCCACCCTGCGGGTTCGGATAGGGCCGCATTTTGCGTGGCACGCTGCGTGGCCCTGCGCTCATCGCCTTGTAGTTGCCACGCCCGCATGGTCTGCGGATTGGCATTCAGTTCGGCAGCGGGGGGCGGGGGCTTCCTTGGCGGCAGTGGGAGTATGGCTGTCCAAGTATAAAAGTAGTTAATGAGCTGCCGAGCTGAGCGATGGTTTGAAACCCGGTAGCGATAACTAAACTCGCCGCCCTGCGGAGAAATGACTGAGCGTATGCTGGGTTGGATGTCACCTCGAACTTCATAACGAAAGGTTTGCCAGTCGGCGACGGCATCATCTTCGGCGCTTTGCTGCTGGAAATGCAACTCCCAGGTACGAGTTGCTGGATCAAACTTGGCGTACTCCGGGCCGGTTTGGGCTTGCGTTGTAAAGACCGCCAGTCCCAAGCCGATTGCGGCCCAGTGAGTAATATTAAATTTCATGGCTGGACTCCTTATTTTGTCGTGCATTGATTATTCTGACCGGTAGGCGAATTTCCACCCCTACCCGTCAGGTAAATATGGAAATGGGGTGCGTATCCATCAGTCTGGTGCCACAAAATATCCGGCGACAAGGCTGTCCGATTATTGGTACAGACTTCGTCGTAAGCTCGTCGGCGCATGGTCGCCGGCACGCCGACGGGCCGGTTAAATGATATATCCACCTGCTCACCATTGCGATGTTCCGCATGGCCGCCCGTCACCGACTGACCCCTATTATTGATATAACTCTGTAGCCATCTCCCTTCAATGTCAAACATGCCACCCCATTCCAAACTAGCATCATTGATGCCGACTTGACCCCAGCCTAAAGATCGAAAAGTGTCAACAATATCTGAAAGCATACCTAATGCTGCCGCAGTCAAATTGTGACTATTCGGATGCTGGGCAAGCTGCCCCACCAAAACATAGCGTGCCGGTGTCTGGGTATCCGCTGGAATAGCCACCAGACCGGGAACCCTGACCGTGATCTGGTGCTTCGCTTCATTGCTACATCCTGCGGGCGCGCAATTCGCAGTAACGACATGGTTGCCGGCTGGCGCAGGCGCCGTAAACGTCAGTCTAATTTCGCCATTGGCATCTGTCACGGCAGAGGTCTTACTGAGGCTACCCCTAGGGCGCTGCAGCGTTCCGCCATCGCCATGCGCGTGTCCGCCTGTTCGAGGCAGCACCGTCACACCAAATCCCACAACAATGCCGGGCTTGGGCTGCCCACCCGAAGTGACTTTGGCGGTTATTTCAGCGGTCGAAACGCCACCTGTATTTGCCGGGCGTAATTCTGAAAAACCGGCGAGTGTGAGTTGCAGTTGGGCCGTAGTATTGTTGTAACAAGCGGTTGCATCTCCAGGCCCTTCACCTAAATAAACATAACCATTTTCCGCAACCCCAAAACCAGATGAGGCTCCTAAGTGCGGCAACTCCCAATTGTATTTCGGGTACCCCTTTGGCAAATACTGGGGTGGACAGGCATAAGCAAGGACGCCGTATGCACCCGAATTCTTGCTGCCGCTGCATGTAATTTCCCAATCTGCTTCGTAGAGCACATTTCCAGGCCCACATAATTCTTCTGGAGTCTTAAAGAAACTAACTCCACCGTCAAGATCAATCCATCCTGAGGCCACACTCCCGATAGTGGCAGAAAAGGTTGATCCAGCGACTAAAAGAAGTGCAGTAGAAATTAGGGTTCTTATTTCGTTTGAATGATTCATGATTTTATTTACAGATGGTCCGATTTCAGATCTTTTGGGCGCACTCGGTGCCCAGGTGGACGATCATGACGCCGATATAAACCAGAGCCATGATGACAACAACGGTATCGATGGTGTCCATTACTTTTCCCAATATAAAAAAGGGCACCAGTCCTCTGCGGAGTGGTACCACGCACGAGGTAAATGAAATCCAGCATGCGCTGAAATCCAAACAGGCTGATGTAGTTCAGCTGAC
>JBCKNC010000028.1:0-25538 GCA_038902915.1 Polaromonas sp.
ATCCAAACCCCTATATATGTCAAGGAGGCAACCATGGCCCATAGCGATCACGCATTCCCTTATGTCCGTTACAACGAAGATGTCTGGAATTCCCACAATCCAGACGCTCTATCCAAGTACTTTGCACCCGACGCGCGCGTCCACAGCATGACCCCGGGAAACGTCGCCGGCGCAGGTTTGGATTACCTGAAGGTGCGCGCACAGTCACTGTTAAACGCCTTCCCCGATATCAAATTCGTCGTCGAGGAGTTCATCCAGCAAGATGACCGCGTCGCTGCTCGAGTCACCATCGAGGGCACGCATCGAGGCGAATTTGCAGGGATTCCCGCCACGGGCAAACGGATGAAGGTGTATGACTTCGCGATGTACCGCGTTGCGGAAGGAAAAATCACCGATGTGTGGTCTCTCATTGATATGCACGCTATGCGTGATCAACTGCAAGGTGGCTTCAGCTCTTCCGGTCACTTTCGATAGGAAGGGGTCAACCACAAGGGTCCACGGGGCTGGCACCCAAAGGCATTCTTGATTAGGCCTTGACGACTTAACCAATTGCAGTGCTTGTTGGAGTCTTCATAGCCACTGAATTAGCCCGAAAACTATGCGCATTCGCCAGCGGCCAGTACTGTTTGAACACGTTGGCCTGTTTATCCAGCGCACCTAGCAAGGCCCCTGGCTCGACCGTCAAAATCAGATTACTGAGCAGCCGCACTTCGGTATCAGACAGCCGCCGCACGATGTGGTGGGCGTTGACCTGTTGCGGATGCTCCAGTCCGGCGGCTTGCACCAGCTCTTGCAGGGCATGCAGTGTGCTGCGGTGAAAGTTGCGCACGCGGTCGGCTTTATCTAGCACCACCAGGGCCCGCTGGCGCACCGGATCTTGTGTCGTCACACCTGTGGGGCAGTTTCCGGTGTGGCAGGTTAGTGCCTGTATGCAGCCTAGCGCAAACATGAAGCCGCGGCCCGCATTGCACCAGTCGGCACCCAGCGCCATCAGGCGCACCATGTCAAAAGCAGTCACTACTTTACCCGCTGCACCAATCGAAATGCGGCTGCGCAAATTAACGCCGACCAGCGTGTTGTGAACCAGCAGTAGGCCTTCTTGCAACGGCGTGCCTACGTGGTCAGTGAACTCGACCGGGGCCGCCCCGGTACCGCCTTCAGCGCCATCGACCACAATAAAATCGGGCGTGATGCCAGTTTCCAGCATGGCTTTGACAATCGCAAACCACTCCCACGGGTGGCCAATGCACAGCTTGAAGCCGGTCGGTTTGCCGCCCGAGAGTTTGCGCAATCTAGCGATGAAATGCATCATTTCAACCGGAGTTGAAAACGCGCTGTGGCTGGATGGCGAGATGCAATCCTTGCCAACCGGCACACCGCGCGCCGCTGCAATTTCTTCCGTGACCTTGGCGCCGGGCAGTATCCCGCCGTGCCCCGGCTTGGCACCCTGGCTCATCTTGATTTCAATCATCTTGACCTGCGGGTCTGTGGCGTTGGCTGCAAAGCGCTCTTCGTTGAAACTGCCGTCGGGGTTACGGCAACCAAAATAGCCCGAACCGATTTCCCAGATCAAATCACCACCGTGCAGACGGTGGTGCGATGAGATCGAGCCTTCACCCGTGTCATGTGCAAAGCCGCCCATCTTTGCGCCCTTGTTCAACGCCATGATGGCATTCGCCGAGAGCGAGCCAAAACTCAGCGCAGAAATATTGAACACGCTGGCGTTGTAGGGCTGGGTGCAGGGCTCGCTTGACGGCGATGGCGCATCCGGCGTGCCGCCAATCCACACGCGAAAGTTATGCGTGACCAGCTTGGTTGGCGCCATTGAATGATTGACCCACTCATAGCCATGCGCCCCCACATCGAGCTGCGTACCGAAGGGCCGGTTGTCCGGCGCGCCCTTGGAGCGCTGGTATACCAGCGAGCGTTGCGCGCGTGAAAACGGCGCGGCTTCACTGTCGCTTTCAATAAAGTACTGGCGCATTTCTGGCCGTATGTACTCAAACAAAAAGCGCAGGTGGCCGATGATCGGATAGTTGCGCAAAATCGTGTGGCGGGTTTGCCGCAGGTCATGTACACCCACTCCGACCAGCACGGCGCAAACGATCAGCACCAGCCAGCCGACCTGAAAGACAGCCAAGCTAAACAGCGACAGCAGCACGCCAAATGCGCACAAGATCATGAAGGAGTAGCGCACGGGGAGTTGTGCTTCGAGGGCATGAAGTCGTTTGAGCATGGAGCGCTTTCGAATAAGTACGTGGCATCACCGTTTGGTCGAACCTGTGTGGTGGATCTTGCGCGGCAGATACACTTTGCATCATAAGAGCGCCGCGTGACGCCTCAAACTATCCCTGCCCCATGAATTCCGACCCCGTTGCCGCCCCTTTCCTTGAAATCGAAGCCTTCGATGAGCTCGATGCCATCCTTGACGACCTGCGTTGCCGTTATGACGAAACCCCGGAGTGGGAGTTTTGTGAAGGTTTTATGGCGGCAGTCATCTGCTCGCGTCGGCCCATCGCTGCCGACGAATACCTGCTCGTTTTGCTAGCGACACCTGGCGAAGGTGAAGAGCCTGATGCCGAAGGCGGCTCGTTTGCCGACGCTACGCAACGTCAGCGCTTCCTCACACTTTGGGGGCAGCGTTGGGCTGAGGTTACCACTGCACTCGATGCAAAAGTCAAGTCACTTGAAGACGACAACTGCTACCACCCCGAAGTCATGGACATACGCGGTGCAGTGGCCGAGATGACGCCTGATGAGCAAGCCGCGTTCAAGGATGACAACCATGACGAGTTGCTGCCCGCCTTCGCGCAAGTGTGGGCGCTTGGCTTCATGTTTGCCGTCGAATGCTGGCCCGACGAGTGGGCCACACCGCGCGACAAGGATGCCGCCAAGTGGCTGGACGAAGCGCTAGATGCCATCGTCGCCATGACTGAAGATGACAACGCAGCAGCCGAAATTTCACCCCTCAGCGAAGACGGCGCGCCCAGTACCAGCATTGCCCGGCTGAATGCGTTTGGCGAAGCGATATGGGCGGTGTATGACCTGCGCGAGTTGTGGAAAACCATGGGGCCGAAAGTTGAAACGGTGCGCGTTCAAGCCACGCCGGGGCGCAACGATCTTTGCCATTGCGGCAGCGGTAAAAAATACAAGAAGTGCCACGGCGCGGGTTAAGGGCGCCCTAATTGAAAAACCGCTGCAACGCCTGCGCAACCGCATCAGGCTGCTCTTCGGGTATGAAGTGCCCGGCTTGCATGGTGTAACCTGTTAGCTCGCCATTGCACTGCGCACCCCACAAGGTCAACGGGTCAAACAAACGATTGACTACGCCGCGTTCGCCCCACAGTACCAGCAAATCGCAGGCTATCTTGTGGCCATGCTCGCGGCTTTCACGGTCGTGCGTTAAATCAATGCCGGCGCTGGCGCGGTAGTCTTCGCAGGCCGCGTGCAGTGCCTCGGCATTGCAAAAGCAGCGTTCGTATTCAGCCAGGGCCTGCGGCTCGATGTAGCCAAGGCCTGCACTGCCCCAGCCACCCAGTTTGGCGTGCAGGTAGGCCACAGCGGTCTCCAGGTGGTTGGCTCCCATCATGATCTCGGGCAGCGGCGCGGGCTGCAGCATGTGAAACCAGTGGTAGTAGGCCCGCGCAAAGTCCATGTAGGGCGCGATCATGCTGGTGCCGTCATACATGTCAAGCGTAGGCGCGATGTCAATCACGCAGAGCTTTTTGACGCGGGCGGCATAGTCCAGAGCCAGCCGGTGTGCCACGCGGCCACCCCGGTCATGGCCGCACAAAAAGAAGTCGCCGACATGCAGCGCGTCCATCACCGCCACCATGTCATGCGCCATGTTGCGCTTGCTGTAATTGCTGTGGTCCGGCAAGCCCGGCGTTTTGGATGAATCGCCATAACCACGCAAGTCAGGCATGACCAGAAAATAATTCGTGGCAAGCTGTTTTGCCACGCGATGCCACATCACATGCGACTGCGGAAAGCCGTGCAAAAGCAGCAACGCAGGGCGCAACGCATCACCGGGCGTGGTGTGCGAAAACCGCGCGTTGATGGACGCGCCATTCACCTCAAAGCTGCGCTGCTCAAATCCGTCAAACCATGTCATGGCGTACTCCCGTTAAGTGTTGGTCAATGCTGCACAAATTGCATTTGTGTACCTGCCAGCTCAAGCACATCACCATTTTTGAGCGTCACGGGTTCTGTACCGATGGGGGTTCCGTTAAGTGACGGCCTGTCGACACCCTCTACATGGGCCACTACAAAACCATGCGATCTTCTGGTAATGGTCGCTACCGCGACACCCGGCTTGCCTATGGTTGTGACCGCCTTGACCAGCGCCACTTCCCGGCTAGCGGCAGCGCCGGACATAACCTTGATAGCCGCATTGAGGCCGGCACCCTCGTCCTCATTGATGTATTTGATCCTGTACTTGCCTATCTCAACCGTATCGCTGTTTTGCAATAGCTGCTTTTTGACAGCCTTGCCATTGACGTAAGTACCGTTGGTGCTGTTAAGGTCTTCCAGATACACCTCATTGCCCGACATCTGCAAAACGGCATGCTCGCCACTAACTGCCAGATTGTCGATGACGATGTCGTTATAAGGACGCCGACCCAGGGAAGTACGATCCTTGGTCAACTGGATCTCCTTAATCACAACACCGTCAATAGAGACGATCATTTTCGGCATGGCCGACTCCTGTCTGTTTTTGATATTTCCATCATCGCCTCATTTTCCCAGTATTCTGGCGAAAAAACTGCGCTTTGACGATGGAGCTGTATGTTGGCCAAACCGCAATACAGTAAGAACTTAGTAGTCCGTTTCGCCAAAAGGATTACAAAATGAAATTGATGGATTTTTGCGCCAGACTAGGCGCACGGGCGCAGCCAGACCGGGAGTCTGACAAGACTGGGCAACGACGTATGGCACAAAAAGACGCGATTTCATGTAAGCATTTTGGTGAAACGGACCACTAGAGCAATGCTTTCAACAACTTGGCCATTTCCGACGGGTTGCGCGTGACCGTGAAGCCGCAGGCTTCCATGATCGCCAGTTTGGCATCCGCCGTGTCAGCCCCGCCTGAAATCAGCGCGCCGGCATGGCCCATGCGTTTTCCTGCCGGGGCAGTCACACCGGCGATGAAACCGACAATCGGTTTTTTCATGTTGACCTTGCACCACATCGCCGCTTCAGCTTCGTCAGGGCCACCGATTTCGCCAATCATGATGACGGCGTCGGTGTCCGGGTCGTCGTTGAAGGCCTGCATCACGTCGATGTGTTTCAGGCCATTGATCGGGTCGCCACCAATGCCGACGGCGCTGGATTGGCCCAGGCCAATTTCCGTCAATTGCGCTACGGCCTCATAGGTCAGGGTGCCGGAGCGGCTGACCACGCCAATGCGGCCCTTGCGGTGAATGTGGCCGGGCATGATGCCGATCTTGATTTCTTCCGGCGTGATCAGGCCGGGGCAGTTGGGGCCGAGCAGCAGAGTGCGCTTGCCACCAGCAGCTTCCTTGGCCTTCATACGGTTGCGCAGCATGAGCATGTCGCGCACGGGAATGCCTTCGGTGATGCAGATGGCTAAATCAAGGTCAGCCTCAACCGCTTCCCAAATTGCCGCTGCTGCGCCTGCTGGCGGCACGTAGATCACGGAAACCGTGGCCTGTGTGGCGGCTACGGCTTCCTTGACGCTGGCATAAATAGGGATGTTGAAGATCGACTCGCCCGCTTTTTTCGGGTTCACGCCAGCGACAAAACATTCTTTTCCGTTCGCGTATTCCTGGCATTTCTCGGTATGGAACTGACCTGCTTTACCGGTGATGCCCTGCGTGATAACGCGCGTATTTTTGTTGATGTAAATCGACATAAGCTTCTTTCTTTGTGGGACAGACCGCCGTCTGCGAAGCAGGCTAGCTCTGTCCCCAACTGATTAGGTATTGATTAGGCTTTGAGTGCTTTGACAATGGCTTGTGCCGCATCGGCCATGCTGTCGGCGCTGATGATGGGCAGACCCGAATCGGCCAGCATCTTTTTACCCAGCTCTTCGTTGGTGCCCTTCATGCGCACCACCAGCGGCACGCTCAAATTGGTGGCTTTGCAGGCGGTGATGATGCCCGTGGCAATCGTGTCGCACTTCATGATGCCGCCGAAGATATTGACCAGTACGGCCTTGACTGCCGGGTTCTTCAGCATGATCTTGAAGGCTTCGGTAACCTTCTCGGGGGTTGCGCTGCCGCCCACATCCAGAAAGTTGGCAGGCTCTGCGCCAAACAGCTTGATGGTGTCCATAGTGGCCATGGCCAGGCCTGCGCCATTGACCAGGCAGCCGATGTTGCCGTCCAGGCTGATGTAGGCCAGGTCGAACTTGCCGGCTTCGACTTCAGCTGCGTCTTCTTCGTCCAGGTCGCGGTAAGCCACGATCTCTGGGTGACGGAACAGCGCATTCGGGTCAAAGTTAAACTTGGCATCCAGTGCCATGATCTCGCCCTTGCTGCTGCGGTTCAGCGGGTTGATTTCGACCAGCGACGCATCGGTTTCCATGTAGCACTTGTAGAGCTTCTGCAATACATCTACGGTCTGCGCTACCGAGTCAGCAGGCATGCCAATACCAGCCGCCAGATCTTTGCCCTGTGCGTCGGTCAAACCGACCAGCGGATCAACAAACAGTTTAATGATTTTTTCAGGGTGGCTGTGCGCCACTTCCTCGATGTCCATGCCGCCTTCGCTGGAGGCGATGAACGCGACCTTTTGCGTGGCGCGGTCGGTGACGACCGAGACGTAATATTCTTTTTCAATGTCGGCGCCATCTTCAATGTAGAGGCGACGCACTTTTTGACCTTCAGGCCCGGTCTGATGGGTTTTGAGCTGCAACCCTAAGATTTCACCGGCGATGCGCTTCACGTCTGCTATGCTTTTGGCAACCTTCACGCCGCCGCCTTTGCCGCGGCCACCGGCGTGAATTTGCGCCTTGACCACCCACACCGGGCCGCCCAGTTTTTGTGCGGCTTCAACCGCTTCCTGCACCGTGAATGCCGGAATGCCACGCGGCACCGGCACACCAAACTGGCGCAAGATTTCCTTGCCTTGGTACTCGTGAATTTTCATGAAAAAGCCTTCAGAATTCAGTAAAAATAAAATGCCATTGTTTCCGGCCATCTGCCCCGCGTAAGCAACCCGAGACTGTATCATGTTGCAATGCAGCAACCTAGCTGGCCAAGTTGGAGTTTTTCATGGCACTCGCGACCTACAAAATTTTTATCGACGGAGAAGCCGGCACCACCGGCCTGCAAATTCGCGAGCGCCTAGCCAGCATGGCGCAAATTGAGCTGATCAGCATTGCGCCCGAGTTGCGCAAAGATGCCGATGCCAAGCGCAAACTCATGGCCCAGGCCGATTTGGTGATTCTTTGCCTGCACGCCGACGCAGCCCGCGAATCGGTCGCCATGATTGACTCGCTGCCCGGCAAGAAACCAAAAATCATTGATGCATCCACCGCCCACCGCACAGCGCTAGGCTGGGTTTATGGTTTTCCTGAACTCACACAAGAGCAAGTCGCACTGGTCGCCAATGCAGACCGCGTCGGCAACCCGGGTTGCCACGCCACCGGCGCGATTGCGCTGATTCGCCCCTTGGTAGACGCAGGCTTCATAGCGCCCGATTTGGCCTTGACCCTGCCTGCCGTGAGCGGTTACTCCGGCGGCGGCCGCCAAATGATGGAGGCCTACCACGCAGGTACAGCGCCCTTGTTTGAGATTTACGGCCTTGGCCTAGAGCACAAACACCTGCTAGAGATCATGCGCTACAGCGGCCTGACGACGCGGCCAGTCTTTATACCGTCGGTCGGCAACTTCGAGCAAGGCATGCTGGTGCAGTTGCCGCTACACCTTGATCTGCTGCACGGCAAACCCACCGCCTCCCAGCTACAACACGCGCTGGCCCGGCACTACGTCGGTAGCGAGTGGGTCACGGTTGAGGCCGCGCCAGAATCGGGCAAGTTAGACGCACTGGCTTTGAACAACACCAACAAGATGGAGCTGCGCGTGTTCAGCAACGAGGCCTATCGCCACGCCGTGCTGATTGCGCGGCTCGACAACTTGGGCAAGGGTGCGTCGGGCGCAGCCGTGCAAAACATGAAGTTGATGCTGGGTTTGTAGTATTTTTAGTCGTCCTCCGCCGCTGACACCACTTTTCGAATCGTATCGCCAGAAAACCCCCGGGCTGCCAAAAACCGCATTTGCTTGGCGCGCCCTGCTGCGTCTAGCGACTGGCCGTCGAACTTACGCTGCCATATCTGACGCGCCCGTTCGACCTCGGTGGCCTTTAGCCCGCTCATGGCCTCGGCCACCAGTTCTGCATCCAGCCCCTTGCCCAGCAACTCGTGCTTCACACGCGCCGCACCAAACTTTGCGGCCCGGCGGTTGATAACGGACTCGACCACGCGGGCTTCGCTGATGAAGTCTTTGGCCGTTAACTCATCCAGCACCTGCGCCAGTTGCTCGGTGCTTTCGGCGTGGGGTTTGAGCTTGCGCTCCAGTTCCATGCGCGAATGCTCGCGTGTGGCCAAGTAGCGCAGCGCCCTACCCTTGAGTGACAAGCCAGGCCCAGCCTTACTTGAGGTTTTGTCGGAGGCTGGGTGGATGTTGGCTTCGTCGGTCATCGCACAAACCCGCCAAACCCAATCAGGCCGCTACCTTGGGCATCTTCTCGGTTTTGTCAATTTTCTCGGCCTTGGCAGCTTTCTCAGGCTTGTCGCTGCTGCCAGCCGCTGGCTGCATCGGCGCTATGCCAAGCGACTCGCGCACCTTGTTTTCAATCTCCATCGCCAGTTCTGGGTTTTCTTTCAAAAACTCACGTGAGTTGTCACGTCCCTGACCGATTTTTTCACCCTTGTAGGCATACCAGGCTCCGGCCTTTTCAATAATGTGCCCCGCAACACCCAGGTCCAGCACCTCGCCCAGGCGACTGATGCCTTCGCCGTAAAGAATGTCGAACTCGGCTATCTTGAAAGGCGATGCAACCTTGTTTTTAACCACCTTGACGCGGGTCTCATTGCCGATGACCTCATCGCCTTTTTTGATCGAGCCGATGCGGCGGATATCGAGCCGCACCGATGCGTAGAACTTCAGAGCATTGCCGCCCGTCGTCGTTTCGGGGCTACCAAACATCACGCCAATCTTCATGCGGATCTGGTTGATGAAAATCACCATGCAATTGGCTTTTTTGATGTGCGCCGTCAGCTTGCGCAGCGCCTGGCTCATCAACCGGGCTTGCAGGCCGGGCAGTGAGTCACCCATTTCGCCTTCCAGTTCGGCCTTAGGCGTCAGCGCCGCCACCGAGTCGATGACGATCAAATCAACCGCACCAGAGCGGGTGAGCGCGTCAACAATTTCTAGCGCCTGCTCGCCGGTGTCGGGCTGGCTAATCAGCAGATCTTGCAGGTTCACGCCAAGCTTTTGTGCGTACTGGATGTCGAGCGCGTGCTCGGCATCGATAAAGGCACAAGTGCCACCGATTTTTTGCATTTCAGCGATGACCTGTAGCGTCAGCGTGGTTTTGCCCGAGCTTTCAGGGCCGTAGATTTCAACCACACGGCCACGCGGCAAGCCGCCAACGCCGAGGGCAATGTCCAACCCCAGCGAGCCGGTAGAGACAACTTGGATGTCTTCAATCACCTCGCCGGCGCCCAGCGTCATGATGGTGCCTTTGCCAAACTGCTTTTCGATTTGGGCCAGCGCCGCTTGCAGGGCTTTGGCTTTTTCAGTGTTCAGGGCGGCAGACTGTGCAGGGTTTTGCGCGGGGTTGAGTTTACTGGTCAGTTCCATGAGAATCTCCTTTTAAATCAATGATGTATAAAAATATGACTAACGTGATTGTTGCTTTTTAGCCGCTGCAATTAACAACAGCGCTGGATGCATAACCAGTACTTTATCGACTTATTGAAATAAGTAAAGCATATTTTTAGTCAGTTTACTTGACTAAAATAAGTTATCCTCATATAGGGCACTTCTAGAAATTCAGATTTTCAGGATGAAGTGCTAGGCGGACGGAACGCAGCAACCGGAAGGGTTATTGGGGTCAGACGCCAATTTCATGGCGATGCGTTGCATCGTCCCAAAGGGCGTGCCGGGGGCACGATGAATTTGGACTCTGACCCCAAAAACCCGCGAGTACCGCCCAACGACGCAATTCGCCTGAAAAATGAATTTATAGAGGTGCCCTGTAGTGAGAAACTCAAGCACATCCAACGATCACAGTTGGCGCGTGTCACACCTCGGCCGCCTGATGGGCAACGCGCTGCGCCGCTTTGATGAGCGCGTGTTGCAGCTGCTAGCCAAAGACGTGTTGGTACCCCTAGCGCTGTCAAACTTGGCGGCGCGCGACCAAGTGGGCGCGGCGCATATCCACATCACGCGGCACTTGGCCGTCGGTGGTTCGCGCTTGAGTGAGCTGGCCAGCAGCGCAGACATGAGCAAGCAGGCGATGGGCGATTTGGTCACGCAGTGCGAGGCGTGGGGGCTGGTGACGCGCGAGCCAGACCTGCTCGACAAACGCGCCCGGCAGGTGGTGTTTACGGCTTCGGGCCTGCTGTGGCTAGAGGCTTTCAAGCGGGCTGTAGCGCAGGCTGAGAGCGAATTTAAACAGGCGGTAGGCGCGGATATAGCGACGGTTGTGGCACTCGGGCTGGAGGCTTACGGAAGTGCCTGAGGGTTATTGGGGTCAGACACCAATTTCGCAGCGGTGCGAAGCACCGCCCCCGGAGGGCGAGCCGAAGGATCAGCGAATTTGGGCTCTGACCCCAAAAACCCCGCTTGATGCCACCTTCTGGTCAATAGCCCCAAACACCGACTGCCCGTCTTTGCCTTTGGCTTCGATGCGAATGGTGTCGCCAAACTTCATGAACTCGGTTTTTGGCTGGCCGTCTTCAATGGTTTCGATGGCGCGCTTTTCTGCGATGCAGCTGTAGCCGTGGCTCCAGTCCTTGTTGCTCACGGTGCCTGAACCGATGACACTGCCAGCACGCACATTGCGGGTTTTGCAGATGTGGGCAATCAGCTGGCCGAAGTGAAAGGTCATCTCGTCGCCCGCATCGCACATGCCGACTTTGCGGCCGTTCCAGGTGCTTTGCAGCGTGAGGTGAAGGCGGCCACCCTTCCACACGTCGCTCAACTCATCCAGCGTGACCGCAACCGGGCTAAACGCCGTGGCGGGCTTGCTCTGGAAAAAACCAAAGCCCTTGGCCAGCTCATCGGGGATCAAATGGCGCAGCGACACATCGTTGGCCAGCATGACCAGGCGTATGCCTTCCAGTGCTTGGTTTGGGCTGGCACCCATGGGCACGTCGGCGGTGATAACGGCGACCTCGGCTTCAAAATCAATACCAAAGGCTTCGCTGGCCACCACCACGTCGTCGCAGGGGCCGATGAAGTCGTCACTGCCGCCCTGGTACATGAGGGGGTCGGTGTAAAAAGTGGCGGGCACTTCGGAGTTGCGTGCCTTGCGGACCAGCTCAACGTGGTTGATAAAAGCCGAGCCGTCGGCCCACTGGTAAGCGCGTGGCAGTGGTGCCATGCACTGGGCTGCAGCAAACGGAAAGGCATGACGCGCCTTGCCGTTGTTCAGCGTTTCATACAGGTCTTGCAGCTGCGGCGACATGAAGTTCCAGTCGTCCAGAACCTGCTGCAATTTGCTGGCGATACCAGTTGCATAATGCGCGGTAGACAGATCGCGTGAAACCACGACGAGCTGGCCGTCACGGGAGGCATCTTTGTAGGTAGCGAGTTTCATCAGTGTCCAGTGGTTTTTAAGATTACTTAAGATTACGAAAGCATGAGCATGGTACAGCCCAACGGATCGCCGCCCTGGCCCCGGCTTGCAGTACTGGCAGGGCTGGTGGTGCTGGTGCACATGCTGTTGTTGCAGGCCGCCCCAGCGCGGCTGGGTACCCGGTTTGAGCGTGATGCCAGGGAAACCCGCAGCTTTGCAACGCGCAACATAGCGGCGCCGACCGCAGCGCAAGCCCTGGCCGCAACACCTGCATCAGTCGCCCCCAGGGTTGCCCCTGTAAAGCGCGTAAAAACTCAGGGCAATCCGGCTCCAGCTTTTCCAGATGTTGCACAGCAAGCTGTTGATTCAATAGCCAATAACCCACCTCAACTTGAAGTGGAAACCAGTGCAGCAATCGACACCACAGCCACCAGCGCCGCGCTGGCGGCCGCGTCGTCAGCGTTGTCCAGCAGCGCCGCGACTTCTGCTACCGCTACCGCTACCGCTACGGCCACAGCACTACCAGCACTATCGCAAACCACGCCCGTGACAGGCCCGCAAACCACGCCCGTGACAGCCATCAACCTGCCCGGCTCGACGCTGTTGTTCTACAAAATGACGGGCACATCCAAAGGCCTGACCTACCAGGCCGACTCCGAGCTGGGCTGGAACAACAGCGGCAGCCAGTACGAGGCCTACATGAAAGTCAGTGCGCTGTTTTTGGGTGCGCGCATTATGACCAGCGCCGGGCAGATCACCGCCAGCGGACTGGCCCCCACGCGATTTGCAGACAAGTTCCGCAGCGAGTTGGCCGCACACTTTCAGCCTGAAAAAGGAAAAATAACCTTTAGCGCCAACACCCCCGACGCGCCGTGGATCGAAGGTGCGCAAGACCGCGTGAGCGTGTTTCTGCAACTCGGCGGGATGCTGGCCGCCAAACCCGATGCGTTTCCGGTCGGCAGCGAAATCACCCTGTACACCGTTGGGCCGCGCGATGCGGATACATGGACTTTTACGCTGGAAGCGGAAGAAAAACTTAACCTTCCCAAAGGCGATGTGACAACCATCAAACTCACACGCAAGCCGCGCCGCGAGTTCGACCAGAAGATTGAAATCTGGTACGCGCCCTCGCTGGGCTACCTGCCGGTGCGCAACCGCATCACACAGCAAAACGGTGACTTCATTGATCAGCAGTTGAGCGGTATCGGTGGCAAGCTCTGAATAGCCTCTGAATAGCCTCTGAATAGGTCCTGATTTACACTGCAAGCCTTGAACTTGGCAGCATCGTTGCTATCTGAGTAAAAAGGACACATCCATGCACATGCTCTACGACTCAGAATCCTTTGTGGTGGTACAGATTCACGCCAACGCGCCTGAAGCGTCGGCCCCATCGCCGACCATCCCGCAACTGGCCAGATACGGGTTCGAGATTGTCGACAAACGCTCGGGCAAAGAGGTTTACCTGGACGGCTCCTGGGCTGAGATGTTCCAGCTGCGACTGATCGCATGGGCACAAAACACCCCCACGCAGCAGGAAATTGAAGATACGCTGGAAGGCTACAGCGGCTTGGCGACCACGCCGATTTCTCTTCATTAAACTTTTTTGTAACACCAGCGGTACATCGGTTCAGCGAGCAACAGCACTGCCACCAGCCGTGTGACATGAAGTGCCGTTATCAGCGGCACCCCGAGTTGCAGAACTTTGGCTGTAATAGCCATTTCCGCAATGCCGCCAGGCGCAGTACCGAGCAGCAAAGTTGCCCAATGCATGGGCACCAACTGGTGCAGCAGCCAGGCAAATCCGGCGCATAACGCAATCAAACCCAGGGTCGCGAAGGCCACCGATGCCAGCCAGCGCGGGGCCAGATGCACAAAGCTTGACGAAAAGCGCACACCCAGGCTGACACCGATCAGCAACTGAGCTGCATTGGTCATACCCTGCGGCACGCTCGACAAATTGACATTGCACGCCGTGAGCACCAGCGAAACCAGCAGCGCGCCCACAAACCACGGGTTGGTAGCGTCGAGCTTGACCATAGCCCAACAACCCATACCTGTCAGGGCGGCAAGCAGGGCCAGCCCAGACCACTCGACGACGCGCGAAACGGGCTGGACGAGGTCCAGCCCGTGCAAGCCCGCCCACTGAAAACCAAACGGAATCATCAGCGTCACCAGCAGCACCCGCAGGCTGTGCGCCGAGGCCACCAGCTCAGTCTGCGCGCCATGTCGCTCACCCATCAGGGTCATTTCCGAAGCACCACCTATGGACGAGGAAAAATAGGTGGTGACTGGCGACAAGTCCTTGATGTGAAATTTTGAAAGCCAGGCTTGAGGTGAGTCGTGGTGTACCCAGTACAGCCATTTGCCGAAAACCACCCCTATCGCCAACGCCCAAATGATGTTCAGTAACAAAACCCACCATAAACCGGCGACCAGCGTCAGCACCTGCGGCGTGAAATAAAGACCAAGCACAGCCCCAATAATCCATTGCCCGGTATTGCGCAGCGGTGTCCAGCTCTGCGTGGGCGTACCCAGCATGGACAAGACGGCGGTCATCATTAAGGGGCCGATCATCCACGGCAAGGGCGTGTGCAGCCTGACACAAAGGCTGGCGGCGGCCAATGCAAGCAGCAAGGTCAGGATGATGCGGACAAGGGCCAGTTCAAGAACTGCAGATAGATGTCGGCGAAAATCAGGAAGCATGAAGACTTGAAGGAAAAGGGAAATCAACCTACACGCAAACAGCAGCACAGGCTTTACTGAAAGCACTAGTATCCACTGATGTCCGATTTGTCTCTCACCTGTCCTGTAAGACCTTTGGCGCTGTTTGCGCACTTTGCCCGCGCCGTCCTGTCCGTACTTGTGCCCATAGTCCTTGCAACGGGCTGCGCCGGGCTTGCAGAAGCGCCTGTACTGCAGCCGCTCAACGACGACATTGCATTGGCAACTGCAGAGCGCATAGACCCGCTTCTGCCAACCGACGTTTTACTGATCGGCGAGCAACACGACGCGCTGCAGCACCAGCAAATAGAGCAGCAGGTCATTGCCCTGCTGGCAGCGCGCGGCTTGCTGGCAGCAGTCGCTCTGGAGATGGCCGATGCGGGTGTCAGCACTGCCAATCTCAAACCCAGCAGCACCGAACAGCAGGTCAAATATGCCCTGAAATGGAACGACAAGGGCTGGCCTTGGGAAGCCTATGGGCCTGCCGTGATGACCGCTGTACGCGCCGGTGTGCTAGTGCTGGGGGCCAACTTGCCGCGCGCGCAAATGCAGGCCAGCATGGTTGATGGCAAGCTGGACGGGCAGCTACCCGGCCCGGCCCTGAAGGCACTGCAGCAACTGATTCGCATCGGTCACTGCAACCTGCTGCCTGAAAGCCAGATCACGCCGATGACACGCCTACAGATTGCAAAAGACATCAGCATGGCCAGCACGCTGAGCCAAGCGGTTTTTCCAGGTAAAACCGTGGTGATGCTGTCCGGCAGCGCACACGCCGACCGCAAGCTGGGCATACCGCAGCATCTCGCCAGCAGCATCAGCAGCAAGGCTGTTCGACTGCTTGCGGGCAAGATTGACGTTGAAAGCGCAGATCAATTTGACAGCATCTGGACAACGCCAGCCCTGCCTGAAAAAGATTACTGCGCTGATTTCAAAAAGCAGATGGGGCGCAAGGGGGTTTTGTCGCATTAAGCGAGTCAGCCGCCCTCTTCAACCCCTCATCCAGCGACAGCGGCGGCGCCCAGCCCAACAAGCGCCGGGTTTTTTCAATATCCACCTGCAAAGACCCGCACAGACGCTGGGCCACATCCCGCTTGCCCATCATGGCTGCCGCCAGCTTGAGCCAGCTCACCGGCACAGGAATCAAACGTGCTGGGCGGCCCATGGCCTGGCCCATGCGGCGCAGCAGCTCGGTGGTGGAAACATCTTCGCCATCGGAGACCAGAAAAGTCTGATTGGCTGCGGCGGGGTGCGTGAGGCAAGTCACGATCAAATCCACCAAATTGCCGAGCGCCACCAGACTGCGCTGGTTATGAATGGCGCCCAGCGGCAAGGGCACGCCGCGTTTGAGCCAGCGTATCATGGCGGCAAAGTTTGCCTTGACGCCGGGGCCATACACCAGCGGCGGGCGAATGATCACCAATTCCAACCCTGTTTCAGCGGCCAATGCCTGCAACCCCAGTTCCGCCTCGTATTTAGATATTGAGTAAGGAGAATGCGGCGCTGCCCGATCTTGAGCCGTAAATGGCTGTTGAATAGTCTCGGCACCATTGACGCCGATAGAGCTGATAAACACAAAGCGACGCACGCCTACTGCAGCTGTCTGTCGGGCCAGATTCAAGGTGCCTTGCACATTGACCCGGCGAAATTCAGCCAGTGGATCGGCAGTGACTTCTTGCATTACATGCACACGAGCGGCAAGGTGAACCACCGTGTCGATATTCTTTAGCGTGTCTGACCAATCCGTCGCACCGTCAATTGAGCCCACCGACACCTGCTCCACGCTGTCGAATTCAGTGCCAACAGAGCGCACGACCGCACGCACCAGATGCCCGCGTCGGAGCAATTCCACGCACAATGGTTTGCCGATAAAGCCACTGGCTCCGGTTACCAAGAATCTCATCGGCTGGATGGGAAAGTTAATCGCCAGTAGGTAGGCGACAGAAAGAAGCGGGTCATACTTTTGATGTGCCAGCGAAAATATTTGTAACTGCCATGACTGCTGCGTTGCGCGTCGTGGGTCACCCTGGCTTTTGGGCACAAAACCACCTCATAGCCCAACAGCCTCAATCTGGCGCAGATATCGACATCTTCGTAGTACAGAAAATAGCGCTGGTCAAACCCTCCGAGTCTTTCAAAGATGGCGCGCGGAAACAACATGAACATGCCGCCGACCCAATCCGGGTAGATTGGCGTATCCTTGATCACGTAGTCTGGACCCAAACCTCGACCCAGTGCCTTGCGCAGAATCTTGAGCGGACTGGGAAACCGCCGGGCGCTGTTTTCCACTTCACCGTCACGACCCAATGCCAGCGGCGCCACCAAGCCAACAGAAGAGTCCTCAAGACCCGCCAGCAAGGTGCTGAACGGATTGTTATTGAGCCGAATATCGGGGTTGATGACACAGAAATAGTGTCCCGTCGAACGGGTGAACGCCTGATTGTGGTTGGCACCAAAGCCCTTGGGCGTCGTGTTGCGGATGATCCGTATGGGATAAGAAAAGGCGTCCAGAGAAAACAACACCTTCTCATTCAGATTCAAGGTGAGCAGCAGTTCGAAATTCAAACCCCTGCAATGCTGCTCAAGATCAGCCAGCAATTGCACGATCAACCCCAATTGGGAATGACTCACCACCGAGATTGAAATATCCACCCTCTCCAAGTCGCTAACCGGCGCTGGTACGACTTTCCCAATGAGTTCCGAGTAGATACGCAAATGCGCTGCCACCACCTGTCGCACATCGAACGCGCGCTCAGCCAGCGCACGGCCAGCGTCGCCCATCACTTGGCAGCGCAGGGGATCATTGATTAAGTCCTCCATGGCATCAGCCAAAGCCACTGCATTGCGCACCGGCACCAAGACGCCGGTGACGCCAGGTTCAATGGCATCACGGCAACCGGAAAGATCGGTAGTAACCACCACTCGACCGCATGCTGCCGCCTCAATCAGCACTTTCGGTAGGCCTTCGCCGTAATAGGAAGGCAGCACCACCACCTGCGCAGTCGCCAACACTTGCGGCATATCTGCGCGGTGCCCCCACCACTCCACCATTCCATCATGCACCCAAGCTGATACTTCAGCGTCTGTGAAGCTGGTCGGGTTAGCCATATCCACCGTGCCCACCAAGACGAACCGGGCATTGCAACCGCGCTGCCTCAACAAGCGAGCAGCCTGCACAAACTCCAACACGCCCTTATCTGCAAGCAAGCGCGCCGCCAGAATTACCACTGGCACGCCGTCCGGCAGCGGCACCTGAACATATTGCGCCAAATCCACACCCGAACCACGGATCAACGTCATCTTGGTCTTAGGCAAGTGCGTTACCTTAGCCAGACTACGGAGGTCGTCAGTATTCTGGAAAATAACTTTCAGGTTGTGATGGCCGAAAGCCACGCGGTACAGCAACTCCACCATGTAACGGCGTATCGCCGCTTTTGCACCTTGCGCCATAAAGACAAAACCAAGACCCGGCACTGCTGCAACAACAGCTGGCACACCAGCCAGCCTAGCAACCAAGCCGCCCAACAACACCGGCTTGATGGTGACCAGGTGCACCACATCAGGCCGCACGACCCTGAATATCTGCCACAGCTGCACCATGGTGCGCCACGCATTACCCAAACCCGTGCTGCTGCGATCCAGCGCCAATGGGTGTACCACCAAGCCATTGCGCTGCAGTTCATCCAGCTTGTCAGTCAGGCCCGTGGCGATGTGCACTCGGTAACCCTGCCGCATGGCCTCCAGTGCGATCGGCAGGCGGTTAGTCAAGAAGGCCCAATCTACATTGACCACAAACAACAGGGTCCGGCTCATGCGCGATTCGCCTTCAGCCACGCCTGAAACATCAGCACATCCCACAGGTGATATTGCCAGTTGCGCTGCCCGCTCAGATGTTCGACCCACTTCTGGCGAATGGGCGCAGGGTTGAAGAAGCCATCGCGCTTGAGGCGTGTTTCG
Source organism: Polaromonas sp. (assembly GCA_038902915.1). GTDB lineage: Bacteria > Pseudomonadota > Gammaproteobacteria > Burkholderiales > Burkholderiaceae_C > Polaromonas. The sequence continues at coordinate 18,448 of JBCKNC010000028.1, forward strand.
CTCAGCAAGTCCTCGGCCCACTCGCGCAGCGGTCCGCGCAGCCAACTGGCAGGCACAGGAATCAAACGTGCTGGGCGGCCCATGGCCTGACCCATGCGGCGGAGCAGCCCGGTGGTGGAAACATCTTCACCATCGGACACTAAAAAAGTTTGATTGGCTGCAGCGGGATGGGTAAGGCAAAGCACGATAAAATCCACCAAATTGTCCAGCGCCACCAGACTGCGCCGGTTATAAATGGCGCCCAGCGGCAAGGGCACGCCGCGTTTGAGCCAGCGCATCATGGCGGCAAAGTTTGCCTTGACGCCGGGTCCATATACCAAGGGCGGGCGAATGATGACGACTTCCATGCCTGTCTGTGCCGCCAGCACGCGCAAACCCTGTTCGGCCTCGAATTTTGATATGGCGTAGGGCGAATGTGGCGCAACTTCATCATGCGCGGTAAACGGCCGCTGAAAAGTCTCCGCACCATTGACGCCAATCGAACTGACAAACACAAACCGACCCACGCCTGCTGCGGCAGCTTGCCGGGCCAAGTTCAAGGTGCCTTGAACATTGACACGACGAAATTCCTCCAGCGGGTCGGCTGCCGTGTCCGCCATCACATGCACACGAGCCGCGCAATGCACTACCGACGAAATGTCTTCCAGCGCGGATTGCCAGTCGACTTTCCCCATTAAGTCACCAAATATCTCTTGCTTAACACCAGCGGGTAACGTGTTCGTATAACTTCTAACAGCAGCCACTATTTCAGCAGCCGATTTATTTTCCAGCAAGCGCTGCACCAGTGCAGCCCCCACAAAACCGGTAGCTCCCGTCACAAGAACATGCTCCTTGCCCATACAACGCTCAGAACTGCCGGTACTTGAGCAAGCCGCGCACCGCGTAGCGGCTGAAATACCAAAGCGATAAGGGTAAATTCAACTTCTCTAGATCACGGTAAGCGCGCCAGACGTGCAGAGCAGAGCGCCGCTTGTTGCGCGACACGGACTGATTCATCACACGGTATCGCATCAGATCTTGGTCCAGGCCGAATGCCAAATGACCACGCTTCAGGATTTGCAACCAGCAGTCAAAATCGTCGTAGTAAGTTTTCTTCATCCGGACCTCGCCCACCACATTACGATCGAGCAGCACAGTCGAGGTCGCTATGGCCGTATTGCCAAGCAATTGCTGGTACGACAGCGTGCGTGGGACGCTCACATAATGCCCAGTTGCGCTTCCATCCGCCGAGATGCGGCGAAATCCAGTGAACACCAAGGCAGCCTGATGCGCCTGTGCGTGAGCGATGGTACGTTCCAGCTTGTCTGGCAACCATAGGTCATCGCTGTCCAGAAAGGCAATCCAACGCCCCTCCGCCAATTCGAGCGCCGCGTTACGTGCCAGCGCCGGGCCGCCGTTGCGCTCCACCGCAACCAGTTTGACCCTTGGTTCCGCAAGTGCCCATTGACGAATGACTTCACGCGTGTCATCCGGCGAGCAATCCTCGGCGATCAGCATTTCCCAGTTTGGGTAAGTCTGCGCAATCACCGATTTTATCGTTTCGCCTATAAACGATGCTGCGCGAAACGCTGGGGTGATGATCGATACAAGGTCGGTATGAGCTGGAGGCATGTATTGTCTTTATCTAGCCGAGGGCTTGACCCCGCGGCCAATCGCGTAGTAAATAATACCGACGCCGGACATAGCCACCGGGTCGTAAAGGTTACGGCCATCAACCACAACCGGGTAATTCAGCGACTGCTTCAACCATTCGGGATCTACAGTCCTAAACGTTTTCCATTCCGTGCAAATCACCAGCGCATCTGCACCTTCCACGGCTTCTTCGCGCGAATTGCACAATTGCAAGTCTTGCCGTTTGCCATAGATCCGCTCACACTCGTGCATAGCCTCTGGATCGTAAGCTTTCACTTTTGCACCAGCTGCCCAAAGCGCCTCCATCAGAGCACGGCTCGGTGCATCACGCATGTCATCGGTATCAGGCTTGAAAGCCAAGCCCCAAATGGCAACACACTTTTCATTCAATTGGCCATCGAAAGCCTGCTCCAACTTGCGATACAAAACCTGTTTCTGCCGCTGGTTTACCGCCTCGACAGCGAGTAACAGCTCAGGCTCATAGCCCACTTCTTGAGCTGTACGCGCCAACGCCTGCACGTCCTTGGGAAAACACGAACCACCGTACCCACAACCCGGATAAATGAATTGGTAACCAATCCGGGGGTCCGAGCCTATCCCCATCCGCACATGCTCGATATCCGCATCGAGGCGCTCAGCAAGATTAGCCAACTCATTCATGAAACTGATTTTGGTCGCCAGCATCGCATTCGCCGCGTACTTCGTCAGTTCCGCAGAGCGGATGTCCATGAAGATCATCTTGTCGTGGTTGCGGTTATAGGGGGCGTAACACTGACGCATCAGTCCAACGACCTTGTCGGACTCGGTACCCACCACGATGCGAGCGCCTTTGGTGAAGTCTTCGATTGCCGCACCTTCCTTGAGAAATTCCGGATTGGAGCAAACATCAAAATCAAATGCCTCGCCTCTGGCCTCCTGTTCTTCCTGTATAGCAGCCCTGACCTTGTCAGCGGTCCCCACCGGCACTGTCGATTTGTCGATCACAACTTTATAGCCATCCATGTGCCGCCCTATGGTGCCAGCAACAGCCAAAACGTATTGAATATCTGTCTTGCCATCTTCGTCCGGCGGCGTACCCACGGCGATGAACTGCAACTCGCCATGCCGGACACCAAGAGCAGCGTCGGTCGAAAAGCTCAAACGGCCAGCCTTTGCGTTATTGAGGATCAGTTCTTTCAGACCCGGCTCATAAATCGGTATGACGCCTTTCTTCAATCCCTCGATTTTCTTTTCATCAATGTCAATGCAGACCACCGAGTGCCCCACATCTGCCAGACATGCCCCAGTCACGAGCCCCACATAGCCACTGCCAAAAACGGTAATTTTCACAATCACTCACTTATTCTGTGCTGCTTCATCGGAGAGCAGCCTGTCGAAATATTCGATCGCCTTCTTCAGCCCTTGGTCGAGCATCACAGTAGGCTGCCAACCAAGAAGCTGCATGGCTTTGCTGATATCCGGCTGGCGCTGCTGCGGGTCGTCGTGCGGGAGCGGCTTGAACACCAGCCTGGACGAAGACCCAGTGAGTTCCAAAACCCGCTCAGCCAGTTGCCGAATGGTGAACTCTCCCGGATTGCCCAGATTCACAGGCCCCGTCACTGCATCGGCGGTTCCCATCAGACGGACAAAGCCCTCAATCAGGTCATCAACATAACAAAAACTGCGCGTCTGCTCCCCGGCCCCATAGATTGTGATGTCTTCACCCCTTAGTGCCTGCACAATAAAGTTACTCACCACGCGGCCGTCATTCGGATGCATCCGCGGCCCATAGGTATTGAAAATCCGGGCTACTTTGATCCGCACACCATGCTGGCGGTGATAGTCAAAAAACAGAGTTTCGGCACAGCGCTTGCCCTCGTCATAGCATGAGCGAAGACCAATAGGGTTCACCTTACCCCAGTAGCTCTCTGGCTGCGGATGAACTTCGGGGTCGCCATAGACCTCACTTGTAGACGCCTGAAAAATCTTTGCCTTGGTGCGTTTGGCCAGTCCCAGCATATTAATGGCCCCATGCACGCTGGTCTTCAGCGTTTGCACAGGATCGAACTGGTAATTAACGGGAGAGGCCGGACAGGCCAGGTTATAGATCTCATCAACCTCGACATAGAGCGGAAATGTCACATCATGTCGAATCAACTCGAAATAAGGATTCGATAGCAGATGTGAAATATTACGCTTTGAGCCGGTAAAAAAATTATCGACACAAATAACGTCATTCCCCTCTGCGAGCAAGCGTTCACATAAGTGCGAGCCAAGAAATCCGGCACCGCCGGTAACTAAAATACGATTCAAAAAATGCTCCCAAATAAAACCATGTAACGCTCGGTCAACCTCTATCTCCGAGCGGCAACTTTGCTCTCGCCGCATCAACCCAACCAAGCCCCCATCGACGCGCAACCTTGAGTTGCTTAAGGTCGGGACGGGGTACTACGTAGTCGCCCAGCCCGCCCCAGTCTTTTCTCATAAGCGCTTCAACAACTGGGTCCTCGCCTGTCATATCGCTTGCATACGAGGAATCATCAGCCGCGACAATTCCAGTTTCCAGCATCGACACAAGTCGCGCAGGGTCTGCCCCTTCGAAATAAGCATAGCGCGTGGTCTCGATGGCGCGGACATAGTCGGCATACTGAGGGAAACGTCGTGCGCTCAAGTAAAAGAAACGCAACGTTTTTCGAATCACCATTTCCGGATCGATTGGCGCGGATGCTCCTGCAGCATTAAGCGAATCACGATCTCTAAAAACACGAACAAAACCAGCATTTTGGTAATTAACTGGACCTAGGCAGACCACCTGTTTTCCACAAACCCCAGCCTCAACAGCGGAGCTTCCCCCATTCAATACCACGATATCTGCCTGCTGAATCAAATCATAAGTGCTGACCTTTTGCTCGCTAGAAATACTGTGAATTCCTCTTTTTTCCGTCCAATGACAATACAACTCCAAGGACCTCACACCAGTTACTTTACCGATATTTTCCGCCCAGTTTGGATGGTAACGAACAACCACCTGTTCTGGTTTGACGGCGGATGCCTCAAAGAAATCATCTAGTGCCTGAGTATTGTCAGCCCAACCACTCTTCCATTCATCATGTCCAGCAAACTCGTTTCTGCTGCTCGGCAGCACCAGCACCCGCAACCCCGATGCAGCCAGAGGCCACGGTGTGGGATCAGGATTTTTGTTGTACACGCGCCATTCAAGCGAATTGCGCTGCAGGAAACGCTCACCGGCCAATTTCCCAGCCAATTTCGCTTGCATTAGCGTTAGTGGCCTGCTTTCAAAGTCGCGAACCATCTTGTCAACAGGCGCAATAGACAAACAATTTGCGTTCGGGATCAAATGCAAACCATCTCCAAACCAAGTGCGCTCGTGCGTAAGGTACGGAATGCCACTGCGCTCACATGCATAAGTCAAAGCGCGAGTCAGGTCCATACGGCCATTGAAGCAAATCACGGCATCCAAGCGGTTGCGCTCAATCCAGCGCATAGCACTTTCATATACCGACGCGATTGGATCGTAAAGACTCTTCCGCAGGGCAACCACATCGGGTTCATACCAATCGGAGTCAGACTCCGTCCGCGTAAGGGTACAAGAGCTTGAAAGGGCCAGACGGTCCAAAGTAGCTGCGTCTAGCCCGGTTGCACTGGCAGAAATAGAAGTGACAGGCCCCACTGGATAGCTCCGCACGCCACCCAAGATGCATTTTGGGCACTCCGTCAACTTGCTGGTTCCCTTTAGCGCGCGTGGATAGCAGTTTGAGACACTGCCGTCACAGGCAAGAAAAAAAGCTTCATGCCCTGCTTGCTTCATCAGCATAGAAAGGTAGTAAAGATGCTCGACATGCGGTCGAAATGAATAAATGTTAGAAAAACCGATTTTCATACTATTTCAACCATGTAAACCCACCGATGCTCGAGGGATGGCTACAATTTTTGCCCTTAACGTAAAGAGATCATCCACAGAAAATGTCCTAAATTCCGGCGCTAGTTTATTAAAAATTTCCTGCAGAACATTTTCTACAGTGGCATCTACAGAAGTGGCTCCGCTTCTCTACCGCCTGTCGACCCATGCTGTAACAGCGGCAGCAAAATAGCTAACAACCGCCAAGGTCGCGGCAAGCCAAGCCAAGTCTCGCATTTCGATCGGCACGTTAACCCCTGTTGCAAATAAATAAAACCAGCCTCCGCAAACAATCGCACCCACTGTGAAATTTACCAACAGCAGGCGCATTTCCCGGCCAACTATCAATAGGTGGCTAGACCAAAAATCAGAAAGACGCAGTGCAGCTACGAAAATGAAGATTCCGAAAATGGTCGTCGATTCCGCGTAAGCAGGAAACCATCGCATGACGACCGCATTCAGCAACCAGGAAGCGGGCCAGAAAGTGATCACGCAGGCCAACAGCAAACCAATCGATGCTCCTGCTGCGATGCGAAATGATGCAGCACGGCCGGAGCTGGCGAAGCGGCGCGCCAGCATCGGATAGACCGAGGCATTGATCACGGTCTGCATCGACTGCGCGACCATCAGTACCGTCCAGGCGAACGCGTAGTATGCAAATGCTATGGGCTGCAGCAGATACACCGCGGCCCACCTGTCGATATTCATTAGCAAGAAGCCTATGGATGCCACTGCCAGCAATGTCATGGCTGAAGACCAGCGAATCCGCCGCATGCTGCGAACAGCCAGGCGGAAGGCCAAGGCCGCGCCTACCCGCGAACGCTGCCACACGCCCTGCAGAATTTTCTGCGTCAGCAGCAATGAAACGATCGCTTCCGCCATGAGGACGGCCGCGGCACTCTTGAGCAAGACACCAACGCCGATACTGACCGCAAGCACAATCACGGCTCGCACCAGCATCTGTAGGGAGAACAGCAGTGGCTGCCCTCGGCTACGACTCTCCACCGTGGCAATCAGAAATACCTGCTGCGACAACCCATGAATAACACCGATGACCAAAATACTCGGTCCTAGTCCACCGACTTCTATGCCGGCGGCTACCAACATCAGCCCCGCAAGCGCGCAAGCGACTGCGGCAATTAGAGATTGCATCAGCAACATTGCTGCGGCACGCTCGCGACCCCGGATAATCTGCACCGGCATTTCGCGCTGAAGCAGGAAATGCAAGCCTAAACATCCCAGCATGGAGAAGGTACTGGATACCAGCAACCCTCCGCTGAATTGCGCAAAGCTGGGAACATCCAGCAACTTCGCCATCACAAGCGTGCGTACGAGTATCAACCCCATCGCCAGACCCAGCAGTGGCACATACCAAAGCTGGCGCAAGCGCTGCGGGGTCACAGCAATCGGAAACTTCATTAGGATTCAGACAGCAGGCTTACACCATCTGACCCCATTGACTCTTCATTGATTCTAATTTACCCAAGTACTCCATCTATAATTACTTTCCAAAAAAGAATCATTCTTTTGTTATTGAAAATACTGCAATTACATTAGATAC
>JBCKNC010000029.1:0-25529 GCA_038902915.1 Polaromonas sp.
CGCCCGTCGAGGTGGTGGCCTACGATACCTCGTGGCCGGCGAAGTTCCGCGCCGAGTGCTTGGCCCTCGAACGCGCCCTGCATCCGTGGCTTGTAGGCCCCATTCAACATATCGGAAGCACCGCTGTTCCAATGCTCGCAGCGAAGCCGGTCATCGACATCATGGCTCCGATCCGAACGCTGGAAGCGTCGCGTCCGGCAATCGCGGCGGCCTGTTCCGTAGGGTACGTCTACTTCCCATACAAGGCAGAGGTCATGCACTGGCTGTGCAAGCCGTCCCCCTTTCACCGAACCCACCACTTGCATCTCGTGCCTCTCGGCAGCGCCCTGTGGTATCAACGGCTAGCCTTTCGCGACGCGCTACGTCATAGTCCCGCGCTCGCAGCGGAGTACGGTGAACTCAAGCTGCGCCTCGCGGAGAAGTTTCGCGAAGATCGCGAGGCATACACGGAGGCCAAAGCTCCGTTTGTGCATCGAGTACTCTCCGAACTCCAGGCGAGAGGCCCGAGTGCAACCTAACGGCGCTCAACCTCGTTCACTTTGGTCGCTGTACGCTGCGCGATAAAACTGCGCGGTGTCCCTTAGCTCTACGTGCGTGCCGTGCATGGCACGAATCCAGCCGGGTGAAAGTCCCGGTACCAGGCATGTAGAGCCGAAGGTTAGCCAAAGGGCAAGTGCGTCGCCGCGAGGCGGGGTGCGGTCGGTTGATGCCTTGTCAGAGCGGCGTGCGTCGCAGTACTAGGGCTTGCGCCTGCAGACTATCCGCAGCCCGCTTTGCAAACTCTGCGCGCAGGGCTTTGAGCTTTTCGCGCGGGTCTTCCTTGATGGTGGTTTTTTCCAGTGCCATCTCGGCGATAAAGCGGCTTGGTATGCTGGCAATGGTGTCGCGACCTTTCTTGCGGCGGCGCAGCCAGTTGACGGCCAGCGTGCGCTGCGCGCGCGTGATGCCGATTCAAAAAATCTGGGGGAGAAGGAGACGGCTTTGAAGCAAGTCGCGAAGGATACCGAGTCGATCAAATCCCAACCAGTTCCATAGCCATTTCACGCGGGTTGTCAGTGCGCAGGCTAACGTCCAGCATTTCGATGCCGAGTACCCGGCCTTCTGCATCAAAGTCGAGCACCACGCCAGGCCGCACCTCATCGCTGTCGGCAACGATGCCTGCCTTCAAACGGATATACATGGCATCGGCTTTTGGATCGTATTCAATTTTCATGGCTGCACTCCATACTTTTCAAATTTGCTGGTCGCCATCACGGTAACCACCACCATCACCACAACATCACCTTCGTACAACACCCGCAACAACTGGCGTTTACCTGCACGCTGAATCCAGACTTGCGCTTCGGTACGGCCATTTTGCGCTTTTAGCGTGCGCAATGGTTTTGCAAGTGTGTCTTGCACTTCGGCCTGGCTGATGCCACGCTCGGCCATTCGAGCAAGTGCATGTTGGGTGAATGTGATTTGCATCAGCGCAATTATGACCAAGGTATGTCGCCAAAGTCATAGCCAGTCGTGGGATTGCGATTTTGCGGGCGACAATAAGCGTCGTGCTTGCCATCCTCCTCGTCACCTTTCCGTTTTTTGCACTCGTACTCTGCGGTTACATCGCGGCGCGCCGGGCGTTTTTGCCGCAGGCTGCGATTCCGGGGCTCAATACCTTTGTGCTGTACTTCGCGCTGCCGTGCATGTTGTACCGCTTTGGCGCGAGTACGCCGGTGGCCGAGCTGCTCGACGGCAGCCTGGCGGCGGTGTATCTGCTGTGTGCGCTGATCATGGTGGCGTTCACGATTGCCGTGACGCGCAACCGGCGCATCGGCTGGAACGACGCGTCCTTCGGCGCGTTGGTCGCGGCTTTTCCGAACACCGGTTACATGGGCGTGCCGCTGCTGGTGGCCTTGCTGGGTGCGCAGGCGGCGGGGCCGGCCATTGTCACCATCGTGGTGGACCTGCTGGTGACCAGCTCGCTGTGCATTGCCCTGTCGCGGCTGGACTCGGCTGACAGCCATGGGGTGAAAGTGGCGGCAAAAAAAGCCCTCAAGGGCGTGGCGCTGAACCCCATGCCCTGGGCCATTGTGCTTGGCGCCGTGTCGTCCGGCATAGACCTGACACTACCCGCGCCGGTGATGCAAACGGTCGCCCTGCTGGCCGCCGCCGCCTCGCCCGTCGCGCTGTTCACCATAGGCGCGGTGCTGGCGCGCTCGCAATTGAACAGCGTGGAAACCACCCCCCTGAAGGACTATGTGCCGGTCGCGCTGATCAAGCTGGTGCTGCATCCGCTGCTGGTCGCGCTGGTGGGCCTGAGCGCCATTCAGCTCGGTGTGCCGCTGCAGCCCTTTGCCCTGACGGTGATTGTGCTGGTGGCGGCCTTGCCGAGCGCCAGCAATGTGTCGCTGCTGGCCGAAAGGTTTGGTGCCAACAACGGACGTATTGCGCGTATTATTTTGTTGTCTACAGTACTGGCGTTTTTCAGTTTTTCGGCTGCTGTGGCAGTCTTGAAGTCTTGACTGCATTGCCGAAAAAATGAACCCTTCGTTTATCCGCGAGATTTTGAAGGTGACTGAAAAGCCCGGCATCATCAGTTTTGCGGCCGACCAGCCCTCGCCCAAAACATTTCCAGTCAACACCGGCATCGCCGCGATCTGGATGCTTTTGATATGACCCCCACGCCGGCCAACATCAACAAGGGGCTGTGGCTCGGCCTGCTCGGCATCGTGATTTTTGCGGTTACGCTGCCCATGACACGGCTGGCCGTGGGAACACCGGACGCGCCCCAAATGTCGGGCGTTTTCATTGCGCTGGGCCGGGCCGTGGTGGCGGCTGCGTTGTCAGTGGTGTTTCTGCTGGCCACGCGCGCGGCGCTGCCGCAGCGCCGCGACTGGTTGCCGCTGGCCATCACCGCGGGCGGGGTGGTCTTCGGTTTTCCGCTGTTCACCTCGATTGCCATGCGTTATGTGGAAGCCGTGCATGCGAGCGTGATTGTCGGCGTGCTGCCGCTGGCCACGGCCGCGGTGGGCGCGCTGCTGCACCGCCAGCGCCCGTCGGCCGGCTTCTGGCTGTGCGCGGCCTTGGGCGGCGCACTCGTGGTGGCGTTTGCCATGCTGCGCCCGGGCGGCGCGGCGGGTTCGCTGTCGATGCATTTTGCAGACGGGCTGCTGCTGGCGGGCATGCTGTGCGCGGCCGTGGGTTACGGCTACGGTGCGCGGCTGTCGCAGCACATGCGGGCCGAGCATGTGATCTGCTGGGCGCTGGTGATCTCCCTGCCATTGACCCTGCCGCTGTCCCTCCTCAGTTGGCCCACAGCCCCGCTCAAGGCCAGCGCCTGGGTCGGCTTTGCCTATGTGGCGGTGTTTTCGATGTGGCTGGGCTTTTTTGCCTGGTACCGCGGCCTGATGCTCGGCGGCACGGTGCGTGTCAGCCAGGTGCAGTTGGTGCAACCGTTTTTGTCCATGCTGTTTGCGGTGCCGCTGCTCGGCGAGCGCCTGGACGCGGTCACCGTGGGTTTCTGCCTGACCGTGATTGCCACCGTGTTTGCCGGCAAGAAAATGCCCATCCATACCGTCACCTTGCGGGAAGCCGCATGAAGCCAGCATGTGCGGCTGCCCGGCATGAGCTATCTGGTGGCTGACCAGGCCGAGTTGCACCACTAGGAGCCAAAGGTGCGCTACTATTTATCGTGGATTGACGGGACAAGAAAGAACAAAGAGAGAACAACCATGGAAAGAAGCAACATGCACTGGACCCTGGCCGCGCGCGCCGAAAAAATGAACCCTTCGTTTATCTGCGAGATTTTGAAGGTGACTGCGTCCGCCCTTCAGATCAACATCGGCATCGCCGCGCTGGCCGATGTTTTCAAGGGGAACCTGCCATGAGCGGCAAACACAAGGGCTTGCACATATGGGGCCGCATGAGTTCCATCAACGTCAAAAAAGTGGTCTGGACGGCGCAGGAGCTTGAGCTTGAATTCCAGCACACGGAAGCAGGCGGTGCATTTGGCATTGTCAAAACGCCAGAGTACATACGCCTTAATCCTAATTCGATGATCCCGGTGATAGAAGATGACGGCTTTGTCCTGTGGGAGTCCAACGCCATCGTGCGCTACCTGTGCGCAAAACACTCTAGCGGCAACTTCTATCCGACAGACCTGCACGAACGCTTTGATGCCGAGCGCTGGATGGACTGGCAACAAACCACCATCAACCCGGCCAGTCGCCCCGGTTTTTGGAATCTGATTCGTACGCCTGAACTTGAGCGTAACTACCAAGCAATTAGAGATTCAAACGAGGCGGTAGAACTGCTGATGGCGCTGCTGGATCGGCAATTGGCGGAAAGCCGCTTCATCGCGGGCGAGCACTTCACGATGGCCGACATCCCCTTGGGTTGCGAGGCGCACCGCTGGTTTAACTTGGCCCAGCCACGCCAGAGTCACCCGCATGTTGAGCGTTGGTACGCTGGTCTTTGCGCGCGTCCCGCAAGCAAGGGAGTGCTGGACATGGCATTGGCATAAATCACAACTACTTTTATTTCCAAAAAATGAAGCGACGCCCCTTCAAACAAATCGACGTGTTCACCAGCACGCCCTACTACGGCAACCCGCTGGCTGTGGTGCTCGATGGCACGGGGCTTGACGATGCGGCCATGCAGCGTTTTGCGCACTGGATCAATTTATCGGAAACCACTTTTTTGCTGCCGCCCGCCGATGCCGCAGCCGACTACCGCGTGCGCATCTTCACACCCGGCGGCGAATTGCCTTTTGCCGGCCACCCCACGCTGGGCAGTTGCCACGCCTGGCTGCAGGCCGGTGGCAAGCCCAAACTTGATGACTTCATCGTCCAGCAATGCAAACAGGGTCTGGTCAAAATTCGCCGCGAACCTGGCAGTGCAGGGGCTGCCGATCGGCTGGCCTTTGCCGCACCGCCGCTTTTGCGCTCTGCACCCAGCCCGGTGCTGCTGGCGCAAGTTGCTGCCGCGCTGGGTTTGAAGGCCACACAAATCCTAGCGGCGCAAACACTCAACAACGGCCCGCTGTGGCTGGGTTTGTTGCTCGACAGCCCCGAGACGGTTTTGCAGCTAGCCCCCAATCACATCGAGCTTGGCAGACTCCAAGCCAAAGTCGGCGTGGCGGGCATTTACAACCACAGCGCATCGCCCGCATTGATAGGACGCACCAACCGCGAAGCCAAAGCGTTCAGCAAAACATCAGCCACCGATGTTGCGTCAACGCCCGATCTAGAAGTACGCGCCTTTGCCGCCTGCATCGGCATTACTGAAGACCCCGTAACCGGCAGCCTCAACGCCAGCTTGGCCCAATGGCTGATGGCCGACGGCTACATGCCGCAGCAATACACCGCATCACAAGGCGTATGCCTAGGCCGTGCCGGGCAGGTCTACCTGGAGCGCGACAGCACGGGGCAGGTCTGGGTTGGTGGTCAGTCGGTGACCTGCATTGACGGCCATGTGACGCTCTGATTCCAGCGGCACCCGAGTTGCACAGCAGTCGCAAAAGAGACGGCTGGCCCGCGCACTTCCGAGCACAATTCACCCATGGGAACCCTCTACCTTGTACGCCACGGCCAGGCTTCGTTTGGCGCTGATGACTATGATGTGCTCAGTGATCTGGGCTACCGTCAGGCGCTGCGGCTGGGCGAGTATTTCAAATACAAGGGCATCCGCTTTGACGCAGCATTCACTGGCACATTGCAGAGGCAGGTCAAAACGTTCGAGGGGATTTGTGCCGGTGCCGGCCTGCCGCTACAAGCAACGCAGTTTGCGGGCCTTAACGAATACGACAGCGAAGCCGTGATTGCCGCCATTCACCCGCACAAGCTTGAAAAGGCCACCACGCCCGAGATGTACCGCCACCACTTTCGCCTGCTGAAAGACGGGCTCAAGCAGTGGATGGCCGCTGTGGTCAGCCCGCGGGGAATGCCCGAGTACACGGACTTTGTAGCGGGCGTGACCGATGCACTGGATCACATTCGCAAGACCTATGAAGGCAATGTGCTGCTGGTCTCCAGCGGCGGGCCGATAGCCACCGCAGTCGGCCATGTGCTGGGTTGCAGCCCTGAAACCACGATTGAGCTGAACCTGCGCATACGCAACTGTTCGGTCACCGAGTTTGCCTTCACGCCCAAGCGCCATATGCTGGTGACCTACAACACGCTGCCGCACTTAGATGCGCCCGAACATGCGACGTGGATTACTTATTCATAAAAACATGGTGCTATTAAATCAGTAGCATGTCATAGCTGTATTTGTTGGGCTACAGCCACTTTTATGCATCGAAAAAGTAACTACTCAGGTCTTGCTGATTCGTAGGGTGGGCACTGCCCACGCTGGCTTCATGAATGGGGCCAAGTCGGGGATTGCGTGGGCAGTGCCCACCCTACAGGGACCTGAGTAGTTACCTAAAAATGACCTTCACAGCCGTTTTTAGAAGGTCAATTGGAGTCTGCCCCCGATGGTTCCTCAGACGTCGACCACGATGGGAAAGCTGGCCCGCAGGCCGTCGCTGCCTGGCGTAAACGGCACGGTCAGGGCCGCCCGGTCGGCCTCGTTCAGCCTGCGCCACAGAAAGTCGCGCGGATTGCCGGGGTCATCCGCGACATACAACTGGGTGGTCAGCAGCTCGTGCGGGCCCAGCCTGACCTTGACGTGAATATGCGGCGTGCGGCTGCCGTACGCGGCCGGACGTATGGTGCGAAATCGGTAGCGGCCATCGGCGCCCACCGTCACGCGGCCAAAGCCCTGAAAGCGGCGGTCCGCCTTGTTGCCGTCACCGGGGTGGTGGTAGTGGCCGGCGTGGTCGCATTGCCAGATCTCCACCTGGGCACCGGCCAGGGGTTTGCCGGCCAGGTCGCTCACGCTGCCTTCAACCCAGGCGCTTTGCCCTTGCGGATAACTCAGTGCGCCGTTGCGCAGCAAATCATGGTCACTGTCCTGGGGCAAGGCCAGCGGGTAAAACGGGCCTTCGGTTTGCGCCGGTGTGGCGCGGCGGCCAGCGGCCGGCTGGGCGCGCGGACCGAGCCACAGTGCGGGTGCGGCAACTAGGGCGGCTGCCATGGTGCGGCGGCGAAACAGCCCGGGAGCCGTTGGGGAGTTTGGGGAGGAAGAGGGCGGTGCAGGGTACATCAGTGGTCTCCGTTGATTTTCATCAGAGGCGGGTTTGCGCGGTGAAGTTCCACGGATCGGCGCCATTTGTCATCAGGCTCAGAAGGGCGCCTGGCTTTCAAACTGTATGCGCTCGCCGCTGACCGGGTAGACAAAACGCAGCGCACAAGAAAATAAGGGGTCAGGCTCGAATTAAGCGCTTAGACCGTCGCATCCAGATCGACACTCATCGGCTCTTTGACGTAGAGCTCTCGGGCGCGCGCGATCAGGTGCATGGCCAGCGCACAGACTGGTGAACCTGCTGACCTAAAAAGCGACGACTGCGCCGGGGTAGGGCTGTGCCCGCAGCCCAGCTTTGCATGTCGTTTGTGCCGGTGGACGGAAAAACCTTGGAGATTCAGATCGCCACATCAGGGAAAGCACGACTCTTGAGGACGCTTTTCGGTGCCATACTTGGCCTCATGCGGTTGAATTTCCTATCCTTGCTAATGGAATGACGATTCTCGCGGGCGGTGTCCGGAATATGGGTAAAACGGGTTTGACCGTGAGCCGGATGGGTTATGGAGCGATGGAGTTATCCGGTCCGCCGCGCGCCCGCGACATCAACGAGAAGGACGCGATCGCATTCATCCACCGTATCATTGATCTTGGGATCAATTATATCGACACATCCATCGATTATGGATTAAGCGAAACACTCATTGGCAAAGCGTTGGGCGCACACAGATCGGAAGTGATCCTCGCTTCCAAATGCGCCTGCGCGGTGGGCCTACCTGCAAATCATTCCGGCCATGAAGATCATTTTTATACGGCGGAAAATGTGACAGCCGGTGTCGAGCAGAGCCTGCGCAGATTGCAAACCGACTATCTCGATGTTGTTCAGGTGCATGGCAATCCAACCCTCAAACAGCTGGAGGAGGGAGGCATTCTGGATGCGCTCATAAAACTTAAGCAAAAGGGCGCAGTGCGTCATTTTGGAATTTCGTCGCGGCTTCCCTTGCTCGCCGAATTTGTCGATGTCGACCATTTTACCATTGTGCAAGTACCGTATTCCGCGCTTCAGCGGACCAATGAAGATATGCTTGCAGCTCTTCGCAATGCTGGCAAAGCTGTCGTCGTGCGGGGCGTTACCGGGCGGGGCGCGCCTGCCAAGGGTTGGGCGACAAGACCGATTGGCACCAAAGACGGCGAGGTGCGCGATCTCTGGCAACGTGCGCGTCTTGATGAATTGCTTGAGGGCATGCCTCCGATTGAATTCATGATCCGCTTTGCGCTAACCAATGATAATGTCGATGTTGCACTGGTTGCAACAACAAATGAATCGCATCTCATGGCGGATATCGAGATCGCCGCGAAAGGACCGCTTAGCCCTGCTCTCTACAACGCAGCTTGCGCGCGTCTTGATGAAGCTGGTGGCGGCTCAGGGCAGGGGCAATACAAGGGCGGTGGCCCTACACCGGTCATCCAACCGTGAAGATGACCGGACGGGCCGATAGCCACCGCCGTTGGCCATGTGCTGGGTTGCAGCCCTGAAACCACGATTGAGCTGAACCTGCGCATACGCAACTGTTCGGTCACCGAGTGCGCCTTCACGCCCAAGCGCCATATGCTGGTGACCTACAACACGCTGCCGCACTTAGATGCGCCAGAACATGCGACGTGGATTACTTATGCATAAAAATAGGGTGCTATTAGACGTTTTGTAAAATTCCGCAATCGATAGAGTTCACCCCCATTGCTTGCTGTTTAAGAAAACCCCATGAAGATTTACAAGATTGCCTGTATTCCGGGCGACGGCATCGGCAAGGAAGTGGTGCCGGCTGGCCAACAGGTGCTCGAAGCACTGGCGGCCACGCAGAAAAACTTCGGTTTTGCATTCACTTCATTTGGCTGGGGCGGGGACTGGTTCCGCGAGCACGGCGTGATGATGCCCGACGACGGCCTGAACGCCCTGCGGGGTATGGACGCCATCCTGTTCGGCTCGGCTGGCGACCCGCACATTCCCGACCACATCACGCTCTGGGGCCTGCGCCTGAAGATCTGCCAGGGCTTTGACCAATACGCCAACGTGCGGCCCACGCGCATCCTGCCCGGCATTGACGCACCGCTCAAGCGCTGCACGCCGACGCAGCTCGACTGGGTCATCGTGCGCGAAAACTCCGAGGGCGAATACTCAGGCGTCGGCGGCCGCGTGCACCAGGGCCACCCGATCGAAGTCGCGACCGACGTGTCGATGATGACGCGCGCCGGGGTTGAGCGCATCATGCGCTTCGCCTTCCGCCTGGCGCAATCGCGCCCCCGCAAGCTGCTGACGGTTGTCACCAAGTCCAACGCCCAGCGTCACGCGATGGTGATGTGGGACGAGATTGCATTGCAGACAGCTAAGGAATTCCCCGATGTCACCTGGGACAAGGAACTGGTCGATGCCTGCACCGCACGCATGGTGAACAAGCCCGCGTCGCTCGACACCCTGGTTGCGACCAACCTGCACGCCGACATCCTGAGCGACCTGGCCGCCGCGCTGGCCGGTAGCCTGGGCATTGCACCGACCGGCAACATTGATCCCGAGCGCCGCTACCCCAGCATGTTCGAGCCGATCCATGGCTCGGCCTTCGACATCATGGGCAAGGGCCTGGCCAACCCGGTCGGCACCTTCTGGAGCTGCGTCATGATGCTGGAGCACCTCGGTGAAAACGCTGCGGCACAGCGCCTGATGCAGGCCATCGAGGCCGTCACCGCCAACCCGACCCTGCACACCCGCGACCTGGGTGGCCAGGCCACCACCGCACAAGTCACCGCCGCCGTCTGCTCACTGCTTGCCACGAATGGCACGCAGCCTGAAGTACATTTCTGAGTCACCCACCATCAAAGAAGGTGACAGTCGAGATCAAGACCTGGCGCAAGCTCATCGCCGATCGCGGCATCAAGCCAGAATAATTCATTCGGTCCCAACAGGTTCGATCTAATGACCCCGACCTCCCTTAAAGCCTTGCTGTTCGACGTCCAGGGGACAGCAACTGATTTCAGAACCACGCTTTCTGTTGCGGCAGAGAGACTGGCGGACGGCCGCGCCGGTAACACGGACTGGGGTCGGTTTGTCGATGACTGGCGCGGCATGTATCGGCCGGCCCTTGATGAGGTACTGGCCAACAAACGCCCTTGGTCTTCAGTCGATGCGATCTATCGGGAAGCCCTCGACCGCCTGTTGCGCGAGCGAAAGCTTGAATTCTTTTCGGAAGACGAACGTCAGAAACTGAATTTTGCATGGCAGCAAATCCAGCCCTGGCCCGACACCGTGCCCGGCTTGCAAAGGCTCAAGCGCAAGTTTAAGCTGGCGACGCTTTCAAACGCGGATGTCAGTGCCGTCATCCATATTTCCAAGCTCGGGGGCTTGCCGTGGGACGCGGTGTTTGCCGCCGAAATGGTCGGCACCTTCAAGCCTGACCCGAGAACTTACACCATGGCGCTTCGCTACTTGGGCCTAAAGGCCGAAGAAGTGATGATGGTGGCGTGCCACAAATACGACCTGCGCGCTGCCAAGAGACTGGGCATGAGGGTAGGATTTGTTGCACGGCCTCTGGAGCTTGGACCTGACGGCAAGGTGGACGTGCGGTTCGAGGACGATTTTGACGTCAATGCAAGGGACTTTTTGCACCTTGCTGAGCAGCTCGGTTGCTGAGGCTGGGGAAGAATTGAGGTCAGACCCCAATCAGCCGGTTCAAACCTCCGCGGGCTGGAAAACACGGATACGTTTGGCAATCGCCTCCCGCTGCTCACGCGCGATGACCCGCATGTCGTATTCCGACTGGAGATTGAGCCAGAAACGTGGCTCCATGCCGAAGTAAAGCCCCAAGCGCAATGCCGTGTCTGCGGTAATGGGGCGTTGCCCGTGAACAACCTCGCTGATACGGCTGGGTGACACGTCAATGTCGGCAGATAGCTTGCGCGCAGTGATCCCCATGGGTTTCATGAAGTCTTCCAGTAAAATTTCGCCAGGATGAATTTCGTCAAGCAACTTCGCCATTTTTATCTCCTAGTGGTAATCCACAATTTCGACCTGGTGGGCGCCGTCGTCGCGCCACACAAAGCAAATCCGCCATTGGTCATTGATGCGGATGCTGTGTTGATTCTTCCGGTCACCCTTTAGCGCCTCGAGCTGATTGCCCGGGGGTATTCGCAGGCTGGCCAACTCCGTTGCGGCATGAAGCTGCAGCAGTTTGCGGCGTGCCACTCGCTCGATGTTCCTGAACCTCGGAACCGCCCGGCTATTGAAAAGCCGCTCAGTCTCGGCGCAAAGAAACGAACGGATCATGCGCCATGATATTCCGCATCACGGAAACTGTAAAGCGATATACCATGGCGACATGTCAAAGGAACTGTCGGGTTACGCCCCGACGGGGTAGGATGTCGGGATGTGCACCCGACTGCGCAGTCACCCTTTTTGCGTCGCCAAAAAAGGGAACCGCAGAAGAATTGGGGTCAGACCCCAATCAGCCTACATGCTGGTGACCTACAACACGCTGCCGCACTTAGATGCGCCTGAACATGCAGCGTGGATTACCTATTCATAAAAATAAAATGCTATTAAATCAGTAGCTGATCACGACGACCCGCCGTTTACTTCAACACCTGCAGCAGATTATTAAAATCATCCGTCCACAATCGCCAATCTGGCTCGGGCGGAATCGTCGCCGTGTCGTCGGCAAATTCGGGGCGCAACAGGAATGACTTGTCTTTGGTCAGCAGAATCCAGTCGCTGGTGGTAGAACCATCGGCGTAAGTTTCGGACACCCACGCCACGTGGAAGCCGCGCTTTTCGGCAATCATCGCGACGACTGGTTTCAGGTTGAGGAATCGATTGGAGACATGAAAGGCGATTACGCCGTCGGCCTTGATGTGCCGGGCGTAAATATCCAGCGCCTCCAGCGTGATCAGATGCACCGGAATCGAATCGCTCGAAAACGCGTCGATGGCGAGCACGTCGAATTGTTGGTTGGGCTCGCGCTCCAGATTGAGTCGCGCATCGCCAAGCGCAATTTCGATGGTGGCATCGGTGTCTTTCAGATAGGTGAAGTGGCTGTTGGCTACTTCCACCACGCTTTGGTTGATGTCGTAAAAACGAAATACATCGCCCTTGTTGCCGTAGACCGCGAGCGTACCGGTACCAAGGCCGATCACGCCGACACGCCGCGGCGTCTTCGGGCTCAGTTTTTCTTTTGCCGTCAACGTCAGTCCGATGCCAGAATTGATTTTGTAGTAGGTCGTGGCCGCGCGGCTGTGCGGCGGTTGGAGGTATTGATCACCGTGCAAAATGGCACCGTGAACGAGCGAGCGGTAGCCGTATTCGCTGCTCGGTGGCAGGTACTCCTTGACACGTAGCGAGCCATAGAAATTGCGTGAAAAATAAATGGCGCCATCGCGATATTGCTGCACCGTGTAGACGCCCGATGCCGCCGCCGCAACGGTCACCATCGCGGCGAAACCCACCATCAGCACCCGCCATTTGCGCAGCAGGTTACGGGTGATATCCCACAGCAGATAAGTGGCCAGCGCCGCGACGGCGATCAGAGCCAGTTCGAGCTCGAAATATGCCGACAGCAGCAGCGGTGCAACGATGCCGACCAAAAACGCACCGAGCGCACCGCCGACGGAAATCATCAAATAGAACGTAGTGAGAAATTTAGGGTCGGGTCGCCGCGCCACCAGTTCACCGTGGCAGAACATGCACGCCACGAACAGCCCGGCTGAAAATAATCCGATTTGCCAATACAGCATGAAATGCAAATCCTCGTCGGCCAGCGTGTAGCACATCGCCAGCACCATCACCGTTAATAGCGGCAGCACCAGCGTGCGCTGATACCAGCCCTTGGCATCGAAACACAGGATGAACGTGAGCAGGTAGAGCGCCAGTGGCACCACCCATAGCAGCGGGGTAGATGAAATATTTTGTATCAGGTGGTTTGAAATCGCCAACAACAACACCGAGCCCAGTCCCGACAACAGGATCCAAATGGCTTTCTGTTGCAGGGTCGGCGGCAGCGTCGGCGCAGCGTCGCATTCAGGCTGTGGGCTGGTCGTGGGCTGCGGCGCTGCTGGTGCTTTCACTGCCAGCCACGCGGTGGCGGCGACCAGCACCGCGAACAGGCCAAACCCCATCGACCAGCCGAGCGCCTGCACTTGCGTGGCGATGTTGGGCTCAAGCAAAAACGGGTAGCCCAGCAGCGCCATCATCGACGCCAGATTTGACAGGGCAAACAGGCGATATGGGCTGGCACCGGGATAGGAACGTGCGAACCACGCCTGCACCAGTGGACTGGTGGTCGAGAGCAGGAAGTAGGGCAGGCCGATGGTGGCGGCGAGCAGCAGGATGATGCGCAGGCTCGGTGCCTCGTCGCCCTGCGGCTTCCACGACACGTCCGGAATGATCGGCAACAAGGCCAGCGCGATGCTGACCAGCAGCAAATGCACGATGACTTGGCGTTTCGGCGTGAGCTTGCGCGTGATCCAGTCGGAATAAAAATAACCCGCCAGCAAGGCGAACTGGAAAAACACCAGACAGGTCGTCCACACCGCTGCCGTGCCGCCAAACCACGGCAGGATTTGTTTGGCGATCAGCGGCTGCACCAGAAAGAGCAGAAACGCGGAAACGAAAATAGTGATGGCGTAGAGGGTCATGGGAGGCATCAACACTGAATCGGACGAAGTGGGCTCGTCGCGATTGTTGCATGAAGTTTTGGCGCGCCGACATTGGCCATGCTGCGAGCCGACCACGCCCTTGTGTTAACCCCATCAACAGCCGCAAAATGCTTGCATGGAAACCCGACGCAGTGCCTTCTTCCTCGGTGTACGCGCGCAAGCACCGATGTTGATCTGCATGCTGCCGTTTGCCTTTATCACCGATGCCGCCAGTGTCGCTGCGGGACTCGACCCGTGGATGGTGCTGGCGATGTCGATCATCGTCTATGCAGGTGCTTTTCAATTGGTGGCGATCTCGTTGATCGCGCAGAGTGCGCCCGCATTCATCGTGGTGGCCACGGTGCTGGTGGTCAATCTGCGGATGATGATGTACAGCGCTGCGCTGGCGCGATTCTTTCGCAGCCTGCCGACGCGGCAGAAATGGCTGTACGCCTAGGGCATCAAGAAAAGGGTCAGAAAAGGGGTCAGGCTCGAATTCCCGAGCGAAAGTGACGGCGATGGCGCAGGTGGTGACGCCAGAGGTGGGCAGTCTCGAGACAGAGATTGCGAACACAGGTGTTGGCGCGATCGTCGCCACGATCGTCGCAGAAAAAGAATTGGGGTCAAAAAAGAATTGGGGTCAGACTCCAATTAGCCGAACCCGCTACAAATAGCATAGCTGCTCGCACCCGTATTGATTGGGCTACAGCCACTTTTAGGCCTAAAAAAAGAGCCTTTCAACGTAACTACTCAGGTGTCTGCGCCTGTATTTCTTTTCCCCTCTCCCAGAGGGAGAGGGAGCAAGACGAGGCATACCGCATCCGGTAAGCTGAGTAGTTGCCTCTCAACTCGCTTTTCAGAGCAGCAAAGGCAAATCAGCTTGTTTTGGCTTAACGCGCAATTGAATCGCGCAGCGTATCGGGCGGCAACTGGTCCATCTCAGTGAACAATTGCGCCAAGCTGCGCCCTGCGGCATCGAGCAGGGCGCGCCCTTTTTCAGCCGTAGCCGCTGCCGCATTACCGACTGCGCCATGCGGGTTGTAGTCCTGCATTTGCCAGCCCAGCTTGGCACTGCGACCATCACCAAGGATGCTGAATTTTTGCGCCCGGTCTTGCGAGGTGGAGTGAAAATTTTGTGCTTGCGCCATATCGACCTGCTCAGGCTTGAGGGCCAGTATCATCGAGGTTTCAATCTCTCCGGCATGAATGCCGAAGCGGTGCTCGTCGGCACTGAACAGATCGCCCACAGAACCGCCCTTGCCGTCTGCCAGCGGCAGGTTGAACCAGTTCACGCTGTAGACCAACATGCTGAGGCGTGCCCGCAGGTCACGCGCCACCACATCGAGCAAACCGACCTGGCCGCCGTGTGAATTAAGCAGCACCAGTTTTTTGATACCCGTGGTTGCGACCGATTCGGCAATCTCCGTCCAGAGGCGTATGACGGTTTCTGCCTTGAGTGTCAGCGTGCCGGCAAAGCGGATGTGTTCAGGGCTCAGGCCGATGCACTGGGTTGGCAAAAACAGCACCGGTAAATCTGCTGGAAGATGGGGCAGGCTGGCGGCGATCACGCCATCGACCAGCGTGGCATCGACATTGAGCGGCAGGTGCGGGCCGTGCTGCTCAATCGCCGCAACCGGCAGCACCGCGATGCTGCGCTCTAAGTCGAGCTTGGCGAAGTCAGGGCTTTTGAGGTCAGCCCAAAAACGATTTGAAGGTGGTGTGCTTGCAGAGCTTGTCATGGTGGTTTACCTGTTCATATTGGCCAGCAGGTAACGCAGGCCGAGTGAGGCGTGGATGTATTTCGCGTTCAGCGTGGCCACAATGATGGCGGGGGCAATGACGGAAGCGGTGTACGGCATGATTCTATTATCGGAGTTGACTGTAATAAAGTGGGTGGCAAGCGTGACTAAGCTCGTGGGCTGCCTCACAACACACGGAACTAATACCATCGCTGCCAGCTCAGACTACTTAATCATGAATCTCAAACGCTTTTTATCTACGCCAATGGTTGCTACGCTTTTAATAGCTTTTTGCACCCTGTTTAATGGGGCTGCAGCCCAAACTACCAGCTTTGATCGGTTCAAAAAAGGTGCTGGAGCGGCCAGCAGCGTCGTCACCACCGATCAGGTGCGGGCTGAATTGTTGGCCTGGGCACCGGATGGCATTGAGCCTAGCAAGCAGGTCTGGCTGGGTTTACGGCTTGACCACCAGAGCGAGTGGCACACCTACTGGAAAAACTCGGGTGATTCCGGCTTGCCGACGGTGCTGGAGTGGCAATTGCCGGACGGCATCACGGCGGGTGACATCGCCTGGCCCACGCCGAAGAAAATCCGGCTTGGCACGCTGCTCAACTATGGCTATGAAAACACCATTCTTTTGCCCGTGCCGGTTACGGTGGCCGCCAACTTCACGGCTTCGCAACTCAACGTCAAACTGAAAGCCGCCTGGCTGATCTGCCGTAAGGAATGCATTCCGCAAGAAGGCGAGTTTGTCTTGAGCATTCCGGTCAAAAGCTCGACCGGAATGAACCGCAAATTATTTCAGGCCACATTTGATGCCACACCCAAGCCCCTGCCTGTGGGCAGCAGCCAGATTGACGTTGCGGCCCTCTCTGCAAACAGCATCAAGGTCAGTTTGAGCGGCCTGCCCGCTGCACTACAGGGCAAAACGCTGGTGCTATTTCCTGAAACCGGCAGCGTGATTGAACCCGCCGCCGCATGGCAGCAGGCCTGGCAGGGCAGTGTCTGGACAGCACAACTGCCGTTGTCAAGCCAACGCACCGAAAGCCCTAGCGTCATGCCTCTGGTGGTTGCGGTTGAAAATGTTGCTTACCGGATTGAAACACCGGTCAAAGGCGAGTGGCCCAAGGTGGCCGCTGTTGCGGTGTTGTCGTCTGCGTTGGAGGCCGCGCTCAAGGTCAATGCTGCTGCGGGTGCTGCGCCGATACAGAGCAATGCGCCACACAACACACCACCATTGGGCCTGCTGGCCGCGCTGCTCGGGGCTTTTATCGGCGGTCTGATTTTGAACCTGATGCCTTGCGTGTTTCCGGTACTCGCCATCAAGGTGGTCGGCTTTGTGCAGGTCAAAGACCAGGCCGTGCGGGTGCGCACCGGGCTGGCTTACAGCGCTGGTGTAGTGCTGTCGTTTCTGGCGCTGGGCGCTTTGCTCCTTAGCCTGCGTGCGGCGGGTGAGTCACTGGGCTGGGGCTTTCAGTTGCAAAGCCCGGCGGTGCTGGCGGTGCTGGCGGTATTGTTTACCTTGATTGGCCTTAACCTGGCGGGCCTGTTTGAATTTGGCAGTTTTCTGCCCGGTCGCTTGGCGAATTTTAAGGTCAAAAACCCGACCGTTGATTCGTTTTTGACGGGCGTGCTGGCCACCGCGATTGCGTCGCCCTGTACCGCCCCTTTCATGGGCGCAGCGCTTGGCTACGCCATCGGCTTGCCAGCGGTGCAGGCGCTGGCCGTGTTCGGTGCCATTGGTGTCGGCATGGCGCTGCCCTACCTGGCTGCCAGCGTGATACCGGCGGTGGCGCGCGCGATGCCGCGCGCAGGTAGCTGGATGGTTACTTTTAGACAGTTGATGGCTTTCCCCATGTTTGCAACGGTCGTTTGGCTGGTGTGGGTGCTGGGTCAGCAAAGCGGCATCGACGGTGTCGGTGCATTGCTGGCGCTGCTGCTGTTGCTGGCGCTGTGCGTTTGGGCCTTCACGCTCAAAGGTCGGCCACAGCTTATTTTGGCAAGTATCAGCGTGTTGCTGCTGGCTTTAGCGCTGTGGTCGTTGGGGCCGAATGTGGTCAAGCTGCAAGATGGCCCGCCCGCCGCCCAGTTGACCAGCAGCGGCTGGCAAGCCTGGGAGCCGGGCCGGGTAGAGCAGCTCACAGCCCAGGGGCAGAGCGTGTTTGTAGACTTCACCGCCGCCTGGTGCGTCACTTGCCAGTACAACAAGAAAACCACGTTGTCCAACGCATCCGTGCTGGCCGACATCGCCGATAAAAAAGTGGCCTTGCTGCGCGCCGACTGGACGCGCCGTGACCCTGCAGTAACAGCGGCACTCAGTCAATTGGGTCGCAGCAGCGTGCCGGTATATGTGATTTACAAACCAGGTCGCGCACCGGTTGTACTGTCGGAAATATTGTCAGTTGATGAGGTACGGGCCGAGCTGGCCAAACTTTAGGGCACTTCTATAAATTCATTTTTCGGGCGAATTGCTGCGTTGCGCGGTGCTCGCAATCCTCATGTACCTGAAGTACATTGCGGTTGCTGCGCGACCCTCGCATGAGCCCAAAGGGCGATGCGACACGCGCCTTGCACTTCATCCCGACAACGCAGTTGCAGTGAAGACTAACTTGTACCCAAGTTACGTCGTAACTAAAATCTGAATTTCTAGAAGCGCCCATATGAGCCCGATTCCTGCTGCCGATCACATTGCACACATCCTCAAAAACTGCAAAACGATTGCCGTGGTCGGCTTGTCGCACAAGCCGCAGCGTGCGAGCTTTGATGTTGCGCGTTACATGCAGGGCAGTGGCTATCGCATCATTCCGGTCAATCCGAATGAAGTAGAGGTGCTGGGTGAGAAGGCCTACGCCACACTCCTCGATGCCGCCGCCCATGAAAAAATCGACCTGGTGAACTGCTTTCGCAACAGCGAAGACATCCCGTCGATTGTTGACGAGGCTATCGCGATGGGTGCAAAAGCGCTTTGGATGCAGCTTGGCATTGCCCATGCGGGTGCGGCGGCCAGGGCTGAAGCGGCTGGCCTGCTGGTGGTGCAGGACCGTTGCATCAAGATTGACCACCGCGTGCTGTCGTCTAGCGAACATCCTCCACCACGCGGCGCGTGACGTGCGGCGGCTCTTCGGGGGTGTGAAAGGCCAGCTTGCGTTCGCGCAGGGCTACGTCGCTGGCGGTCACGCGGTCAAAGCGGCGCAGGTGTTCTGTCCATGACTCGTCGGTGATTTGCTCTAGGTAGCGTTCCGGCTGGCCGATGTCGCGCAGCAAGGCCCACTCCAGCGCGCCCTGGCGCAGGCGGCTGCGGCGGCTCTCTTGCATCAGGGCTCGAAACTCTTCAGCGCGTGCCGGGTCGATGATGTATTCAATCGTCACCACCACATGGCCTGTGGCGGGCGGTGCATCGGCCACCGGCACTTTGAATTCGCGTGAAGGGGTTAGGTCTTCTTCAATGCTCAGGTCGACCACGTGGTACTGGGCCAGCAGCATGGTGGCTGTACCGCTGACGGCTGCTACCAGCAGGGCGACCTGGATATTGCTCAGGGTTGCCAGTTGGCCCCATAGCGCTGCGCCAGCCGCGCTGGCCCCCATGATGGCCATCTGGTACATCGACATGCCGCGCGCCCGCACCCAGTCGGGCAGGGCCAGCTGGGCCGACATGGTGAGGGAGTTGGCGCAGGTGATCCACGCCGCACCGTTAAGCAGCATGGCGGGTACCGCCACCCAGGCGTTGGGTGCCAGCGCCACGGCAACGGTTGACAGCGATTGCAGTATGGTGGCGCGCAGCACCAATGTGTCGCGCGGCATCAACTGGCGCAAGCGTGTGAGATTGAGCGCCGCCACAATCGCCCCGACGCCCATGGATGCCAGTAGCAGCGTGAAGGTGCCCGCGCCGCCATGCAATTGGCGCGCCACCAGCGGTAGCATGGCCAGCAAAGCGGTTGAATGAAAGAAAAACAGCGACACGCGCAGCAGCACGGCGCGCAGGCGATTCGATTGCCAGACAAACTGCATACCGACCCGCATGGCGCTAACCAGCCGTTCGCGCCCCAGCGGGCTGGGCACATGCTCTCGCCGCCAGCGCATGATGAGCAGGCCCGAGACCACTGACAACACCGCATTGAGCACAAACACCCACTCGGTGCCAGCGCTGGCAATCAGCGCCCCCGCAGCCAGTGGCCCGATGATGCGTGAGGCATTCATCGACACACCGTTTAAGGCCAGCGCGGCGGGCAACTCGCGGCGCGGTACCAGCTCGGGCATGATGGCTGCAAACACTGGCCAACGCAGCGCCAGGCCAACGCCGTTGGCAAAGGTCAACATGAGCAGCAGCAGCGGTGTCATCTGCCCCCACACCACCATCACGCCCAGCAGCGTGGCCACCACCGCCATCCAGAACTGCGTGAAGATCAAGTAACGCCTGCGGTCCAGAATATCGGCCAGCGCCCCGCTGGGAAGGCCGAGCAGAAACACCGGCAGGGTCGATGCCGATAGCACCAGCGCTACCCAGATCGGTGAGGTGGTCATGGAGGTCATCATCCACGCTGCAGCCACGTCGTTCATCCACATGCAGGTGTTGGACACCAGCCAAGTGGTCCAGAGCATTCTGAACACCGGACGCTTCATGGGGTCCCAGGCGGATACGGGCTCCAGGGGTGGTTGGACGATGGGTGTTTCGTCGGGGATAGATTCTGCCATTCAGTTGCTCGTCTTCAATTTATTTGAAACCCCGCTGGCCACATGGCCCGACGGTACGTGCTGGGCTGCCGCGTTGACATGCCCGGTCTGGTCGTCAAAGAAAAAGTCGGGCTCGAACTCACGCAAAAATTCACCCTTGGACAGGCCGCCCAGAAACATGGCTTCATCAACTTCAATGTTCCAGTTCATCAGCGTGCGGATGGCGCGCTCATGCGCTGGTGCGCTGCGCGCTGTGACCAGTGCGGTGCGTATGCTCATACGCGGTGTGCTCGCCTGCTGCAGGCGGTGCAGGGCTGTCAGCAGCGGCATGAAGGGGCCAGGTGGCAATGGTTTGCCTGCCAGTTTTCTCTCATGTTTTTGAAAGGCATCAAGCCCATCTTTTTGAAACACACGCTCGGCCTGGTCTGAGAACAGCACCGCATCGCCGTCAAACGCGATACGCACTTCGTTGGGGTAGGTGTTTTTCGCGTGCGCCGAATGGGTGGCCACGGTGGCTGCCGCAAAACCCGCATCCAGCGCAGCCCGCACGTCATCGGGGTTGGCTGACAAAAATAAATTCGCCTGTAGTGCTTTGAGGTAGTCGTAGGGTGGCCGACCTTTTGTGAACACGCCACGCTCCAGCTGCAGTTTATGGACCTCGGCTGATTTGAATATTCGCAAGCCTGACACCGGGTCGTTGCGCGACAGCATGACGACCTCTACGCGCTTGATGTCGGTATTAAAAGCCAGTAGCTTTTTAACCAATGAGAACGCCACGCCCGGTTTGGCGGGTTGCTCTAACCGGTCGAGTTGCAACTTCATGTAGGCGCGGTCGTCGGACTGCTCGAAAACCTGGTTTTCTTCTTCAAGGTCAAACAGCGCGCGCGATGAAATCGCTACAACGAGTTGTCCGTCCAGATTGGTGGTCATGTGATGGGTTGCCTTTGTTGCTTGACGAATGGAATTAGGCCTGGTCTTTACCGCTGACACCAGCCGAGGCAAAGCTGGCCATCTCGTTCATCAGGCGCGCACTTGACTGCACCAGTGGCCAGGCCAGCAACGCGCCTGTGCCTTCGCCGAGGCGCAGGTCCAAGTCCAGCAGTGGCCGGGCATTGAGGTGATCCAGCAGCAGGCGGTGCCCGCGCTCGGCCGAGCGGTGGCAAAACACCATGTAGTGCTGCACGGTGGGCACCAGCTTTTGTGCAACCAGAGCGGCAGCGCCTGCAATAAAACCATCGACCAGAATAACGCGGCGTTGGCTTGCAGCCTGCAGCATGGCACCGACCATCATGGCGATCTCGAAACCGCCCATCGCCGCCAGCACCTGTAGCGGGCTTGTGGCATTTGCGTGCCGCAGCACGGCGAGCATCAATACCTCGCGTTTGTGCAGCAGTTGCGCGTCGCTCAGGCCCGTGCCGCGCCCGGTTGCGTCCTTGAGCGAGGTGCCCGTCAGCCGATGCAGCAGCAGTGCCGCAGAAGACGTGTTGGCGATGCCCATTTCGCCAAACGCGACGATGTTGCCCGGCAGCGCCTTGATGATGTCCACGCCTGCGCGCAGCGCTTGATCAAGCTGCGCTTCAGACATGGCCGGTGCCTTGCACAGGTTGTGGGTACCATGCGCGATTTTGCGTTTGATGAGCGATGGATGATCGTCCAGGTCAGCCGCCACGCCGGCATCCACCACCTGCAGTGCAAAGCCATGCTGCCTTGCCAGCACGTTGATGGCCGCGCCACCGGCCAGCATGTTGGCCACCATCTGCAGCGTGACGGCTTGCGGAAACGCCGATACGCCCTCAACCGCAATGCCGTGGTCGGCGGCAAACACGACCATTTGCGGATTGTCAAAAGTCACGATATCGCAGCGCTGTATCAAGCCCAGTTGCAGGGCCAGGTCTTCCAGCTGGCCCAGCGCACCAACGGGTTTGGTCTTGTTGTCGATTTTGTGCCGCAGCTTGGCTTCAAGGCGGACATCGGTGACGGATTCAATGGTCGGAAGGGTGAAGGTCATGGCTTATGGGCGTTGGTTGGAGATGAGTTTTTGAAGGCAGGCGGGGCACAGGCATGTGGATTCCGGTTTTTTATCCAGGTCGGGCACGGCGATAACGCGGGCGAAGTCAAAGCACCAGCATTTGGTTTTTGGGGTCAGAGCCCAAATTCGACTAGCCTGTGGCTCGCCCTCCGGGTGCGGTGCTTCGCACCGCTGCGAAATTGGTGTCTGACCCCAATAACCACCGCAGCGCAAGCCAGCGCCGCAGCCTGGGCACACCGATGAGTCTGGCAAATCAACTTCAGCGACTTCAGGCGCAGGCATAGAGCCCTCAGCTCTGCAAAAACAACCGGTACACCGGGTTTGCAGTTTCTTCAACATGCGGATAGCCCAGGGTGTCCAGAAAAGTCTTGAAGGCCTTGCTGTCGGCCTTGGGCACCTGCAAACCGACCAGAATCCGGCCGTAGTCGGCGCCCTGATTCCGGTAGTGGAATAGCGAGATGTTCCAGCCCGGTTGCATGCTGGATAAAAATTTCATCAGCGCGCCTGGCCGCTCGGGAAACACAAAGCGCAGCAGACGCTCATCTTTTGATAGCGCGCTGTGTCCGCCCACCATGTGCCGTATGTGTTCCTTGGCCAATTCGTCATGCGTGAGGTCAAGCGTCTTGAAGCCGTGGCGGGAGAAATTTGCCGCGATTTTTGTGCTCTCGCCCTTGCCGGAGGTCGTCAAGCCGACAAACACGTGGGCCTTTGCGCCATCGCTGATGCGGTAGTTGAACTCGGTGACGCTGCGCGGCCCGCCGGGCAGCTCGCCAATGATTTCACAAAACCGCCGGAAGCTGCCGCGCTCTTCGGGAATCGTCACCGCAAACAGCGCTTCGCGCTCTTCGCCCACCTCGGCCCGCTCGGCGACAAAGCGCAGGCGGTCAAAGTTCATGTTGGCGCCGCACAAAATGGCGGCGTAGGTTTCGCCCTGTTTTTTGTGAAGGGCAACGTATTTTTTGATCCCCGCCACAGCCAGCGCCCCTGCGGGCTCGACAATGCTGCGGGTGTCTATAAACACGTCTTTAATGGCGGCGCAGACGGCATCGGTGTCGACGCTGATGAATTCATCGACCAGCTCGCGGCTGATGCGGAAGGTTTCCTCGCCAACCAGCTTGACGGCTGTGCCGTCCGAGAACAGGCCGACATCATTCAGGGTGATGCGCTTTTTGGCCTTGACCGACTGCATCATGGCATCCGAATCATCCATCTGCACGCCAATGACCTTGATCTCGGGCCGCACCGCCTTGATGTAGTTGGCCACGCCCGAGATCAAACCGCCGCCGCCAATGGCAACAAACACCGCGTCAAGCCTGGAAGACTGTGAACCTGTGCCCGGCCCCTGCAATTGCCTGAGGATTTCCATTGCAATCGTGCCCTGGCCGGCAATCACGTCCGGGTCGTCAAACGGGTGTACGAAGGTGAGGCCCTGCTTTTTCTCCAGCGTCACGGCATAAAGGTAGGCATCCGAGTAACTGTCGCCATGCAGCAGCACCTCACCACCCCAGCTTTTGACTGCATCAACCTTGAGCTGCGGCGTGCTGGTGGGCATGACGATCACGGCACGGCAGCTAAGCTTTTGCGCGCTCATGGCCACGCCCTGCGCGTGGTTGCCGGCAGAGGCGCAGATCACGCCTTTTTTCAATTGGGCAGCGCTTAGCTGCGCCATCTTGTTGTACGCGCCGCGCAGCTTGAAGCTGAACACCGGTTGCTGGTCTTCGCGCTTTAACAGCACGCTGTTTTTCAGGCGCAGGCTCAAGGCTTTGGCCGGCTCCAGTGCCGATTCAATGGCCACGTCGTAGACCCGTGCCGTGAGAATTTTCTTTAAATAATCAGCGGGTTGGAGCGGCTTTTTTTTGGCGTTTTGGTCTGATGACATGGTGTTTCTCACAGCCTGCCATCATAGTTGCCCAAGGTTTTTGGGTTAGAGTGCTCAGTTAGTTTTTTTAAAACAGAAAGACATTCATGGAATGCACAGTTAGCTGGACCGGCCCGAGCGCGACCACGGGATCACCCTCGGGCATGACTTTTTTGGCCCAGACCGGGAGCGGCCATACCCTGGTGATGGACGGCGCGCCGGATGCCGCCAAAGCCGAAAACGGCGGCGCAAACCTGGCACCTCGCCCGATGGAAACCGTGCTGGCCGGCACCGGTGGCTGCGCCGCTTATGACGTGGTGCTGATTTTGAAGCGTGGCAGGCATGATGTGCGGGGTTGCTCTGTCAAATTGACCTCTGAACGCGCGCCTGTGGACCCCAAAGTGTTTACTAAAATCCACATGCATTTCACCGTCACAGGCAAGGGTTTGGCGGCCAGTGCGGTAGAGCGCGCCATCGCCATGAGCCACGACAAATATTGCTCGGCCACCATCATGCTGGGCAAAACCGCTGAGATCACGACTAGTTTTGAGGTTTTGGAGGTTTGAGGTAAATTACGGCTATGAGCACAATAACTTTTGATTCATTAAAGCTTTCAGACAGGCTGAAAATGGCAGGCTTTACCGCCGACCAAGCCGAAACGGTTGTACGCGTCATTGCCGAAGCGCAAGACGAATTAGTCACTAAAAAAGATCTCGACTTGGCGTTTGCGCCGATAAGAATCGACTTGGCAGTTTTGAAGACTGAAATAACGCAAATCAAGTGGATGCTAGGCTTCGTGATAGCAGGTATTGCGGCTGTTTTAGCCAAAGTGCTGTCGCACTGAAGCCAATTAAATCCAGCGCGCCACGGTCGTCATAACTTTGGCACCAGCACCCATCAAACTTTTTACTGCGCCTGGTAACTCCAGTGCTCCGGCATTCACTGCCTCCAGCGCATGGCGCGCTTCCTCGGCTTTCATTTGTGCCACGATGGCACGCGACTCATGGTCGCCTTCGGGCAGTTTCTCCAGGTGGGTTGCCAGGTGCGCCTCCACCTGACGCTCGGTTTCCACGACGAAGCCCAAGCTCAAGCGGTCTCCGAGGCGGCTGGCGAGCAGCCCCAAACCGAAGGCACCCGCGTACCAAAGCGGATTGAGCAGCGAAGGCCGCGCACCCAACTCGTCTAGCCGCTGCCGCGTCCAGGCCAGATGGTCGCCTTCTTCTGCGCTGGCGGCCAAAAAATGCGCGCGTAGCACGGGGTCGCGTGTGCCCAAGGCCTGCGCCGCATAAAGCGCCTGGGCACAGACCTCGCCAACGTGGTTGACCCGCATCAGCGCGCCTGCCAGGGCTTTGTCAGCTGCGGTTAAGTTGGTGCTTTGGTCGGCCACCGTGGGGCAGGGGCGGCTTGCGCGCGGGTTGGCAAACAGGGTGCGCAGGGCGTTGTCGGCAGC
>JBCKNC010000030.1:0-25363 GCA_038902915.1 Polaromonas sp.
GGAGGCAAAGCAAGGCGCGTGTCGCATCGCCCTTTGGGCTCATGCGAGGGTCGCGCAGGACACCGGAATGCACTTGTGTGCATGAGGATTCCGAGCACCGCGCAACGCCGCTATGCACCCGGCAGTTGGGTTTGTAGAGATTCCCGGAGGGGTATAGCTCAATTGGCAGAGCGTCGGTCTCCAAAACCGAAGGTTGTAGGTTCGATTCCTACTGCCCCTGCCACCCGGTGGATTGCATGCTGTGATTTACAGGTGGTTTGAAAGACAGTCAAAAAGCCCGCCGCGAGTTGAAAAACTCCAGGTGGGCTTCAGTGTCTAAGCAGGTCGTCTAAAGAGCTGTCTCTTTGGACGCGTGAAGATGAAGAATAGTAAATAGGAAATCCGGCAACCATGGCCACTTCTCAAGTCGAAACCGTCAGCACCGCTGCTGACAAGGCCAAGCTGGCCCTCGCCCTTGCATTGGTGGTGGGCGCGCTCGCGGGCTTTTACCTGCTCGCCAAGCAAGGTCCGCTGGCCCAGTGGGGTGGTTTGATCGCGGGTCTGGTGGCGGCGGTGGTGTTGTTCATGACCTCCGAGCCTGGCAAGCAATTTGTTGCGTTTTGGCGCGACTCCTGGCGCGAAGTTAAAAAAGTGGTGTGGCCCGCCCGCAAGGAAGCCATGCAGATGACGGCGTATGTCTTTGCATTCGTCGCCGTGATGGCTCTCTTTTTATGGCTCACCGATAAAACGCTTGAATGGGTGTTTTACGACCTGATATTGGGCTGGAGAAAATAATGAGCAATATGAACGGTGACGTGGTCAGCGAAGTAGCAGCTGGCGCAACGCTGCTACCGACCCCCGGCATGCAGTGGTATGTGGTGCATGCCTATTCTGGTATGGAGAAAGCCGTCGAACGCAATATTGTCGAGCGCATCAACCGCGCCGGCATGCAAGCCAAATTTGGCCGTTTTTTGGTGCCGACTGAAGAGGTCGTTGAAATCAAGAATGGCCAGAAAAAAACCACGGAGCGCCGCTTTTTCCCTGGCTATGTGCTGGTCGAGATGGTCATGGATGACGAGAGCTGGCACCTGGTGAAGCACACCAACAAGGTCACCGGTTTTGTGGGTGGCGCGAAGCATAGGCCGGCTCCTATTTCAGAAAGCGACGTGCAAAAAATCGTTGCTCAGATGCAGGTCGGTACCGCGAAGCCGCGTCACAAGGTTGAATTTGAAACCGGTGAATATATACGCATCAAGGAGGGTCCGTTCACGGACTTCAACGGTACGGTTGAAGAAGTCAACTACGACAAGAACAAAGTGCGCGTATCGGTCACGATCTTTGGCCGTGCAACGCCAGTTGAGCTGGAATTCGGTCAGATTGAAAAAACCTGAGCGTTCTTATTATTTAGATAGAAAATTTGTAACTACTCAGGTCCCTGTAGGGTGGGCATCGCCTACGCAATCCCCGACTTGGCTCCACATTCATGCAGCCAGCGTGGGCAGTGCCCACCCTACGAATCAGCAAGACCTGAGTAGTTACGAAAATTTTGCGCTTTGCAACTCGGCGCGAACGGCCTTAAAACCGAAACTTGAGTTGTCTAACCCCCGGGGAGCCCGGGCCTGTTTTTTTACAGCGCCCTGGCGTTATGACCCGCAAGGAGAAAAGTATGGCGAAAAAAATCGTCGGCTTCGTTAAGCTGCAAGTGCCAGCTGGCAAGGCCAACCCGTCCCCACCGATTGGCCCGGCCCTGGGTCAGCGCGGTTTGAACATCATGGAGTTCTGCAAGCAGTTCAATGCCCAGACCCAGGGTGTTGAGCCGGGCTTGCCACTGCCTGTGGTCATCACTGCTTATGCAGACAAGAGCTTTACCTTCATCATCAAAACGCCTCCGGCTGTTACGTTGATTAAGAAAGCCATCAAGTTAGATAAGGGTTCTGCCACGCCGCACACGGTCAAAGTCGGCAAGATTACCCGCGCCCAGCTTGAAGAAATCGCAAAGCACAAAATGAAAGACCTGACTGCAGCCGACCTTGACGCTGCCGTCCGTACGATTGCCGGTTCGGCCCGCTCCATGGGCGTGACGGTGGAAGGTGTTGTATGACCAAACTAAGCAAACGCCAAAAGACTGTTGGTGACAAGATCGACAGCAACAAGCTGTATGCCGTGTCCGAAGCTCTTGGGCTAGTAAAAGAGTTTGCCGTCGCCAAGTTTGATGAATCCATCGACGTGGCTGTGCAGCTTGGTATTGATGCCAAAAAATCCGATCAAGTCGTTCGCGGCGCGGTTGTGATGCCTAACGGCACCGGTAAAATCAAGCGCGTGGCCGTGTTCGCCCAGGGTGCCAAGGCTGAAGAAGCCAAAGCCGCTGGTGCAGACATCGTTGGCATGGACGACCTGGCCGCTGACATCAAGGCCGGCAAGATGGACTTCGACGTGGTGATTGCATCGCCTGATGCCATGCGTGTTGTGGGTACCCTCGGCCAGATCCTTGGTCCACGTGGTTTGATGCCTAACCCGAAAGTTGGCACCGTAACACCTGACGTGGCAACCGCCGTGAGAAATGCAAAAGCTGGCCAGGTGCAGTTTCGCGTTGACAAGAGCGGTATTGTTCACGGCACGATTGGCCGCCGTTCGTTTGACACGGACAAGTTGCAGGGCAACCTGGCTGCATTGATCGATGCGCTGGTTAAAGCCAAGCCTGCGTCAAGCAAGGGCGTGTACCTGCGTAAGGTGGCAGTGTCTTCGACGATGGGTGTGGGCGTTCGCGTCGACACACAAACCATCGCTGGTTGATTGGAAAATTTGAGTAATCCGCAGGGGTTGCTCAAGAAGTGGTGGGCTGTCGGGGTTAGCGCTCCGTCAGGCCATCCAAGACCGTTGGTGGGTTATTGGGGTCAGACCCCAAAAACCCTTAATTGGCTTCTTCGGGAGCCGGCCAACGCAGATGGCGCACCCGCTGCTTGAATGGTTTTGAAAAAAATCTAAAAAACAGTTGGTCGCTGAACATGCGCGTGTTTGATGGCGATCTGGTTGTGATAAGTGACCAGGAAACCGGGGAGCACATTTTTAAGGAGTAGACCTTGAGTCTCAATCGTAGTGAGAAACAAGCCGTCATTGATGAAGTGAGCGGCCTCGCAGCTAAAGCTCAAACGCTCGTGCTGGCGGAATACCGTGGCATCACGGTCGCTGACATGACCCGTCTGCGCAGCTTAGCCAGGGGCAATGGCGTGACCCTGAGTGTTCTGAAAAACACTTTGGCTCGCCGTGCTGTAGCTGGTAGTGCATTCGACGTTGTGTCCGACCAGATGACTGGGCCGCTGATCTATGGCTTTTCCATTGATGCAGTAGCAGCCGCGAAAGTGGTTGCTGACTTCGCGAAAACCAATGACAAATTGGTGATTCGTTGTGGTGTATTTGCCGGAAAAACCCTGGACGTGAACGGCGTTAAGCAATTGGCTAACATTCCTTCGAAAGAAGTTTTGCTGGCGCAGTTGTGTGGCTTGCTGATGTCGCCAATCTCGCGTATGGCCGTTGTGCTGGGCGCGCTGGCAGCGAGAAAAGGTGGAGCTGATTCAGCTCCTGCCGAAGTCGCAACAGAAGCGCTAGCAGCGTAAAAGATAGACCTCGCGGCGCGCCTAGTGCGCCCCAACTGTTAATAGATAAATTTTTAGGAATCAAAAAATGGCATTCGATAAAGACGCATTTCTGACCTCGCTGGACAGCATGACGGTCATGGAACTCAACGAATTGGTGAAAGCCATCGAAGAGAAATTTGGCGTAAGCGCAGCTGCCATGTCGGCTCCTGCTGCTGGCGGTGGCGCTGCTGCAGCAGTTGCCGAAGAGAAGACCGACTTCAACGTCGTGCTGCTCGAAGTTGGCCCCAATAAGGTGCAGGTTATTAAAGCTGTTCGCGAAATCACTGGTCTTGGTTTGAAAGAAGCCAAAGACCTGGTGGACGGCGCTCCAAAGAACGTCAAAGAAGGCGCTCCAAAGGCCGACGCAGAAGCTGCCAAGAAAAAGCTCGAAGACGCTGGCGCGAAAGTCGAACTCAAGTAATTGCTTGTGTTTGCGAAGGCTGGAAGCTTGACAACGGGCTTCCAGCTGCTTCAAGGAAGGCACAGGAAAGCAGGTTAAATCGTCTGCTTTCCTGTGTTTTCTGCCCCAGACTGCAGAAAACGCCTTGGTTCGGGTGACGTGCAATGCGTCGCTGTCCGCCATGGTTGGTAGTGGCCAACCACCAAGAGTGTCTACATACGTTGTGTATGTAGATATGAGAGTCCCAGAGCCCATCAACGCGGAGAACTCATGGCCCTAACTTCAAGCTATAGCTACACCGAACGCAAACGCATCCGCAAAAGCTTCGGTAAACGCGACAGTGTATTGACTATTCCTTATTTACTTCAGATGCAGAAAGACGCGTACATCGCATTTTTGCAAGCTGATCGCGCACCTCAAAAACGCACCAAAGAAGGTCTTCAGGCGGCGTTTGAAAGCGCCTTTCCGATCGTCTCACACAACGGTTTTGTCGAGATGAAGTTTCTCGAATACAACCTGGCCAAGCCCGGATTTGATGTGCGTGAATGCCAGATCCGTGGTCTGACATTCGCGTCAGCCGTGCGCGCCAAAGTTCAGCTGATCATTTATGACCGTGAGTCATCGACATCGCAGTCCAAGGTGGTTAAAGAAGTTAAAGAGCAAGAGGTTTACATGGGCGAAGTTCCGCTCATGACCGACAAGGGCTCCTTCGTCATCAATGGCACCGAGCGTGTCATCGTGTCCCAGCTGCATCGCTCACCTGGCGTGTTCTTTGAACACGACAAGGGCAAGACCCACAGCTCGGGCAAGTTGCTGTTTTCGGCCCGCATCATCCCTTACCGCGGCTCATGGCTTGACTTCGAGTTTGACCCGAAGGACATTTTGTACTTTCGTGTTGACCGCCGCCGCAAGATGCCGGTCACGATTCTGCTCAAGGCCATTGGTCTGAACCATGAATCCATCCTGGCCAACTTCTTTGTGTTCGACCACTTTCGCCTGATGGACAGTGGTGCGCAGATGGAATTCGTCGCCGAACGCATGCGCGGTGAAGTCGCCCGTTTTGACATCACCGACAAGGCCGGCAAGGTGGTGGTGGCGAAAGACAAGCGCATCACGGTTCGCCATACCCGCGAACTGGAGACCAGCGGTACCAGCAGCATCAGCGTGCCTGAAGACTTTCTGGTTGGCCGGGTGGTCGCCAAGAACATTGTTGACGCTGAAAC
The DNA here is from genome assembly GCA_038902915.1 of Polaromonas sp. Classification (GTDB taxonomy): domain Bacteria; phylum Pseudomonadota; class Gammaproteobacteria; order Burkholderiales; family Burkholderiaceae_C; genus Polaromonas. Next base: position 5,238 of record JBCKNC010000030.1, read on the forward strand.
CGGTGAAATCATCGCCAAGGCCAATGATGAGTTGACAGAAGTCTTGCTGAAAAAACTGCGCACCTCTGGCGTGCATGATCTGCAAGTGCTGTACACCAATGAGCTTGACCAAGGTTCGTACATTTCGCAAACCCTGCGCTCTGACGAGACGGCTGACGAGTTTGCAGCGCGGGTTCAGATTTACCGCATGATGCGTCCTGGCGAGCCGCCAACCGAAGACGCAGTGCAGGCCCTGTTCCAGCGCCTGTTCTACAACCCGGACACCTATGACCTGTCCAAAGTTGGCCGCATGAAGTTCAACGCCAGAGTAGGCCGCGATTCTTCCACCGGCCCTATGGTGATGACCAACGCGGACATCCTCGCTGTCGTCAAAATCCTGGTTGACCTGCGCAATGGCAATGGCGAAGTCGATGACATCGACCACCTCGGCAACCGCCGTGTGCGTTGCGTTGGCGAACTGGCTGAAAACCAGTACCGTACCGGTCTGGCACGTATTCAAAAAGCCGTGAAAGAGCGTCTGGGCCAGGCCGAGCAAGAGCCCCTGATGCCGCATGACCTGATCAACAGCAAGCCGATTTCGGCTGCGTTGAAAGAGTTCTTCGGTGCCTCGCAGCTGTCGCAGTTCATGGACCAGACCAACCCGCTGGCCGAGATCACCCACAAGCGCCGTGTTTCGGCCCTTGGCCCCGGTGGTTTGACCCGCGAGCGCGCAGGTTTTGAAGTGCGTGACGTGCACGTGACCCATTACGGCCGCGTCTGCCCGATTGAAACGCCTGAAGGCCCGAACATCGGCCTGATCAACTCGCTAGCCCTGTACGCCCGCCTCAACGAATACGGTTTCATTGAAACGCCGTACCGCCGCGTGGTGGACAGCAAGGTCACGATGCAAATCGACTACCTGTCGGCTATCGAAGAGGGCAAATACGTGATCGCCCAGGCGAACGCGTTGCTGGACGATGCCGGCAAGCTGACGGGTGATCTGGTTGCTGCGCGCGAAAACGGTGAGTCCATTCTGGTCGGAGTCGAGCGCGTGCAGTACATGGACGTGTCGCCTGCGCAGATCGTGTCGGTTGCCGCTTCGCTGGTTCCTTTCCTGGAGCACGACGATGCGAATCGCGCACTGATGGGTGCCAACATGTCGCGCCAGGCCGTGCCTGTGCTGCGCCCAGAAAAGCCACTGGTGGGTACCGGTATCGAGCGCGTTGCTGCGGTCGATTCGGGTACTGTCGTCACCGCTACCCGCGGTGGTGTGGTGGACTACGTTGATGCGACCCGTATCGTGGTTCGCGTCAATGACGCAGAAGCCCTGGCTGGCGAAGTCGGTGTGGACATCTACAGCCTCATCAAGTACCAGCGCTCCAACCAGAACACCAATATTCACCAGCGTCCGATCGTCAAGATCGGTGACAAGCTGGCCAAGGGTGACGTGATTGCCGACGGCGCATCAACCGACCTGGGCGAAATTGCCATTGGCCAGAACATGCTGATCGCCTTCATGCCCTGGAACGGCTATAACTTCGAGGATTCGATCCTGATTTCCGAGCGTGTAGTGGCCGAAGACCGCTACACCTCGATTCACATCGAAGAACTCGTCGTCATGGCCCGTGACACCAAGCTGGGCTGCGAAGAGATCACGCGCGACATTCCCAACCTGTCCGAGCACCAGCTCAACCGTCTTGACGAGTCCGGCATTATTTATGTCGGTGCTGAAGTCCAGCCGGGCGACACACTGGTCGGCAAGATCACGCCAAAAGGCGAGACCACGCTGACACCGGAAGAAAAACTGCTGCGCGCCATCTTCGGCGAAAAAGCCAGCGATGTGAAAGACACCTCGCTGCGCGTCAGCCAGGGCTCGCGGGGCACCGTCATCGACGTGCAGGTCTTCACCCGTGAAGGCATCGTGCGCGACAAGCGTGCCCAGCAGATCATTAACGACGAACTAAAACGCTTCCGTCTTGATTTGAACGACCAGCTGCGCATTGTGGAAGCCGATGCGTTTGACCGTATCGAAAAACTCCTCAATGGCAAGGTCGCCAACGGTGGTCCCAAAAAACTGGCCAAGGGCACGAAGATCGACAAGGCCTATCTCGCCGATGTCGAGAAGTACCACTGGTTCGACATCCGTCCTGCGGATGACGAAGTCGCTTCACAGCTTGAAAGCATCAAGAACTCGATGGAGCAGACGCGCCACAGTTTCGATTTGTCTTTCGAAGAAAAGCGCAAAAAATTGACGCAGGGCGACGAGTTGCCAGCGGGCGTGCTCAAGATGGTCAAGGTTTACCTGGCCGTCAAGCGCCACCTGCAGCCAGGTGACAAGATGGCTGGCCGCCACGGCAACAAGGGCGTCGTGTCCAAGATCGTTCCGGTCGAAGACATGCCGCACATGGCCGACGGTACGCCGTGCGACATCGTGCTGAACCCGCTGGGTGTGCCTTCGCGCATGAACGTCGGGCAGGTGCTTGAAGTGCATCTAGGCTGGGCGGCAAAAGGCCTAGGCCAGCGTATTGGTGACATGTTGCAGGCCGAAAGCAAGATCTCCGAGATGCGCTTGTTTCTGAACACCATCTACAACAAGTCGGGCCGCGTGGAAGACTTGGCCAAACTGTCGGATGCCGACATTCTTGAGATGGCCAGCAACCTGACCAACGGTGTACCGTTTGCAACTCCTGTGTTCGACGGTGCTTCAGAAGCCGAGATCATGGGCATGCTGCAACTGGCTTACCCGGATGATGTTGCCAAGCTGAAAGGTCTCACAGCCACGCGTACCCAGGCCCAGCTGTATGACGGCTGCACCGGCGATGCGTTTGAGCGCACCACCACCGTGGGCTACATGCACTTCCTGAAGCTTCACCATCTGGTGGACGACAAGATGCATGCCCGTTCGACTGGCCCTTACTCGCTGGTCACGCAGCAGCCGCTGGGCGGTAAGGCGCAGTTCGGCGGACAGCGTTTCGGCGAGATGGAGGTCTGGGCGCTGGAAGCTTATGGCGCGGCCTACACGCTGCAAGAGATGCTTACCGTCAAGTCCGACGACGTGGTCGGGCGAACCAAGGTGTACGAGAGCATCGTCAAGGGCGAGCACGCGATCACGGCAGGTATGCCCGAGTCGTTCAACGTGCTGGTCAAAGAGATTCGTTCGCTGGGCATCGACATCGAGCTTGAGCGTTCTTAATCACAGGCAAAGAAAAGGATTTAAAACATGAAATCATTACTCGACCTGTTCAAGCAATTCACGCCGGATGAGCATTTCAATGCCATCAAGATCGGCATGGCTTCGCCCGAGAAGATCCGTTCATGGTCTTTCGGCGAAGTCAAGAAGCCTGAAACCATCAACTACCGCACTTTCAAACCAGAGCGCGACGGCCTTTTTTGCGCCAAGATTTTTGGCCCCATCAAAGACTACGAATGCCTGTGCGGCAAGTACAAGCGTCTCAAGCACCGTGGTGTGATCTGCGAGAAGTGCGGCGTTGAAGTCACGCAGACCAAGGTTCGCCGCGAGCGCATGGGTCACATCGACCTGGCTGCACCGTGCGCGCACATCTGGTTTTTGAAGTCGCTGCCATCGCGTCTGGGCCTGGTACTCGACATGACGCTGCGCGACATCGAACGCGTGCTGTACTTTGAAGCCTATGTGGTGACTGACCCCGGCATGACCCCGCTGAAGAAGTTCAGCATCATGTCGGAAGACGACTTTGATGCCAAGCACAAGGAACACGGCGACGAGTTCACCGCCAAAATGGGTGCCGAGGGCATCAAGGACTTGCTCCAAGGACTAGTTCTTGACGACGAAATCGATAAACTGCGCAACGACCTGACCGGCTCTGAAATCAAGATCAAGAAAAACGCCAAGCGTTTGAAATTGATGGAAGCGTTCAAGAAATCCGGCATCAAGCCGCACTGGATGGTGCTCGACGTACTGCCCGTGTTGCCGCCGGATCTGCGTCCGCTGGTGCCACTCGATGGCGGCCGTTTTGCCACCTCCGACCTGAACGACCTGTATCGCCGCGTTATCAACCGCAACAGCCGCCTGCGCCGTTTGCTGGAACTGAAAGCGCCCGAAATCATTGCCCGCAATGAAAAGCGCATGTTGCAGGAAGCGGTTGATTCGCTGCTCGACAACGGTCGTCGTGGCAAAGCCATGACGGGTGCCAACAAGCGCGCACTGAAGTCACTCGCCGACATGATCAAAGGCAAGTCAGGCCGTTTCCGCCAGAACTTGCTGGGCAAACGCGTCGACTATTCCGGCCGTTCAGTCATCACCGTGGGCCCAACGCTCAAGCTGCACCAGTGCGGCTTGCCAAAGCTGATGGCACTGGAGTTGTTCAAGCCCTTCATCTTTGCCCAGCTTGAGTCGCGCGGCATCGCCACGACCATCAAGGCCGCCAAGAAAGAAGTTGAATCCGGCACACCAGTGGTGTGGGACATCCTGGAAGAGGTAATCAGAGAGCACCCGGTGATGTTGAACCGGGCACCTACCCTGCACCGGTTGGGCATCCAGGCGTTCGAGCCGATCCTGATTGAAGGCAAGGCCATCCAGCTGCACCCGCTCGTCTGCTCGGCTTTCAACGCCGACTTCGATGGTGACCAGATGGCGGTTCACGTGCCGCTGTCGGTGGAAGCGCAGATGGAATGCCGCACGCTGCTGCTGGCTTCGAACAATATTTTGTTCCCGGCCAATGGCGAGCCTTCCATCGTTCCGTCGCAAGACGTGGTGCTGGGTCTTTATTACACGACCCGTGAGCGTACCAACGGCAAGGGCGAAGGCCTGGTGTTCTCGGACACCGGCGAAGTCCGCCGCGCCTTTGACGCGGGTGAGCTCGACCTGAACGCCCGTATCAACGTGCGCCTGACCGAGTACACCAAGGACAAGGCCAGCGGCGAGTTTGTGCCATCGACCAAGCTGTGGGAAACCACGGGTGGCCGTGCGCTGCTGTCTGAAATTCTGCCCAAAGGGCTGCCTTTCTCCAACCTCAACAAGGCCTTGAAGAAGAAGGAAATCTCCAAGCTCATCAACGTGTCTTTCCGCAAATGCGGTTTGAAAGAGACCGTGGTGTTTGCCGACAAGCTGTTGCAGTCGGGCTTCCGCCTGGCGACCAAGGCCGGTATTTCGATCTGTATCGACGACATGCTGATCCCGAAAGAAAAGCCGAGCATCATTGCCCGCGCCCAAAAAGAAGTCAAAGAGATCGGGCAGCAATATCTCTCGGGTCTGGTGACTTCCGGTGAGCGTTACAACAAGGTGGTCGATATCTGGGGCAAGGCTGGCGACGAAGTGTCCAAGGTGATGATGGCCCAGCTCTCCAAAGAGCGCGTGCTTGACCGCCACGGCAAGGAGGTCGAGCAGGAGTCCTTCAATTCCATCTACATGATGGCCGACTCCGGTGCCCGCGGTTCTGCAGCGCAGATTCGTCAGGTCGCTGGTATGCGCGGTTTGATGGCCAAGCCTGACGGCTCCATCATTGAAACCCCCATCTTGGCCAACTTCCGCGAAGGCCTGAACGTGCTGGAGTACTTCATCTCCACCCACGGTGCACGTAAAGGCTTGGCTGACACGGCACTTAAAACCGCCAACTCCGGTTACCTGACCCGCCGTTTGTGCGACGTGGTGCAGGACCTGGTGGTGACACAGGATGACTGCGGCACGCAAAACGGTTCTGTCATGCGCGCCATTGTCGAGGGCGGTGAAGTCATTGAATCGCTGCACGACCGCATCCTTGGCCGCACTGCGGTCGAGGACATCCTGCACCCCGAAAACCGCTCGGTACTGGCCAAAGCCGGCATCATTCTGGACGAAGACCTGATCGAAGAGCTTGAACTGGCTGGTGTCGATGAAGTCAAGGTGCGTACCGCATTGAACTGCGAAACCCGCTTTGGCCTGTGCGCCAAGTGCTATGGCCGCGATTTGGGTCGCGGCGGTCTCATCAACATCGGCGAAGCGGTCGGCATTATTGCCGCCCAGTCGATTGGCGAGCCAGGCACGCAGCTGACGATGCGCACCTTCCACATCGGTGGTGCCGCATCGCGTGCTGCGATTGCTTCCAGTGTTGAGGCCAAGTCCAACGGCGTGATCGGTTTCAATGCACCTATGCGTTATGTGACCAACAGCAAGGGCGACCTGGTCGTCATTGCCCGTTCAGGTGAGATCGTCATCCATGACGAGCATGGCCGTGAGCGTGAGCGTCACAAGGTGCCGTACGGCGCAATGCTGGCGGTCAAGGCTGACCAGCAAATCAAGGCTGGTGCCATCCTCGCCAACTGGGACCCGCTGACCCGCCCCATCATCACCGAGTTCGCCGGCAAGACGCGGTTCGAGAACGTCGAAGAAGGTGTCACGGTTGCCAAGCAGCACGACGAAGTGACCGGTCTGTCCACCTTGGTGGTGATCGATCCGAAGCGTCGCGGCTCGACCAAGGTGGCTCTGCCCCGGGTCAAGCTGATCGACGCGAGCGGCAACGAAGTCAAGATCCCCGGTACCGATCATTCGGTGACGATTGGCTTCCAGATCGGCGCACTGGTTCAGGTGCGTGATGGTCAGAATGTCGGCCCCGGCGAAGTGCTGGCCCGTATTCCGGTCGAAGGCCAGAAAACGCGCGACATCACCGGCGGTCTGCCGCGTGTGGCCGAGTTGTTTGAAGCCCGCACGCCGAAAGACAAGGGTACGCTGGCCGAGATGACCGGTACCGTGTCGTTTGGTAAAGAGACCAAAGGCAAGATTCGCCTGCAAATCACCGACCCGGAAGGCAAAGTCTGGGAAGACCTGGTGCCGAAAGAGAAGAATATTCTGGTCCACGAAGGCCAGGTTGTGAACAAGGGCGAGTCGATTGTGGACGGCCCGGCCGATCCGCAAGACATTCTGCGTTTGCTCGGTATGGAAGAGCTGGCCCGCTACATCGTTGATGAAGTGCAGGACGTTTACCGCCTGCAGGGCGTGAAGATCAACGACAAGCACATTGAAGTGATTGTTCGCCAAATGTTGCGCCGCGTGGTGGTGGGTGACGTGGGTGAGTCCACCTACATTGCTGGTGAGCAGGTCGAACGTTCAGTCATTCTCGATGTCAACGACGCGTTGCGCGCTGAAGGCAAAATTCCTGCAACCTTCACCAATCTGCTGCTCGGTATTACCAAGGCATCGCTGTCGACCGATTCGTTTATTTCAGCGGCTTCCTTCCAGGAAACCACCCGCGTGCTCACCGAGGCTGCCATCATGGGCAAGCGCGACGAGCTGCGCGGCCTGAAAGAAAACGTCATCGTTGGCCGCTTGATCCCTGCCGGTACCGGCATGGCCTACCACGAGGCCCGCAAAGCCAAAGACCTGATGGACGATGCCGAGCGCCGCGCCATCGCCGAAGCCGAAGCCGCTGAACTTGAAGCTGTCATGCCCGTTGAGGCGGGTGCGGATGGGGCTACAGCTGAGTAAGTCTTGGCTAGCTTGAGCTGCCGGTTTAGTACCGATAGTTCCAACGCTCTTGAAGCTTTTGAAAAGCGCTCTTGCCTCTTTGGGGTTTGAGCGCTTTTTTATTTTTCGATTCGTTTTTTCCCAGTCGCACCATCACAACCGGAGCCCGGCATGACCGCCACCACACTGGTTTTTATCGCTGTTCTTGCTTTGCTTGTGTTCTGGGCCGTGGGCGCGCACAACCGGCTGATACGTCTTAAAAATACGATTGCGAATGCTTTCGGCCAGATTGATGTGCAGCTCAAGCGGCGCTACGACCTGATTGCCGATCTGGTGGAGGCGGCTAAAAAACACCTTGAGTATGAGCAGGATCTGCTGGAAGCCGTGACCGCCGCGCGCAACCAGGCCCGTACCGCCAGCGATGCGGTGCGCAGCCGTCCGGCCAGTGCGCAGGCGGTAGCCCTGCTGACCAGCGCCGGGCAGGCGCTTGATGGCGACCTGGATCGCCTGTTTGCGGCTGCACGGGCGTATCCCGGACTGAAGACCGATATTGGCATAAAAGATTTGAGTGAGGAGATCGCCAGCACCTACAACAAAGTGAGATTTGCCAGCCAGGCCTATAACGATGCGGTACGCGACTACAACCAGGCACAGGGGCAGTTCCCGGCGCTGCTGATGGCCCTGCTGTTTGGCTTCAAGCCCGCTGCTATGCTGCAAACGACAGAAGACCCCTGATTCCAATCCGCATTAAAAACGATAACTGCGTTGCTTCGCTTTGCCGTGCTACAGCACTGTCAGCAGCTTCGCGCCTTGTTCTCCTTTCTAATGCTAATGCGAATTGGAATGAGCATCCGTAAAGCCTGATGCGCGTCGTACCTGTAGCCTATGAGCCTGTCGGGCTTTCAGTACGGGTTACTACCCGTGACGTTCCCAGCATCTGGCGTTAAATTATTATCGGTAGCCAAACCCGTCAGGAGAAGTTATGAGAACCAAAGCCAAAGTAAACACCCGCCTTGCCATGTCACTGCTCTGCCTGGCGCTGTGCCCGCTGGCGCAGGCGCAAACGGGCAGCAAAGAGGCGCTGTATGTCCGAAGCCTCGCCGCCCCCTGCGCCAACTGCCACGGCACCGATGGCAAAGCCGTGCCGGGCTCCAGCGTGGCGTCGCTTGCGGGGATGGACAAAAATTACCACGTGACCCAGCTCAAGGCCTTCAAGTCAGGCGCGCGGCCGGCCACCGTGATGCACCAGATCAGCAAGGGCTACAGCGATGCCCAGATCGAGGTCCTCGCCGGCTACTTTGCGGCACAAAAGAAATAAAAGAGGAGAAAAATCATGCAACGACGTTCCTTCCTCCAGTCTTCCGCTGCCCTGAGCCTGCTGGGCCTGAGCGCCTGCGCCACCACCGCTATCCCGGCCAAGGCCAAGGTGGTGGTGATAGGCGGTGGTTACGGCGGCGCAACAGCCGCGAAATATGTGCGGCTGTTGTCTGATTACAAAATTGATGTGGTGCTGATCGAGCCGCAAGCCGCCTTTGTCTCCTGCCCCATTTCCAATCTGGTGTTGGCCGGTAGCAAGCAGATGAGTGACATCACCACGCCCTACACAGGCTTGTCCAGAAACCATGGCATCACCCTCGTCAAGGACTACGCCAGCGCCATTGATACGGTCAAGAAAATCGTCACCCTTGCAGGTGGTGCCCGTATCGCCTACGACAAACTGGTGCTGTCGCCCGGCATTGAATTGATGTTTGGCAGCGTTGAAGGCCTACAGCAAGCCAATGCCTCGGGGCAGATTTTGCAGGCCTGGAAGGCCGGTGCCGAGACCGTCGCACTCAGAAAGCAACTCGAGGCCATGCCCGACGGCGGCGTGTATGCCCTCACCATCCCGGAGGCGCCGTACCGCTGCCCGCCCGGCCCGTATGAGCGGGCCTCGGTGATTGCCGGTTACTTCAAGGCCGTCAAACCGCGCAGCAAGGTGTTGATTCTGGATGCCAACCCCGACGTGACGTCCAAGGGCGCGCTGTTCAAGAAAGTCTGGGCCGAGCAGTACAAGGGCATGGTGGAGTACCGTGGCCAGCACATGGCCACGGCGGTGGATGCCAAAGCCGGTGTCATCAAGTTCGAGGTGCAGGATGACGTGAAGGCCAATGTGCTCAATGTGCTGCCGGCCATGCGCGCGGGCGCCATCGCCGTGCAAACGGGGCTGAACAACATGGCCAACAACCGCTGGTGCGGCATTAACTACCAGACCTTCGAGTCCACCGTGGCGAAAGACGTTTTTGTGCTCGGCGACTCGATTCAGATCGCGCCGGCCATGCCCAAGAGCGGCCACATGGCCAACAACCACGGCAAGGTGGCGGCGGCGGCGATTGTGGCGCAGTTGTCGGGCTGGGAGGTCAATCCCGCGCCCATGCTGACCAACACCTGCTACAGCTTTGGCGATAGCAAAAACGGCAGTCACGTGGCCAGCGTGCATGAATACGTGGCCGCCGAGAAAACCTTCAAGACCGTCGCGGGCTCGGGTGGCGTCAGTTCCGGGTGGACCGAGCAGGAAGGTATTTACGCGCTGGACTGGGCGCGTAACATCTGGGCCGACACCCTCGTTTGAGCGGTCTCCCAAAGTCCGGCAGGCTGCCACGCTGGTCTAATAGGTGCAGCGCCGTCCGCCTCCGGACGGCTTGAAACGACGGGCTCCTCCAGGGGGCTGCCGCCACAGGATTCATGCAAGACAACAAGACCCAAGTCCCCCTGTGGCGCCAGTTGCAGGGGGCGGCTTCACTGCTGCTTGCCGTGCGTGAGGGTCGGTCCATGACGGCCGCACTGCTTGATGTTGACGCTGTTCTGCGGCCCGGCGTTCAGGCGCTTGGCTTTCATACACTGCGCTGGCTGGGCCGCGCTGAGGCCATTCGCCAGCAACTCGCCAAGCGCCCGCCGCCGCCCGAAGCTGACGCTTTGTTGTGCGTCGCGTTAGCCCTAATTTGCACTGATGAAGATATTGCCCCCACGCTTGTCGCTTCGCGTACTACGCTGCCCCCCGAGGGGGCTAATTTTCCTAGGGGCGGCCCGTCGGAAAATTGGGCGCCTCTCTATTCCGATTACACGCTGGTCGACCAAGCCGTTGAAGCCGCCAAACGCAGCCAGACAACGACGCACCAAGCCAGCTTTATCAACGGCTGCCTGCGGCGGTTTTTGCGTCAGCGCGATGCGCTGCTGAAGGTGGCTGCTGGCTATCCGCAAGCGCTCTGGAATCACCCCCAGTGGTGGATAGAGCGGGTTCGCAAAGACCATCCGGCAGAGTGGCAAGAAATTTTGCACGCCAACAACGCCAAAGCACCCCTTATTCTCCGAATCAACCAGCGAAAAACGACTCAAACCGCCTATTTACGGGCGCTGGCAGCTATCAATATTGAAGCGAGCACGGTGCAGGGCCAGGGTGTTATTTTGGCTCTGGCAGGTCCGGTAACAGGACTCCCGGGTTTTGCTGAAGGTCATTTTTCAGTGCAGGATGCGGCGGCGCAATTGGCCGCACCGCTGCTGCTGGATGGACTAAAGGGTAGCGTCAAACTGAAAATCCTGGATGCTTGCGCCGCACCCGGCGGCAAAACCGCGCATCTGCTGGAACTGGCTGACTGCGCTGTGACAGCACTCGACATTGACGCCAGCCGCTGCGAGCGTACTGCGCAGAACCTACAGCGCCTTGGCCTTGCAGCCGACATCAAGGTGGGTGATGCAGCCAGGCCTGCCGACTGGTGGGATGGTGAGCTTTACGACGGCATCCTGCTCGATGCGCCGTGTACCGCATCAGGTATCGTCAGGCGGCATCCGGATGTGCGCTGGCTGCGCAGGCCGACAGACATTGCAAAGCTCTCAGCGATTCAGGCCAATCTCCTCAAAACGCTGTGGCCGCTACTCAAGGCTGGCGGGCGACTGCTGTATTGCACCTGCTCGGTGTTCCGGGCGGAGGGTGAGCAGCAGATACAAACGTTTCTTACGCACCACACAGACGCTCTTTTAATGCCGTCACCGGGCCATTTACTACCCCAAAGTAGCGCGCGGAGCCCGGTCTGCACGGACAATTTGTTGCGTGAGCATGACGGTTTTTATTACGCACTTCTTGAAAAGCACGGCGCTTGATGCCGTGATACGCTGCCTTGGAATCCTCTGCATAACTCTGGCGAGGCTGTGGCGTGCGGATCGGGAAGGGCCGCAAGGCGTCTTTTTGCAGCCAATAGCCCAGCTATTGGCAAGAAAAGCAACGCAGTGGACCGCCCGAGCCCGCGCGATCACAGACCGCAGGGAGTTATGCAGAGGGTTCCTTACCATCTTGGGTCTGTGCTTTTTGATGGCGCACAGCGTTCAGTCTGCGTCGGCTGCCGAACTATCGCAGCTGAAAGTCGAGCGCACCGATGATGGTGTTTATCTGTCAGCCCTCGTCGAGTTTGACCTGCCGCCCGTGGTTGAAGATGCCTTGATAAAGGGCATTCCCATGTTTTTCGTGGTGGAAGCCGACATTTACCAAAATCGCTGGTATTGGACGGATCGCCGTGTGGCCAGCGCAACCCGTACCATACGCCTGGCTTTTCAGCCCTTGACGCGACGCTGGCGTGTCAATATCGTCACCGGGTTTAGCAACAATTCGGCCGGGCTGCGGGCCACCCTTAACCAGAACTACGACACATTACCCGAGGCCCTGTCTGCGGTGCAGCGCCTGTCGCGATGGCGGATTGCCGACAACCTGGACGTTGAGCCGGATGCCGTACACAAGTTGGTGCAGCGCCTGTTGCGCTGGCGGATTGCCAACAACGCGGAAGTCGATCCGGATGTCGTACACAAGTTTGAGTTCAGCTTCCGGCTGGATCTGTCGCAACTGCCCAGGCCTTTTCAGATTGGCGTTGCCGGGCAAAAGGACTGGAACATTGCGGTACAGACCAGGGAGCGCCTGCAGATAGTCGCAGCCAAGGGCATTTCTCAAACTGACGATAAAGCCAAAGCAGTCGTGCCACCCGTCAAAGAGGCCGACAAGTGAGTTTGAAGAGCCAAGCGTTTTCTCTGAAAAGTAGCCCGACGTTTAAATGGACGGTGGGCATAGGCGCGGGCGCTATGGTGGCCCTGAGCCTGGTGCTGATGTTTTTACTCACGCAGGCCACCGGCAACCGCGAGCTCTACGAGCGCAATTACGCGCGCTTGTTGGTTCTCAATATTGTGGTGGCGGCCCTGCTGCTGCTGGTGATTGGCTGGATTGGTGGGCGGCTGTTGCTGCGCTTGAGGCAGGGCCGCTTTGGCAGCCGCCTGCTGGTCAAGCTGGCGGCCATTTTTGCCTTGGTCGGGCTGCTGCCTGGCCTGATGATTTATGTGGTGTCTTACCAGTTTGTGTCGCGCTCCATCGAGAGCTGGTTTGATGTGAAAGTCGAGGGTGCGCTTGACGCTGGCCTTAACCTGGGGCGCGCCACGCTCGATGCCATGGCGCTCGATCTGGGCAGTAAAACCCGGCAGGCCGCGAGCCAGATTGCAGAAACGCCCGATGCCATGGCGGCCCTAGCGCTCGACAGGATGCGCGATCAGCTGTCTGCGACAGATGTTGTGCTCTGGAGTGCGGCTGGGCAGGTCATTGCCAGCGTGGGTGATTCGCGTTTCACCATCAACCCCGAACGCCCGACGGTGCAACAGTTTCGCGCCGCTAGAGCGCAGCGTGTGGTCACGCAAATAGAAGGCCTGGACGAAGTCGTGGTGACTGGCTCGGGCGAGCCTGCAAGCGCCGCGGCAGCTGTCGCCGGCAGTCCTCAGACGGCCCGTATCAGGGCCATTGCGGTTATCCATAATCCCAACGTCGGCTTGCTGGGAGACGTGCGGTTTTTACAAGTGACCCAGAGCATTCCTGCAACCGTGGTGGCCAATGCCATTGCCGTGCAGGAGGCGAATCGCGAATACCAGGAGCGTGCGCTGGCGAGAGGCGGCCTGCGCAAAATGTACATAGGCACCCTCACGCTGAGTTTGTTTCTGGCAGTGTTCGGTGCCGTGTTGCTGGCAGTATTGCTGGGCAATCAACTGGCCAAGCCATTGCTGTTACTGGCTGAAGGTGTACGGCAGGTCGCACTCGGTGACCTGACACCCAAAGCCGCCTTGCAAGGCAAGGATGAACTGGGCGGCCTGACCCGTTCATTTGCCGACATGACGCAGCAATTGCTGGAAGCGCGCTCTGCCGTGCAGCAAAGCATGAGTCAGGTTGACGCAGCGCGGGCCAACCTGCAGACCATTCTGGACCACCTCACGGCGGGTGTCATTGTGCTAGACGTGCGTGGCCGCATTCAGTCCAGCAACCCCGGTGCCACCCGTATATTGCGCGCACCGCTGGCAGTCCAGCATGGCAAATTGCTCGCTGAAATTCCTGGCCTTGAGGGCTTCGCCAAGGATGTTCAGGCCCAGTTTTCAGACTTTCTCAGTGACGCAAACAGCACAAACAGAAGCAATGATGCGCCTCATGGCCAGCAGCAATGGCAGCAGTCGTTTGAACTGAATACGGCCATGCCGGGTGCCCCGGATAACGCCATAACACTGATCGCGCGCGGTGCCAAAATGCCTGGTACCGAAGAGTTTTTGCTGGTCTTTGATGATGTGTCTGAAATGGTCTCCGCCCAGCGTGCGCAGGCTTGGAACGAAGTCGCCCGACGTTTGGCGCATGAGATTAAAAACCCGCTGACGCCGATCCAGCTGTCGGCCGAACGTCTTGCAATGAAACTTGCCGGAAAGCTCGATGCGCCTGGTCAAGCTTTGCTGATCAAGTCGGTCAAAACGATTGTGGATCAGGTCGATGCGATGAAGCGACTGGTCAACGAGTTTCGTGATTACGCGCGTCTGCCGGCGGCTGAACTTAAACCGGTGGATCTCAATGCACTGATTGGTGATGTGATGCAGCTCTACGCTGGAGACAGCGCCAGCGGCAGCATCAACACCGAGCTTGACATGCGGGCACCACTGATTCAAGGCGATGCGCAACAATTGCGGCAAGTGATTCATAACCTCGTACAGAACGCGCAGGACGCGCAAGAGGGCAATCTATCAGGTGTGGTGACCATCAAGACCGACTACGCACAAACTTCAGGCCGTGTGCGCCTGAGCGTACGCGACAATGGCCCAGGTTTCCCCGAGCACATTCTCAAGCGTGCCTTTGAGCCTTACGTCACAACCAAGCTCAAGGGTACCGGCCTGGGCTTGGCCGTAGTCAAGAAAATAGCCGATGAACACGGTGCGCGTGTCGATATTTCCAATCGCGTGGTGAATGATCTCGTGCAAGGTGCGCAAGTATCGTTATCATTTGCGGTTGTGATCTAGCAACACATTCGGTAACAACGGCAGGGTAGCAACTCAATCATGGCAAATATTTTGGTGGTCGACGATGAACTGGGGATACGCGACCTTCTCTCAGAAATCCTCAATGACGAGGGGCATCAGGTTGAACTGGCTGAAAATGCGGCGCAGGCCAGAGCCGCACGCAACCGCAGCAAGCCTGATCTGGTGTTACTTGACATCTGGATGCCTGACACGGACGGCGTGACCTTGCTCAAGGAGTGGTCGTCTGGTGGCCTGCTCACCATGCCGGTCATTATGATGAGTGGTCATGCAACGATAGACACCGCTGTAGAGGCTACAAAAATAGGTGCGATTGCATTTTTGGAAAAACCCATCACACTGCAAAAGCTGCTTAAGGCCGTTGAGCAGGGACTTACCAAATCTACAGGCCGCAAGATGGTCACGCTTGGCGCGGTCGTAAGCCCGGCTGACCTGACGGTAGCAGCCGCCATGACCGGCGGTACGTTGCCGATTGCCGTTGCGATCGGCCCTCAAGCCACGCAGAGCTTTCTGCTCGAAAAGCCCTTGCGTGATGCGCGGGATGAATTCGAAAAAGCCTATTTTGAATTTCATCTTGCAAAAGAAGGCGGGTCCATGACCCGTGTGGCAGAAAAGACCGGCCTGGAGCGCACGCATCTCTATCGTAAGCTGAAGCAGTTGGGTGTTGACCTCACGCGAGGCAAGCGTACTACGTGACGGTTTGATGAGGCGTTGGCGGCATGCAGCTATGAGAGGCAGATTGGCTGATATATAATGGAAAGCTTGGCCCGGTAGCTCAGTCGGTAGAGCAGAGGACTGAAAATCCTTGTGTCGGTGGTTCGATTCCGCCCCAGGCCACCAGTATGTTTTTTGAAGCCCGTCCATCGAGATGGGCTTTTTTACGTCTGAATTGGCGGCATAGCGGGGGCTGGGTTCGGCTTTGGGTTCGGTGGTTGGTCGGTGCTGTTGACGGTAGTGGCTGTGCCGTGGCTCAGCGGTTATGCGTATAAACCCTGTATTGAACTCCGCATGAACGATGTGACACTACGAAGTTGCGAGTCGCAGTCCTTTGGGGTGCTGCCGGTTTTATCCGACGATCTACATTCCGTTAGGCTTGCTTTCTGCTCATCACCTGGAGAACCAACTATGCAAGAGCAAGATGTCGTGTACGCGGGATTCTGGGTGCGCGTTGGAGCGGCGATCATCGATACCCTGCTAATCGTGGTGCTCTTAATTCCACTTCTAGTTGCCATCTACGGATGGAACTACTTCGACGTGGATAAAACTGGTTTTATCGCGGGGCCTGCGGACTTTATACTTTCTTGGGTTGCACCTGCGATCGCTGTCATTGTGTTCTGGACTTACAAGCAAGCAACACCAGGAAAAATGGTTCTGTCTCTCCGAATCGTAGACGCCACGACCGGCAACCCACCTTCTACCGGCCAATGTGTGGGCCGTTATTTGGCCTATTTCGTTTCCATAATTCCGCTCGGCCTCGGTCTTATTTGGGTCGCATTCGACAAACGGAAGCAGGGCTGGCATGACAAGCTTGCCGGTACCGTCGTCATCCGCGCAAGGCAGCGCGGGCCTCAATGGCCACCAGGCAGGGCGTGAGGTTGGCAAAGTGTTCAAGCACCTTGGCGCGCTTGATCTGCACGTTAATGATTTCGCCCGTGCTCATGTTCACCGTGTGCATCTGAAACACGTGCTTGGCGATGTCCAGAGCGAGTACCTGCTGGCCGTTCATGGTGCCGATGATTTGTCCGGCGTTCATTCCTGCCTTGCAATTCATGGCGGGGTTTAGTGAAGACCGTGGTCTATCACACATTGGGCACTTTGATGCCGTATCCATCAGAGGATCCACCACTTTTCGTGGAATTCCCCTTCTTGATAAACGGCTGTTTCATCTCAGCACTCCTGTTTCCTTGCCCGTAGGCAGGGAGGCATCCATAACATCTCATGCGGTTGAATTTCCTATCCTTACCAGTTGCTTGCTCGCGGAGACATCCCGGACCAGGGCGCATGAGAGCCGCAGGGGAGGTCCCATGAGCCACCTGGCTGCGCTCGCCGAGGCCTCCGGTCGGCTGCACGCTGGGGAGCTGATCGCGTTCTACGACCGCCTTCAGATGGACCACGCGAGCGTGCTCGCCGAGCTCGAGCGATATCAGCGCGAGGAGCCGTCCACGGCGCTCAAGATGAGCTCGCTCTTGTGGCCGTTCTGGATGGACCGCGGGCACATCGCTGAAGGACGCGCTCGGCTCGCCACCGCGCTAGCGAAGGACGCATCCGAGCCGTCCGCCATCCGCGCCTCCGCGCTGTACGGCGCCGGGACTCTGGCGTTCCGTCAGGCCGACAATGCGGAGGCCACACGCTCAATCGAGGAGAGTCTTCGGGTCGCGCGCGTCATCGAGGATCGCAGCGCGGAGGCGAGGGCGCTCGTCGGCCTTGCGCGCTGCGCCTTGCGCGAGAGGCGGACGAAAGATGCCGGAGCCCTCGCGGAAGAAGCCATGCGGATCCAACGCGAACTCGGCGATGAGCAGGGCGTCGCCGCGGCCCTACACTTGGTCGCCTACACGGCATACATCGAAGGGCCGGATGACCTGGCGCGCCAGCTGTTCGAGGAGAGCCTCGCGCTCAATCGCCGGCTCGGGAACGTGCGCGGGACGGCAGTCGAGCTCACGAATCTCGGAAGCCTCGAGACCCGCGCAGGCCGGCTCGATCGCGCGGCTGAGCTCTGCGCGGAGGCGCTTCGCGTCGCGCTCGAGACGAATAGCGCGTCCCTCCTGCCCTACTGCGTCGCCAACATCGGGGGTGTCGTCGTCGCCCGCGGCGACGCGGAGCCCGGTTGTCGGCTCCTCGGTGCCGCGGAAGGGATGTTCGAGCGGATCGCCGCCGCGATCGATCCCGGCACAGCGATCGAGTTCGAGCGCCACCGCGCGAATGTGCGAGCGGCTCTCGGCGAGCCTAGGTTCCGTAGCGTGTGGGACGAGGGCCGCGCGCTCAACAACGATCTCGCCATCGCGCTCGCCCGCGAAAGCATTCCCGTCCCCTAAGCGATCGACCATCGTCACTTGGACGCTCACGCCGACGAGCTGGCTGTGGTTTGCGCCGGGCGCGATGGCGCTGCGCGAGGTCATAATCTGTCGTAAAGGTAGGGAATAAAATCCCTTATAGAACCGCAACACGACCGCAGCACAGGCGGTTCAACATGGTTTATCCGACGCGATTGATGTCTTGTGCTGGCTTTACGGCGCGGCGGATAAACGCTGATTGTTAGGCATCACACAATGCAGCACTAGGAGTCCCCAAATGATCACTGAAGCCGTACCAACCCAGTCCAGGCCAGCGGATTTCGCTCTCGATGCAAGACCTCACCCCTTCGCGCTTAATCCCTCAACGAGTGCAGTGCTGGTCGTAGACATGCAAAACGACTTTGGAGCCGAGGGTGGCATGTTTGCCCGCGCTGGCATTGATATCTCAATGATTCGCAGAGCGGTAGGACCTACCGCAAGCGTGATTGCTGCGGCTCGACGCTGCGGGATGCCGATCGTCTACTTGAAGATGGCGTTCAAGCCCGATCTCTCCGATGCGGGTCCCGCTGACCGGGTCACCACCGAAGGCCTGAACAAGTGGAAACGAGAGTAGGACCGAAGTCACTCGATGACAGCCAACGAAGCAGAAGCCATCGCAGGAGGGGCCAGCAGCGAGAGAGCCGGACGGAATCCGGGGATGGCGCTCGCGGGTGCTGAGGCTGACACGGCGTACTGCGAACAACCGAAATCGGAGAAAGACTGGTTCATGAGCCAAGTCGTGAAGCGCGCCAACATGCAGCGGGCCTACAGTCGCGTGATGAAGAATCGCGGCGCAACCGGCGTAGACGGGATGCGCTGTGAAGACCTCAAAGCGTGGCTACAGGCAAACTGGGCGCAAGTCTGACGGACGCTTCTGGAGGGCAGCTACCGCCCGCAGGCGGTACGGCGAGTGGACATACCCAAGCCGCAAGGCGGGGTGAGAACACTGGGCGTGCCCACGGTGGTGGATCGGCTAATCCAGCAAGCACTCCATGAAGCGATGCAGCCGCTGTTTGAGCCTACCTTCTCGGATGGGAGCTACGGTTTCCGACCGGGCAGGAGCGCACAACAGGCGGTGGCGAAAGCGGCAGAGTACATCCGCACGGGAAAGCGCTGGGTGGTGGACATGGATTTGGAGAAATTCTTCGACCGTGTAAACCACGATGTGCTGATGGCGCGGGTGGCCCGTCAGGTGTCGGACACGCGAGTGCTGCGCCTGATACGGCGGTTTCTGCAGGCCGGGATGATGGCCGACGGGGTGGTAACAGCCAGGCAGCAGGGGACACCGCAAGGCGGCCCCTTGTCGCCGCTGCTGTCCAACATCTTGTTGACTGACCTTGACCGGGAGTTGGAGACGCGCCAGTTGTCGTTTTGCAGGTATGCGGACGACTGCAACATTTATGTGAGCAGTCAGCGGGCAGGCCAACGCATCATGGACGGCGTGAGGGGGTTTCTCGCAAACCGACTCAAGCTGACTGTGAACGAGGCCAAGAGTGCGGTCGCGCGTCCCTGGGCGCGCAAGTTCCTTGGGTACAGCGTGACGGCGAAGCAGCCCACCAAAATCCGCATTGCCACGCCGAGCATGCTTCGACTGAAGGAGTCAGTGCGCTATCTGTGCGCGCAAGGACGGGGCAGGTCACTGCCCCATACCATCGAAAAGCTCAACCCGATCCTGAGAGGCTGGATGAACTACTTCAGCCTCACCCAGAGTCGCAGGCCGATCGAGGAACTTGACGCATGGATTCGACGGCGACTGCGATGTCTGGTCTGGCGGCAGTGGAAGCGACCCAAGACGCGGGAATCGAAAATGCGCGCCCACGGGCTTGAAGCCCAGCGCGCATGGAAATCCAGCGTTAACGGGCGAGGCCCTTGGTGGAATGCTGGGGCCAAGCACATGATTGCAGCCCTGCCGCCAAAATACTTCACTCGACTTGGGCTGGTCTCGCTGGTGGCAACTCACCAGCATCTCCAGCGTTCTACTTGAACCGCCGTATGCGGAACCGCACGTACGGTGGTGTGAGAGGGCTGAGGGGGTAACCTCTCAGCCTACTCGATTCTGGATCAGCGTAGCGCTGGCTGCATAGGGTCAAGTGAGTTCGGCTTTGGTTCGGCTACCTTTGCGCTGCTGGCCCGCATCTATGCGGTGTTCCCGCCCACCTGCTACGCAGGACAGATGTCATACTGCGGCTTGCGGCGTGGTTCAAAATCGGGTTTTTTCGGGTGGCCATCGGTTGAGTCATAGGCCAACCATCCAAAATTCACATTGTCCGTGTTAACCAAAAACTTTTTGAACCACGCCCCATAACCCTGTAACAAAACCGTCTCATGACCTC
>JBCKNC010000031.1:0-24773 GCA_038902915.1 Polaromonas sp.
AGTCAAATTTTGTGCTGGCCGACTGGAGCGAGCAACAGCTCGGCCAGATTGAGCAGGCCCTCACGCGATGGGTTGCCTGCCCGAACGACGCGCCCGCGCCCGCACGTCTGGGGGAAGCCATGCGCTACGCCGTGCTCGATGGCGGCAAGCGCCTGCGCCCTTTGCTGGTGATGGCCGCCTGCGAAGCCGTCAACGGCAATCCGCAGGCTGCATTGCGTTCGGCCTGCGCGGTTGAACTCATACACGCCTATTCGCTGGTTCACGACGACCTGCCCTGCATGGACAACGACATACTGCGCCGGGGCAAGCCCACGCTACACATCAAGTTTGGCGAGGCGCAGGCGCTGCTTGCAGGTGATGCGTTACAAGCCATGGCGTTTGAATTTTTGACGCCCGACGACGACTCTGTCGATGCGGCGACGCAGGCACGCCTGTGCCGCATGTTGGCCAAGGCGGCGGGCTTTCAGGGCATGGCGGGCGGGCAGGCGATAGATCTGGCCAGCGTGGGCCTGCCTCTGACTTCTGTGCAGTTGCACGAAATGCACCGTCTCAAAACCGGCGCGCTGCTACAGGCCAGCGTGTTGATGGGGGCCAGTTGCGGTCAGGCCAGCTTACCGGTATGCGAGGCGCTGCGGGACTACGGTGCCTCAGTGGGCCTGGCGTTTCAGGTAGTGGACGATATTCTCGATGTCACCACCGACTCCGCCACGCTGGGTAAAACCGCTGGCAAGGATGCCGATCAAAACAAGCCCACCTTTGTATCGCTGCTGGGGCTGGATGCCTCAAGGGACTATGCCCAGCAGTTGCTGGCGAAAGCTCTGGCAAGCCTTGACAAAATGGACGACAAAGTTAACCTCAATAGCCCTCACAACACCGATGCCCTGCGCGCACTGGCAGACATGCTGGTCAACCGTCATAATTAGAGGGTTTTTGGGGTCAGAGCCCAAATTCGCTGAGCCTTTGGCTCGCCCGTAGGGTGCAGTGCTTGCACTGCAGCGAAATTGGTGTCTGACCCCAATAACCCTTACGAACCAATCACACGATGACTTCATTGCTAGCATCCATTAACAGCCCCGCAGACCTGCGCAGGCTGCCCCGTACACAGATGAAGTCTGTGGCAGACGAATTGCGCGCCTACCTGCTAGACAGCGTTTCAAAAACCGGCGGACATTTAAGCTCCAACCTCGGTACGGTCGAGTTGACGGTAGCGCTGCACTATGTTTTCAACACACCTGATGACCGTCTGGTGTGGGACGTGGGCCATCAAACCTATCCGCACAAAATCCTCACGGGTCGGCGTGAGCGCATGGACAGCCTGCGCCAGTTTGGCGGTTTGTCGGGTTTTCCGCGCCGTGACGAAAGCCCTTACGACACCTTTGGCACCGCACATGCATCGACCTCGATTTCTGCCGCACTCGGCATGGCGCTGGCCTCAAAACAAAAAGGTGAAGACCGTTATTCGGTCGCCATTATTGGCGATAGTGCCATGAGCGCAGGCATGGCGTTTGAAGCGCTCAACAACGCTGGCGTACACGACAACTGCAAGCTGCTGGTGGTGCTCAATGACAACGACATGAGCATCAGTCCGGCAGTCGGCGCGCTGAACCGCTACCTGGCGCAACTGATGAGCGGGCGGTTTTATGCATCGGTCAAAAACGTCGGTAAGCACGTGCTCAGTGTTGCACCGCCCCTGCTTGAGCTGGCCAAGCGGCTTAAGACGCACGCCAAGGGCATGGTCGTGCCGGCAACGCTGTTTGAAAATTTTGGCTTCAACTACATAGGCCCGATTGACGGGCATGACCTAGAGTCACTGATCCCCACGTTAGAGAACATCAAGCAGCTCATGGCCAACGGCGACCGCCCGCAATTTTTGCATGTGGTGACCAAAAAAGGCCAGGGCTACAAGCTCGCTGAAGCCGACCCGGTGGCCTACCACGGCCCCGGCAAGTTTGACCCGGCCATGGGCCTGCAAAAATCCGCCGCACCGGCGAAGCAGACCTTCACCCAGGTCTTTGGCCGCTGGCTCTGCGACATGGCCGAAAAAGACAAGCGTCTCGTCGGCATCACGCCGGCGATGCGCGAAGGCTCGGGCATGGTGGAGTTCCACCAGCGCTTTCCAGAGCGTTACCACGATGTGGGGATTGCCGAGCAGCACGCAGTCACGTTTGCAGCAGGCATGGCCTGCGAAGGCCTCAAGCCTGTGGTGGCGATTTACTCGACCTTTTTGCAGCGCGGTTATGACCAACTGATTCACGATGTGGCCATTCAGAACCTGCCGGTGGTGTTTGCGCTGGATCGCGCCGGCTTGGTGGGTGCCGATGGGGCCACCCACCAGGGTGCCTATGACATTGCCTATTTGCGCTGCATCCCCAACATGGGCATTGCCTGCCCGGCCGACGAGCGCGAGTGCCGCAAGCTCCTGAGCTCGGCATTTGCACAAAATCATCCGGTGGCAGTGCGTTACCCGCGCGGTGCTGGGGCAGGTATTGCACCTGAAGCCAATCTGGATGCGCTGCCTTACGGCAAAGGCGAAATACGTTTGAAGGGACTAGAGCGCACGGCAGGCGGCGCACAAGGTACAAGTATCGCCATACTGGCCTTCGGCACGCTGCTCTACCCGGCCTTGCAGGCGGGTGAAAAACTCGGCTGCACAGTGATCAACATGCGCTGGGCCAAGCCGCTGGATATTGATCTTCTGCTTCAGATGGCAGCTACGCATGACGCGCTTGTCACGCTAGAAGAGGGTGCCATCATGGGCGGTGCAGGCAGCGCAGTCAGTGAAGCGCTGCAAGCCGCTGGTGTCAGCAAACCCATGCTGCACCTGGGCCTGCCCGATGAATTCATCGACCATGGTGATTCGGCCAAACTGCTGGCGCTGCTGGGGCTGGATGCGGCGGGGATTGAGGTGTCTATCAGGCTGCGGTTTAAAGACCTTGCGGCATCAACCGCGGCCACCCGGGTTGCGCTTAAGTCTGTGGCTTGATGCGTTGAGCGGCGTGCTTCAAAATTGGGTAACACTTTTTCGGGTGACCATCGGTTGAGTCATAAGCAAACCATTCAAAAGGAGTTATTCGGGTCAGACACCAATTTCGCTGCGGTGCATCGCACCGCGCCCTCCGGGCGAGCCGTAGGCTAGTCGCATTTGGGCTCTGACCCCAAAAACTCTACATTGTCCGTGTTACCCAAAAACGTTACTTTTTGAACCACGCTCTTTTTTCTAATTGAAACATAATCGATTTCCGTGAAGAATGTCGGCTTCCGTGAAGAAGGAAAACCGAATTGTAAAATTGTAGAACTACAGAACTGTAGCGAGAACTGGACGTCCCCCACCCCCACCGCGAAAGAAATCCGCATGAATGCCCTACATAAGATCCGTTGTATCACCCTGGCCCTGATGAGCTGCGCTGTGTCTCCTGGCGCGCTTGCCCAAGCCACCGCCGACACCTACGAACCGAGATCGGGCCAGGCGGGCAAGGATGTGATCTGGGTGCCGACACCAGACAAGATGGTCGACCGGATGCTGCGCATGGCGGAGGTCAGCAAGGACGATTTTGTGGTGGACCTGGGCTCTGGCGATGGCAAGATCGCGATTGCGGCAGCACGTAATTTTGGCGCGCGCGCGGTGGGCCTGGAATACAACCCTGACATGGTGGAACTGTCGAAGCGCCGCGCGCGCGAAGCGGGGGTGCAGGACAAGGTCGAGTTCCGCCACGCCGACATTTTTGCCAGCGACTTCTCGAATGCCACCGTCGTCACCATGTACCTGTTGCCGAACCTCAACCTGAAACTGCGCCCCATCCTGATGCAGATGAAGCCGGGCACCCGTGTCACTTCGCAGTCCTTCGACATGGCCGAATGGCAACCCGACGAGACCGCCACCGTCGACCATGCGCGGGCTTACCTGTGGATCGTCCCGGCACACGCCGGCGGGGACTGGAAGGTCAGTTACCGGGCGGGAAAACTGGCCGCCCCGCATGCCTGGACGCTGCGCCAGCGCTTCCAGGCGATCGAAGGGGAAGCGCAATTCAGCGACGTCAAGGCCAGTCTGCAAGATGCCCGGCTACGCGGCAGCGCCATCAGTTTTACCACCCGGGATGCGAACGGCGACCAGTTGCATTTCAGCGGCACGGTCGAAGGCGAGCGCATGACCGGGAGCGTCACCTCGTCGCGGCATGGGAAAACCCGTTTTGTAGCCACCCGCGACAACGCGCCGCCGGCCTTCCCCGAAGCCGCCGAAACCGCGCAGGAGAAGATTGGAGCGGTCCACGCCCTGGGCGCAGACTAGTACTGCGACCCGAAAATATCGAAACATGAAAGCGCGCCTTCGCACCCATAGCGGCGTTGCAACCCTTGCAAAGGCGGCCAGCCTTCGCTGCGGCTTGCGCCTTGCCCTGGGCGTGAATCCATCACTTTCATTTTGTTCCGCTACTTTCAGGTCGCAGTACTAGCCGCCGCCTCTGCCCGGAACCGGGGCGGGGGCCGTAACAACATCGACAATTTCCATTCACCTACCTAACCCCCATTCCATCATGACACCACGCCACAGCCTGAGCCAACTTCACGCCATCGCCATCATCGTCGGAATTGTCATCGGCGCCGGGATATTCAAGGCGCCGTCGCTGGTGGCGGGAAACGTTCCGTCGGAATTCTGGTTGTTCATGGTCTGGACAGCCGGCGGGGTGATTTCGCTGATCGGCGCACTGTGTTACGCCGAACTGGCGACGGCCTATCCGCATGCCGGCGGCGACTACCATTTTTTAACCCGTGCCTACGGCAAGCGCCTGGCCTTGTTTTACGCCTGGGCGCGTTTTTCCGTTATTACCACCGGGTCGATCGCGCTGCTGGCTTTTGTCTTCGGCGACTACATGACGCAGATACTGCGGCTCGGGCCCTATAGCAGCGCGACCTGGGCCGCTCTGGCGGTGTTCGGCCTGACCTGGCTCAATCTGCGCGGCTTGCATCGCAGCGCGGTCACGCAGACCTTCTTGACCGCATCCGAGGTGTCCGGCCTGATCCTGATTATCGGGGCCGCCTTGTGGCTGGCGATCGGGACGCCACCCGCCATCGTGCCGCTGGCCGCTGCGGCGCCGGCTGCGGCGGGCACCGCGCTGTCGCTCCAGAGCCTCGGGCTGGCCATGGTATTCGTATTGCTCACGTATGGCGGCTGGAATGAGGCGGCCTATATCAGCGCCGAGCTGAAAGAACGCGTCAGCATGGTCCGTGTACTGGTGCTGTCGGTGGTCCTGATCACCGTGCTGTACCTGCTGGTCAACTGGGCCTACTGGTCCGTACTCGGGCTGCAGGGCATGGCCGCGTCGCAGGCGGTCGGCGCCGATCTGCTCAAGGCGGCGTTCGGCCGCACCGGCGAAGTGCTGATCGCGCTGATTGTGGTGATTGCTGCGCTGACCTCGATCAACGCTACGATGATCGTCGGGGCGCGCACCAACTATGCGTTCGGGGCCGACTGGCCGCAACTGCGCGCGCTCAGCAGTTGGAACGCCGAACGCAGCACTCCGTTCGCCGGCCTGCTGGTGCAGGGCGTGTTCGCGCTGGTCCTGGTCGGTATCGGGCAGGCCTTCGGCGGTGGCTTCAGGGCGATGGTCGAATACACCGCTCCGGTGTTCTGGCTGTTTTTCCTGCTCACCGGCATTTCCTTGTTTGTCTTGCGCCTCCGCGACCCTGCGGCGCCGCGTCCATTCAAGGTCCCGCTGTATCCGCTGCTGCCGCTGCTGTTTTGCCTGAGCTGTGCCTACATGCTCTGGTCCAGCCTGTCCTATGTCGGCAGCCAGGCCGCGGGCGGATTCAACGCAGCCTGGATCGGCGTCGCCGTCCTTGGTAGCGGCGGAATCATCCTGCTGGTGCTCACACGCCGGCAGGCCAATCCGCGCATGGAGGCCGAAGCGGTCGCGCAACGCAGCAACGACTGAGGGAGGTGTGGTTCAAAATTGGGTAACACTTTTTTGGGTGGCCATGGTGCTTGGCAACGTGGTGCTGCTACGGGTTTAGCTCGGGCAGCTACACACTTGTCACATTGCATGCGCCCAATGCGTTGGTACAGGAAAGCGTGAGGGCGTTTTTTACCGGCTGATACAAAGAGCTGGTGACCGAACTACCGGTGGCTAGAAACGATTAGCCAACGCCGATGCCGTCAGCACTTCGCCGGGCCTTTGCCGAAGCCAAACGTCGGCTAAATCCCCGTGTACAAACACCGCCCCGCAAGCCGCCTCAAAAGCACTCAGGCCAGCGGCCAGGTAAGCCCCCACCATGCCTGCGAGCACGTCCCCGGTACCGGCGCTAGCCAGTAGCGCGCAACCACTGGCGTTGATGGCTGGCAACTCGCCGGGCGCAGCGATAACTGTGCCTGAACCCTTGAGTACCACAATGCACTGAAAGCGCTCTGCCAGCGCGCAGGCAACCGCCATGCGGTCGGCTTGTACCGCAGCCGCTGTTGTGCCAGCCAGGCGCGCGGCTTCCAGCGGATGAGGTGTCAGCACGGTTTTGTAGCCGCGCGCGTTTCTGGCAACCAGCAATGTTTGCAGCGAGCTATCGTTGGAAATAGCATTCAGCGCATCCGCATCCAGCACTGCGCGCGGCGCGTTTGAGAGCACTTTGGCCAATACGCTTTTGATGGCCTCACCACCACCGCAGCCACACACGATGACTTGGCTGGTAAGGGCTAGCGCCTCCGGGCTGCGAAACATCAGCTCGGGTTGCTGTGGGTCAACGCTTAAATCGGCAGCCAAACTCTCGTCACCCAGCAGGGCGACGAACACGCGCCCTGCACCTGCATGTAGCGCTGCGCGTGCGGCGAGCAATACGGCACCTGCCATGTGGCTGCGCGGCGTTGATTCGCCACCCAGCACGGCTACATCGCCAAAGCTGCCTTTGTGACTGGCTTGGGGCGCTGCGCTTTTGGGTACTCGTCGCGTGACTTGATCTTTGCCCAGCAGGATTGCCGTGGGGCCTGCTGCGGCCTCAGTGCAATGAACGCCCAGATCATCAAACCAGACTTCCCCTGCGCTGTCTCGCCCACTGGCGGTGAACAAACCGGGCTTTAAGGTCAGCAAACTGAGGGTAAAACGCTGAAAATAAGGTGAAAAAGTGGCTGCTGAGTGCCCGGTATCTGCATTCAGTCCGGTGGGAATATCAACCGCTAGAGTCGGCTTGCCGCTGGCTTGCATGATGCCCAGCCATTGCGCCATGAGCGTGTTGATGGGGCGCTTGTCATGCGCCTCAGCGTCTATTTTGTCGATGTTTGCGCCAATGCCGAGCAGGGCATCAATACAAAAATCAAAGTCAGGCGGCGGTTGATCAGCCATCGGCACACCGGCTGCCAGTGCTCGGGCCTGTGAAGCCTGCGCATCAGGTGGCAGTGCCGTCCGGCCCGCAGGCAGACCGGTCCACGTCACCACAACACGCTTGCCCCACTGGTGCAGGTGCATAGCCGCCTCAAAACCATCACCGCCGTTGTTGCCGGGCCCGCAAGCGACCCAGATGCATTGGGCATGCGGCCCCAGCGCCAGCGCCAAACGCGCCACCGCCAGGCCCGCCCGCTGCATCAGTGTGTGGGGTAGCAACTGCGCCTGTGTGGCGCGCTCTAGCATGCGCGTGGCTGCCGCGCTGAAAAGCGGGTGGCTTGTTGCGGTGGTGATTTTTTGCATTAAATTTATAGCGAACTTGCCAACGCCGCTTCAATCTGGAGCGCCGCATCAAGCACTGCATCATCATGCAGGGCCGCGTGCCAGAGCATCAGGCCAACCGGCAGTTCGCCGCTTTGCTGGCAGGGCAACGAAATGCCGCAGCCATCAAGCATGTTAACCACCGCCGTGTTGCGCAGCAGCAGGCCGTTGACCCTGAAAAACTCGGTATCGTCGCTCAGCAGGCTGGCAATCGGGGCTGCGACGATGGGCACAGTGGGCGACAGCACGGCATCAAAACCTGCAAGCTGTACCTGCATACGAATGATCCATGCGCACCTAGCTGCCACCAAGTCTATATAGTCGGCTGCGCTCATGCTGGCACCGCGCAGTATGCGCAGGGCTACACGGGGGTCGTATTCGGCAACGTGTTCGGCTATCAGCTTGCGATGCCAGGTGTAGCTCTCGGCGGCAGCCACGCCACCTGTGGCATTGATGCTGGCCAGTTCATTGATCTCTGGCAGTGCGATGTCTTCGATCTGCGCGCCTGCCAGTCGCAAGGTTTTTAGGGCACGCTCAAAAGCCGTTGCGCAGGTAGCGTCCATGCCGTCCTGCATCAGTGTGCGAGCTATTGCAAAGCGGCAGCTTGAAAGCGGCTTGCCAGCCAACACGACGCTGCGTGCGGCCAGAACTTCATGCGCCGTGATGGCATCGCGTACCGATCGCGTCAGGGCGCATACCGTGTCAAGGCTGGTGGACAGCGGCAGGGCACCTGTGGTTGGTACCAGTCGGGCGGTGCTTTTAAAGCCGACGATGCCGCACAGCGCGGCAGGAATGCGGATGGAGCCTCCCGTGTCAGAGCCCAGGCCGATGAGCGCGGCACCCGTGGCAACCGACACTGCCGCGCCAGACGACGAGCCACCGGGAATGCGTTCAACGCTGGTGTCCGCCGGGTTGACGGGCGTGCCGTAATGCGGGTTGATGCCGACACCTGAAAAGGCAAACTCGACCATGTTGGTGCGGCCTGTCAGCACGGCACCGGCAGCACGCAGGCGGGCAACGGCGGCGCTGTCGGTGCTTGCAGCGGGCGCATTGGCCAGCACCGTTGAGCCGGCAGCAGTGGTCTGCCCGGCAATATCGAACAAATCCTTGGTTGAAACCGTAATACCCGCCAGAGGCAGGCTCAAGTCAAGATTGGGAGGTGAAAAGGTCGTCTCTAGCTGGCCAGGCATGAAAACATGGCGACATGCATCGCTTTGGGCTACCGCACGGGCTTGCTCAAGAATGTCGCTTAGGTAGCTCTTGTCGGCCTGGATGGCCTGACGGGTACTGTGGATGTTGGCGGCTAGGAGGGGCTGGTTCATTGGGCGGGAGGTGTTATACTCGAATGGCTTTGCAGATGGCGATTTTGCCTACTGTAGGGTAAATCGCAAATCAGCCACATAAGGTGTTGCCGGTTGGCTAGAGGACACTTCTCGGAATTTTTGGAATTTTCTGAAGAACTTCTGGCTTATAGGTGATAAGCGCTGATTTTAGACACAACCTTTTGGAGTATTCATATGTCAACCACCATGCGTGAAATGCTGGAAGCTGGCGTTCATTTCGGACACCAAACCCGCTTCTGGAACCCCAAGATGGCCCCGTATATCTTCGGCCATCGCAACCGTATCCACATCATCAACCTGGAAAAATCGCTGCCGATGTACCAGGACGCGATGAAGTTCGTCAAGCAGCTGTCGGCCAACCGCGGCACCATCCTGATGGTCGGCACCAAGCGCCAGGCGCGCGAAATTGTGGCGCTAGAGGCCAAGCGCGCTGGCGTACCTTTCGTTGACCAGCGCTGGCTGGGCGGCATGTTGACCAACTTCAAAACAGTCAAAGTATCCATCAAGCGCCTGAAGGAAATGAAAGCCCAGCAAGAAGCCGGCCTTGACACCGTCAGCAAAAAAGAACAACTCACTTTCAAGCGCGAAATCGAAAAGCTTGAAAAAAACATAGGCGGCATTCAAGACATGGCCGCCTTGCCAGATGCGATTTTCGTGATCGACGTGGGCTTTCACAAAATCGCGATTCTCGAAGCCCAAAAGCTCGGTATTCCCCTGATCGGTGTGGTTGATACCAACCATTCGCCTATCGGCATTGACTACGTGATCCCCGGCAACGATGACTCGTCCAAGGCTGTGGCGCTGTACGCACGTGGCATTGCCGATGCCATCATTGAAGGCCGCGCCAACGCATCAAGCGAAGTGGTCAAGATGGTTCAGCCTGAAAGCGCGGACGAATTTGTTGAAGTGCCTGCTGCTGCCTGATTGATTCCGGTATCGCTGGATCTGAACCAGGCGCGGAAAGTTTGTCAGAGGGGCTCGCGTAGCCCCTTTTTTACAAGTTAAAGATAATTTAGGGTTATTGGGGTCAGAGTCCAAATTCATCGTGCCTCCGGCACGCCCTTCGGGGGCGGTGCAACGCACCGCAATGAAATTGGCGTCTGACCCCAATAACCCGCAAAAAACAAACGGAGAGAATTGGAAATGGTTATTACCGCAAGCATGGTCGCAGAACTGCGCGCCAAGACTGGTGCCCCCATGATGGAGTGCAAAAAAGCACTCACCGAGGCTGATGGCAACTTCGAAAAAGCAGAAGAAATCCTGCGCGTCAAGCTCGGCAGCAAGGCTGGCAAGGCGGCTTCCCGCGTGACGGCTGAAGGCGTGATTGCGTATCACGCCGAAGGCGAAGGTGACGCTAAAGTAGGCGCACTGGTCGAGATCAACTGCGAAACCGACTTCGTTACCAAAAACGACAGCTTTTTAGCCTTCACCGATGCGGTAGTCGTTGGCATCGTTAAAAACAACCCGGCAGACATGGTCGCGATTGGTGCCATGGCGCTTTTAATGGACGGCTTTGGCCCGACGGTTGAAGACGTGCGCAAGGGCCTGATCGGCAAGATCGGCGAGAACATGTCGGTGCGCCGCTTCAAACGTTTTGCAAGTGGCAAGCTGGCTTCTTACCTGCACGGCACGCGGATTGGCGTGGTGGTTGAATTTGACGGGGATGAGGCCGCTGCCAAAGACGTTGCCATGCACGTTGCCGCCATGAAGCCGGTGTCGCTGGCAAGTAGCGACGTGCCTGCCGAACTGGTCGCCAAAGAGCGTTCCGTTGCGGCAGCCAAGGCGGCTGAAGATGCGTCTGTGGCCACGGCAGCAGGCAAGCCCGTGCAATCGGCTGAAATCGTTGCCAAGCGCATCGAAGGCGGTGTACAGAAGTACCTGAAAGAAGTCAGCCTGCACAGTCAGAACTTTGTCAAAAACGACAAGCAGACGGTTGAGCAAATGCTGAAAGAAAAAGCAACCGCAGTGAAATCCTTCACCCTGTACGTGGTGGGCGAAGGCATGGAGAAAAAGGTAAATGACTTTGCGGCTGAAGTGGCTGCACAGATCGCTGCTGCCAAAGCTGCCTGATTTTTTCAAATACCAGCCGGAAGGCCGCTAAACTTCACCACAACCCAATTTCCAAGAAAGTCCCCGGATGCCAGCCTACAAGCGAATCTTGTTAAAACTGTCAGGTGAGGCCTTAATGGGCGACGATGCCTTTGGCATCAACCGCGCCACCATTGTGCGCATCGTCGAAGAAATCGCTGAAATCACCCGTATGGGTGTTCAGGTGGCGGTCGTTATTGGTGGCGGCAACATCTTTCGCGGTGTGGCGGGCGGCTCGGTCGGCATGGACCGCGCCACCGCCGACTACATGGGTATGCTGGCTACCGTGATGAATGCGCTGGCCCTTGGCGACACCATGGACAAGGCGGGACTCACGCCGCGTGTAATGTCGGCTATCGGCATTGAGCGCATCGTCGAGCCTTATGTTCGGCCCAAGGCGCTGCAATATCTGGAAGAAGGCAAGGTTGTCATTTTTGCCGCCGGAACCGGTAATCCTTTTTTCACTACTGATACCGCTGCAGCTCTTCGCGGCGCTGAAATCGGCGCGGAGATTGTGCTCAAGGCCACCAAGGTCGATGGCGTTTATAGTGCAGATCCTAGAAAAGACCCTAAGGCCACGCGCTATGCCAGCATCACTTTTGACGAAGCAATGGGTAAAAATCTACAGGTGATGGATGCCACGGCGTTTGCCCTTTGCCGCGACCAAAAGCTGCCTATCAAGGTTTTCAGTATGTTGAAGAATGGCGCACTCAAACGCGTCGTACAGGGCGAAGATGAAGGTACGCTGGTGCATGTCTAGGAGCTTGGTTTTCGCCAAGTCAGACAATTCGGAGTTTCAAGTATGAACATCGTTGAGATCAAGCAGAATGCAGAACAAAAAATGCAGCAGTCGATTGACTCGTTCAAGGGTGGGTTGACTAAAATCCGCACGGGTCGCGCCAACCCGGGCCTGTTAGACACCGTACGGGTGGACTATTACGGCTCCATGGTGCCCATCAGTCAGGTGGCTAATGTGTCGCTGTTAGATGCCCGCACCATCAGCGTGTCTCCCTGGGAAAAAGGCATGGGCGCGAAGATTGAAAAAGCCATTCGTGACTCAGACTTGGGTCTTAACCCGGCAGCTCAGGGTGACCTGATTCGCGTTCCCATGCCAGCCATGAACGAGGAGCGCCGCAAAGAGCTCACCAAGATTGTGCGCGGTGAGGGCGAGCACGCCAAAGTGGCGATTCGCAACCTGCGCCGCGACGCGAACGACGGCATCAAAAAGCTGGTCAAGGACAAGCTGGTCTCGGAAGACGATGAGCGCCGCTCGCAGGACGAAATTCAAAAATCGACAGACCGTTTCATTGTCGAAGTTGACAAGCTTGTCACTGGCAAGGAACAAGACATCATGGCTGTCTAAAGATGAAACCCCCACGTTCGCTCGCTTCGCGTAGCTCTCTGCCACCCGAGGGGGCGCATTTTTTCTTGGGGCGGCCCGGCGCTGGTTTTTGGGGTCAGAGCCCAAATTTGCCAAGCCCTTGGCTTGCCCTGCGGGCTTGGTGCGTCGCACCGCAGCGAAATTGGTGTCTGACCCCAATAACCAGCGCGGCCTGACGCTATCCATGGTGGCCTCCAATTCTGGCGCGGTTCCGCATCACATTGCCATCGTTATGGATGGCAATGGCCGCTGGGCCAACAAGCGCTTTTTGCCGCGCATTGCAGGGCACAAGCAGGGTGTTGACGTGTTGCGGCGCTGCGTTCAAAACTGTGTTGATCGCGGTATTTCGGTGCTCACGGTTTTCGCGTTTTCGTCGGAAAACTGGAACCGTCCTACCGATGAGGTCTCCGGTTTGATGGAGCTTTTGGCGCTTTCTTTGTCGCCCGAAGTACCGCGTTTGAAAACCAACGGTGTGCGGCTGTATTTTGTCGGTGACAGGCAGCGACTCTCAGCCAAGGTGCAGGCGGGGCTGGCTCAGGCTGAAGCCGACACAGCTGACAACCAGCGCCTCGTCCTGAACGTTTGTTTTAACTACGGTGGCCGTTGGGACATTGCCCAGGCTGCCCAAAAGCTGGCCAGCAGTGGTGAGGCCATCACCGAGCTGTCGCTGGACCGTGCCATGGCTTTGGCGCATGTGCCCGACCCTGACCTGCTGATACGCACGGGCGGCGAGTTTCGCATCAGCAACTTTTTGCTGTGGCAGGCGGCTTATTCAGAGTTGGTTTTTACAGACAAGCTGTGGCCAGACTTTGATGACGTGGCGCTTGATGAAGCTATTGCCGTGTTTAATGGCCGGGAGCGGCGCTTCGGGCGCCTTGGGCAAACATCGGCGCAGCTGGGTGCTTCGGTAAAAAGCCACACGCTGGATCAGAAAGTCAGGCTCGCTTGATGGGATTGATGGGATCGTCGAATGCTTAAGCAGCGCGTCATCACGGCGATGGCCTTGCTTGCGGTGTTGTTACCCGCGCTTTTTTATTCAACGCCATTCCCCTTTGGTCTCGTTGCTCTGGTGCTGATTGCTGCTGGCGGATGGGAGTGGGGTCGCCTGAACGGATGTGGTCAGGTTTTTTCAATATTTTTGGCCTCCGCTACTGCGTTGCTATGCGTGCTGGCGTGGTACTTCGGGCTGCTTGAAAAGCCGCTGCAAATGCTGTGGGTCTTTGTGGGTGCGGCATGGGTGATGGCGGGTGCCGGACTTTTGCGGCTGGGTGTTCCTGGTTGGGCGCGCTTGCCCAAAGCGCTGCGTTTGTTGGGCGGCGTGGTGGTGCTGTTTTTGGCGTGGCTGGCGATTGCGCAGGCCCGAGTGATAGGCATCAACTTCCTGCTATCGGTATTGCTGCTGGTGTGGGTGGCTGATATTTTTGCCTACTTTGCAGGTCGCACTTTTGGTGGCCGGTTTAGCAAAAGCAAGCTGGCTCCCGGCATCAGCCCCGGTAAAAGCTGGGAGGGTGTTTGGGGTGGTATGGTCGGGGTCGTCGTGCTGGCATTTGCATGGCTTGCGCTGGATCGCCAGATGGCCGGTTTTGGTGGCAGCCTCTATGCGCGCCTTTGGGCCCAGCACGGAGTCATCGTGATGCTGCTGGCGGTGGTTTTTCTGGCTGCCATGAGCGTGGTGGGTGACCTGGTTGAGTCGCTCATCAAACGCAGCGCTGGAGCCAAGGATTCGAGTGGCCTGTTGCCCGGCCACGGTGGTGTGCTGGACCGGGTCGATGCCTTGCTGCCCACCCTGCCGCTGGCCATGATGCTGGTCAGTTTTTAGGTTTGTATGGCAGATAAAAAGCAGCGCATCACCATTCTTGGTTCTACCGGATCAGTGGGGGTCAACACGCTCGATGTGATCGCGGCGCATCCCGGCCTTTTTGAGGTATTCGCACTCAGCGCCGCCTCGCAAACCGATTTGATGCTGGCGCAGTGCGCACGCTTCAAACCGCGTTACGCCGTCATGGTCAGCCAGCCGCATGCGCGCGATCTGGCTGAAAAAGTAAAGGCCAATGGGCTTGAAACCATTGTTTTATGGGGTCAAGCGGCTCTTGAAATGATAGCGTCCCACGATGATGTTGATGCCGTGATGGCGGCCATCGTCGGTGCAGCTGGCTTAAGCCCTTGTATGGCTGCTGCCAAAGCCGGCAAGCGCCTGTTGCTGGCCAACAAGGAGGCGCTGGTGGTTGGCGGCGATGTTTTCATGCAGGCGGTAGCAGCCGGGGCTGCGCAGTTGCTGCCGATCGACAGCGAGCATTCCGCCATCTTCCAGTCATTGCCCGAAGATCCTTCAACATGGGCCGCGCGGGTTGAAAAAATTATCCTGACAGCCTCTGGCGGGCCGTTTCGCACGCGCGATCCGGCTACCTTGCGCCATGTCACCCCCAACGAGGCTTGTGCGCACCCCAACTGGGTGATGGGGCGCAAGATTTCCGTTGATTCGGCGACCATGATGAACAAGGCGCTGGAAGTCATTGAGGCCAAATACCTGTTTGGCCTCGTCCCTGCGCAAATTGAAGTGGTCATCCATCCGCAAAGCATCATTCACTCGATGGTGCAGTACCGTGACACCTCGGTGGTTGCACAGCTGGGTACACCCGACATGCGGGTGCCAATAGCCTATGGCCTGGCCTGGCCGGGCAGAATCGCCTCGGGCGCGCAGGCGCTGGACTTCAAGGCGCTGGCAACCATGACGTTTGAAGTACCCGACCATCAGCGCTTTCCGGGGCTGCAACTTGCATGGGAAGTGCTGGCCGCCCCCACCGGCAGTACGGCAATACTGAACGCAGCCAATGAGATTGCGGTTGCGGCATTTCTGGAAAAACGTATACGCTTTGACCAGATTCACCATGTAAACCGTGCAACTTTGGATCGGCTTGCAGTATCTGAAATACGCGGCATGGACGATTTGCTGGCTCTTGATGCCCAGGCGCGTGCCATTGCTGGTGATATTGCCAGCACAATCGCTTATGGGCCCTGAACATCTGAAGGTTTGACATGTTGACCCTGCTTGCTTTTGTGGTTGCCCTCGGGGTGCTGATTGCGGTACATGAATACGGCCATTACCGGGTCGCGGTGGCGTACGGCATCAAGGTGCTGAAGTTTTCCATTGGTTTTGGAAAGCCGATTTACACCTGGCGGCTAAAAGGCAACCCTTGCGAATTCTCCATCGGCATGCTGCCGCTGGGCGGCTACGTGAAGATGCTGGACGAGCGCGAGGCTCCGGTCGATGAGTCTGAACGCCATCTGGCTTTCAATACCCAGCCCTTGAGGTCGCGGGCTGCGGTGGTTGCGGCTGGCCCGGCAGCCAATTTGTTGCTGGCCATTGTGCTGTACAGCATCGTCAACTGGAGCGGCCAGCAGGAGCCCATGGCCATACTGGCCAGCCCGGTGGCAGGCTCGATAGCTGATCGCGCAGGCTTGCGCGGGCAAGAGCTGGTGGCCCGCGCTGCGTTTGATGGCGAGCAACTGGAGTCTGTACGTTCTTTTGAGGATTTGCGCTGGCGTTTGACGCAAGGCGCGCTCAATGGCCGTGACGTGCGTCTGGCGATCAGCCTGGACTCGTCTGCCTCGCAGGCTGCGGATCTGCCAACGCGTGAAGTGCTGCTTAAGCTGAGCCAGATGAATGCCAGCGATGCAGACCCGCAGATGTTTCGCAAGATCGGCATTCTGGGCCCCTGGACGCAGCCGGTCATAGGCGATGTGATGGTTGGCAGTGTTGCAGACAAAGCCGGTCTGCGTGCGGGTGATGTAGTTCAGCAGGTAGGCCGCACCGCTATCGTGGACGGTCAGCAATTGCGGGAAACCATACGCAGCTCGGTGCAGCTTGGTGCCAACCCGCCTGCAGCCCTGGCGCAAAACTGGAAAATCCTGCGTGCTGGGCAAAGCATCGAGTTACCGATTACGCCCGAGGCGCGCCAGGACGGCAAGATCGTCGTTGGCCGCATCGGAGCCTACGTTGGTGCACCGCCCCAATTTGTCAACGTTCGCTATGGCATCTTTGAGGGCCTGTGGCAGGGTACTGTTCGCACCTGGGAGGTCTCTTTGTTGACCCTGAAAATGATAGCGAAGATGGCGGTCGGACAGGCCTCCCTGAAAAACCTCAGCGGGCCGCTGACGATTGCAGACTACGCCGGCAAGTCTGCCAGCCTGGGCTGGACGGCCTATCTGCTGTTTCTGGCGCTGATCAGCGTGAGTCTCGGCGTGCTTAATTTGCTGCCTCTGCCGGTTCTGGATGGCGGTCACCTGATGTATTATCTTTGGGAGGCAGTCACTGGGAAAAGCGTGTCTGATGCGTGGATGGGCAGATTGCAGCGCGGCGGCGTTGCGGTTCTGCTGGGCATGATGTCGGTGGCCCTGTTTAATGACATTACCCGGCTCCTTGGCTAGTACCAAAGTATCCAAATCTGTATCCAGGCTAACACCTAAAGTTCATGCAAAAACAATTCAATCGATTCAAACTTCGAACCGTGTCCGCCATTGCGGCCAGCCTGTTGATAGCCCACTCGGCCTGGGCAGTTGATCCCTTTACGCTGCGGGACATCCGGATTGAGGGCTTGCAGCGTGTGGAGCCGGGAACCATATTTGCGTCGCTTCCCTTCAGGGTCGGTGAAACCTATAACGATGACAAAGGCTCCACGGCCATTCGTGCCTTGTTTGGGTTGGGCCTTTTCAAGGATGTGCGCCTGGAAGTCAGCGGGGATGTGCTGGTGGTGATTGTCGAAGAGCGCCCAACGATTGCAGATGTCGACTTTGTTGGCAGCAAGGAGTTTGACAAGGATGTGCTTAAAAAAGCGCTGAGGGAAATCGGCCTCAACGACGGGCAGCCTTTCGACAAATCGCTGGCTGACAAGGCCGAGCAGGAGCTCAAGCGCCAGTACATCAACCGCAGCATGTATGGTGTCGAAATCGTCACCACCGTCACGCCGATCGAGCGCAACCGCGTCAACCTCACCTTTAATGTGACCGAAGGCGACATCGCAAAAATCAAGGAAATACACATCGTCGGCAACAAGGCGTTCAGCGAGTCCACCCTGCGCAACCTGTTTGATCTGGACACTGGCGGCTGGATGAGCTGGTACACCAAGTCAAACCGCTATTCACGTGCCAAGCTCAATGCCGATATCGAAAGCCTGCGTTCCTACTATTTGGCGCGCGGCTATCTTGAATTCAAGATTGACTCCACGCAGGTGGCGATCTCCCCCGACAAGCAGGATGTCAGTATCAGCATCAATGTGACCGAGGGTGAGCGCTTTCTGGTGTCCAGTATCAAGCTGGACGGCAACTACATCGGCAAGGAAGAAGAATTCAAATCACTGGTCAGAATCAAGCCGGGTGAAGCCTATAACGCAGACACGGTTACCGAGACAACCAAGGCTTTCGCCGATTACTTTGGCACTTTCGGTTTCGCATTTGCAAAGGTCGATGTCATGCCGGAAATCGACCGCATCAATAATCGCGTCGCTTTTGTCCTACAGGGTGACCCCTCGCGTCGCGCCTACGTCCGACGCATCAATGTGGTGGGTAACAGCCGCACCCGTGATGAGGTGGTGCGCCGTGAGTTCAGGCAGTTCGAGTCGTCGTGGTACGACGGTGACAAGATCAAGCTTTCCCGTGACCGTGTTGACCGTCTCGGTTTTTTTACCGAAGTCAATGTCGATACCCAGGATGTCACCGGAACCTCCGACCAGGTGGACGTGACAGTCAATGTGGTTGAAAAACCAACCGGCAACCTGACGCTGGGGCTAGGGTTTTCAAGCGCTGAAAAATTGTCCTTGAGCTTTGGTATCAAACAGGAAAACGTGTTTGGATCCGGTCAATATCTGGGTGTTCAAGTCAATACAAGCAGAATCAACCGCCAGTTGGTTCTGAGTACGGTTGACCCCTATTTCACGGCGGACGGTATTTCGCGCGCGCTGGATCTCTACTACCGTACCAGCCGTCCGCTGGATGGTCAGGGTGGCGACTATGGACTGAAAACAACCGGTACCAGCATACGCTTTGGTGTGCCGTTTACCGAGATCGATACGGTTTATTTTGGTGCTGGCTACGAGCGCCTCACGATCGAACCTGGCTTCTTTGCCTTACCAGTGACGTACCAGAATTACGCCAATCTGTTTGGTTTTACGAGTACCGCCACACTGCTTACGGTCGGCTGGACACGAGACAGCCGCGACAGTGCGCTGGTGCCAACCAAAGGGCGCTTCCAGCGGGTTTTTGGCGATGTCAGTTTGGCGGGTAATGCACGTTATGCACGCACAAATTACCAGATCCAGCAGTACATTCCGCTCAACAAGCAGTTTACCGTTGCCCTCAATGGCGAACTCGGATGGGGCAAGGGCCTGAACAATCGGCCTTTCCCGGTTTTCAAGAATTTCTCATCGGGCGGTCTTGGCTCGGTCAGGGGATTCCAGCAGGGATCGCTCGGCCCGCGTGATAACGGTCTTGCTACGGGTGGCCCCAAAAAGATCACACTCAATGCAGAGCTGATAGCCCCATTCCCGGGTACGGGCAATGACCGTACTCTGCGCATGTTTGCATTTGTGGATGCTGGTAATGTATTTGGAGAAAACGAGAAATACAGCTTTACCGAAATTCGTGCATCCTACGGTGTCGGTGTCAGCTGGATATCGCCTGTAGGTCCTTTACGCTTTGCTATTGCCAACCCTTTACGTAAAAAAGAAGGCGATAGAATAGAGCGCTTTCAATTCCAGATTGGTACATCTTTCTAATGAAGAACATTTCACGCAAACTATTACTGGGCTCCGTGATTGCACTGGCTGGCTTTTCTGCCAGTGCGCAGGAGTTCAAGGTCGGGATTGTCAATCTGGATCGTATTTTCCGGGAAGCGAATTCGGCAAAGGCTGCGCAGACCAAGCTGGAGACCGAATTCGGCAAGCGCGAGAAAGACCTGAACGATGTCGCGACACAGATCAAAACGCTGTCCGACAAATTTGAGCGTGAAGTACCTACCCTGTCCGAAACCCAGCGCAATACGCGGCAAAAGCAGATTGTGGATCAGGACAGGGATTTTCAGCGCAAACGCCGTGAGTTCCAGGAAGACCTCAATGCACGCAAAAATGAAGAGCTTCAACAGGTCATAGAGCGCGCGAACAAGGTCATCAAGGCACTCGCGGATGCTGAAAAATACGACCTAATTCTTCAGGAAGCGGTCTACGTCAACCCCAAGCACGACATCACCGATAAAGTGCTCAAGTCGCTGAATGCCACTACTGGCAGATAATCGGCGCTGCAGCAAAAAACCACGCCACGGCGCAGGTGTCGCATGGCTATAAAACTCGCTGCTATCGTTGATGCACTGGCAGCCGAGTTCGATGCACGCCTGGTAGGTGATGCCAATCTGCTGATTGAAGGCCTGTCCTCGCTGGAGAAGGCTACAAGCCGGGAACTGACTTTCCTGAGCCACCCCAAATATATAGCGCAACTCGCGCATTCATCTGCGGCATGCGTTGTCGTCGCGCCTTCATTCGAGTCGGCTGCCATTGAGCGTGGCAGCTGTATCGTGGTGGACGACCCTTATTATTATTTTGCGCGTATCACGCAGATATGGAAGCGTCATCACAGCGTCGAGTCTGCCCCTGCCATCCATCCCGCCGCGTTCATTGATCCGCTGGCCCAGGTTGCGCCAGGCGTGTCTGTGGGCGCGTTTGCCTGCATAGGCTCTGGTGCCGTGATCGGCTCTGGCGCGCGCATCGGGGAACACTGTGTGATTGGGAAAAATGCACGGGTAGGCGAGGGCAGTTGCCTTTCTGCCCGTGTCACGCTGGGTGACAGCTGTAGCGTGGGTGAGCGTTGCATCATTCACCCTGGCGTGGTCGTGGGTGCTGACGGCTTCGGCTTTGCACCGCATCAGGGACGCTGGGAAAAGATCGAACAGCTGGGTGCCGTGCGTATCGGCAACGATGTCGAGATTGGTGCCAATACCTGTATCGACCGCGGTGCCATGCAGGACACGGTGATTGAAGATGGTGTCAAGCTTGACAACCTGATCCAGATCGGCCACAACGTACATATTGGCGCGCATTCAGCCTTGGCCGGCTGCGTTGGCGTTGCGGGCAGCGCGCGAATTGGTGCGCACTGTACGCTAGGTGGCGGCGCTGTCGTACTCGGGCATTTGACGCTGGCAGACCAGGTTCATATTTCTGCCGCATCCGTCGTGACGCGTTCAATCCTGAAGCCCGGAAACTACACTGGCCTGTTTCCTATCGACGACAATGCGAAGTGGGAAAAAAACGCAGCCAGCCTCAAGCAGCTCTCGGCCCTTCGCGAGCGACTTAAACACCTTGAAATCCAGTTTAAAAATCTCCCTGCATCTATAGAAGAAAAATCATGATGGACATTCACCAGATTCTCAAGCAGCTACCGCATCGCTACCCGTTTTTGTTGGTTGACCGGGTGCTAGAAATTGAAAAAGGCAAACGCATCAAGGCGCTTAAAAACGTCACCATCAATGAGCCTTTCTTCGTCGGGCACTTTCCACATCGTCCCGTGATGCCTGGTGTCTTGATGCTGGAAGCTATGGCGCAAGCCGCTGCTTTATTGGCATTTGACATGCTCGGGCAAGCACCTGATGACAAAACCGTTTACTACTTCGCAGGCATTGATGCTGCCCGCTTCAAGCGCCCCGTGGAACCTGGCGATCAACTCATCATGGACGTAACGCTGGAGCGCATGAAGGCGGGCGTTTTCAAGTTCAAGGGCGTGGCACGCGTGGGTGAGCACATCGCTTGCGAGGCAGAGCTGATGTGTACGATGCGAACTATTGCTTAAAGTGTCAAGCGAGCAAGACATGACGCAGAGCTCTGCTGCTACAACCATAACAGGTATAGCGGCTACGCCAACAGGTATTCACCCGACTGCCATCATTGACCCTAGGGCCCAGCTCGACCCATCCGTCAGCGTCGGCCCGTACAGCGTTATCGGGCCGTATGTCAGCATCAAGGCTGGCACCACGGTTGGCCCGCACTGCGTGATTGAAGGCCACACCAGTATAGGGCGTGACAACCGCATCTTCCAGTTCAACTCGCTGGGTGCCATTCCGCAAGACAAAAAATACGCCGGTGAACCCTGCGAGCTGGTTATTGGCGACCGCAATACCATCCGCGAATTCTGCACCTTCAATATTGGCTCTCCCGGTGATGCTGGCGTTACCCGCGTTGGCGATGACAACTGGGTCATGGCCTACGTGCATCTGGCGCATGACTGCCAGGTCGGCAACCAGACGATTTTCGCCAACAACACGCAGCTGGCCGGGCATGTGCATATTGGTGACTGGGTCATTCTCGGTGGCTTTACGGTGGTGCATCAGTTTGTACGTGTGGGTGCGCACAGCATGACCGCCATGTGCTCGCTGCTGCTTGCAGATTTACCGCCCTTCGTCATGTCGCAAGGCCAGCCGGCAGAAGCACGTTCCATGAACTTTGAAGGCTTGCGCCGGCGCGGGTTTTCAGCTGAACGGATTGCGGCAGTCAAGGCCATGCACAAGGCCTTGTACCGTGAAGACCTGACCCTGGCGCAGGCTAAAACGCAGATTGCCGGGCTCGCAGAAAAGCACCCAGAAGCATTGCCCGACGTGCAGATGATGGTCACGTTTCTAGAGCACACATCGCCGCAGCGCGGCATTGTTCGCTAGGGTCCTATGCTTAATGCGCCGCAATTTCCCGACGGGCCGCCCCTAGGGAAATTAGCCCCTTCGGGGGGCAGTGCATTACACGAAGTGAAAAGCGTGGGGGCGACATTCGCTATGGTCGCCGGCGAAACATCGGGCGATTTGCTGGCTGGGCTACTGCTTGACGGCCTCCGGGCGCGCTGGCCCGCCATGACAGCGTGCGGCATTGGCGGGCCGCACATGGCCCTGCGCGGCTTTCAGGCCTGGTGGCCCAGCGACAAGCTGGCAGTGCGCGGCTATGTTGAGGTGCTGCGCCATTACCGAGAAATCGTCGGCATTCGCCAGCAACTTAAGCGCCGCTTGCTCGATCAAAAACCAGATGTTTTCGTTGGCGTTGATGCGCCTGATTTCAATCTTGATCTGGAAGCCTCGTTAAAGGCGGCAGGCATCAAGACTATCCATTTCATCAGTCCCGCTATCTGGGCCTGGCGTGCTGATCGTGTGGAGAAAATCCGTCGCAGCGTCGATCATGTCCTTTGTATCTTTCCGTTCGAGCCCGCCTTGCTGGCCGCGCATGGTATTGCTGCGACCTACGTTGGTCACCCGCTGGCTAATCTCATCCCGATGCAGCCAGACCGCGCTGCTGCACGGCGCAAGCTGGGTCTAGGCGATGAGGATATGCTTGTCGCCATACTGCCAGGCAGCCGGAAATCAGAGATTGGATACCTCGCCCGGCGCTTCTTTGAGGCTGCAGCCCTTATTTCACGTAGGCGACCAGCTATTAAATTCATAGTACCCGCGATTCCTGCACTCATGCAAGAGATTGAGCGTATCGCAGCCCAGGTAGGCATTCCGGGCAAGCTGCGCATCATAGAAGGCCAGTCGCATACGGCGCTGGCTGCCTGCGATGTAACGCTGATCGCCAGCGGCACAGCCACGCTGGAGGCCGCGCTGTTCAAGCGGCCCATGGTGATTGCTTACAACATGAACTGGCTGTCATGGCAAATCATGCGGCGTAAAAAACTGCAACC
Source organism: Polaromonas sp. (assembly GCA_038902915.1). Classification (GTDB taxonomy): domain Bacteria; phylum Pseudomonadota; class Gammaproteobacteria; order Burkholderiales; family Burkholderiaceae_C; genus Polaromonas. The sequence goes on from JBCKNC010000031.1 coordinate 23,190, forward strand.
CTGGGTTGGTCTGCCAAATATTTTGTGCCAGGATTTTGTCGTGCCTGAGCTGTTGCAGGATGCAGCTACGCCAGAAGCGCTGGCGGCAGCGGTGCTGCAATGGGTAGATGCAAAATCTGCAACTCCTGACAAAATAATGGCGCTAGAGCAGCGCTTTACCCGGCTGCACGCAGAGCTGCAGCGCGATACCTTTCAACTGGCAACTGATGCGATCCAGAAAATTCTCGTTGAAGGCTGAACAGACCACGCTGTCCTGGGACATTCCTGGTTTGATGGCCGGTGTGGACGAGGCCGGACGCGGACCACTGATGGGCCCTGTCGTGGCTGCAGCCGTGATTCTTGACGAGTTGAACCCGATCAAGGGGCTGGCAGATTCCAAAAAACTGACGGCACTCAAACGCGAGAAGCTCTACGACGAAATCCGCGCCAAAGCGCTGTGCTTTTCCATCGCACTGGCCACGGTTGAGGAAATCGACACGCTCAACATACTGCAAGCCACCATGCTGGCAATGAAGCGCGCTGTGGAGGGCTTGCGCCTGAAACCGCACAAGGTGCTGGTCGATGGCAACCGTTTGCCGGTCCTGCGCATGTTGGCAGAGGCGATTGTGAAGGGCGATGCGCTGGTACCGGCTATTTCGGCGGCATCTATTTTGGCCAAGGTACAGCGTGACCGCTGGTGCGCCGAGGTTGATCTTCAATACCCGCAGTACGGCTTTGCGCGGCACAAGGGTTACGGCACCGCAGCGCATCTGGCTGCATTGCGCGAGCATGGTGCTTGCCCGCTGCACCGCCGCTCGTTTGCGCCTGTGGCAGAGGTGCTGCTATGAATGCTGTCACGCATCGCATCACGTCAAGAGACAATCCGCTCATCAAAGAGCTGCGCAAACTCTCCCAAGACAGCACCGCCTACCGCAAGCAGGGGCGCATCTGGCTGGAGGGCGACCATTTGTGCCGGGCCGCACTTGCCAAAGGTTTGAAGCCGGCAATAGCCTTGTTTGCAGAGTCTTTTTGGCCTCAAGCCCAATCAGAATGGACGCAAGCAGCTATCAAAAACATAGTTATCCCGGATGCGTTGCTGCCCGAAATCAGCGCGCTTGAATCACCGGCACGCATGGGTTTTGTGCTTGACTTGCCGGTTGCACCAGCGCTTTTGCCGGCTGCGGCCTCCGTCATCCTTGACCGCGTCCAGGATGCCGGTAATGTCGGTTCCATTTTGCGCAGCGCGGCCGCGTTTGGCTTTGGCCAGATCATCGCGCTCAAAGGAACGGCCGCGCTGTGGTCGCCCAAGGTTTTGCGCGCTGGCATGGGCGCGCACTTTGTGCTGCGTCTGGTTGAGGGGGTTGATCCTGTCGCGCTGGATGAGCTGGAAACCCCGATGCTTGTCACCAGCTCGCATCAAGGCCGTTTTTTGCACCAGCAGAAGTTACCCCTGCCTTGCGCCTGGGTCATGGGCCATGAAGGGCAGGGTGTCAGCGATGATTTGATGGCTCGCGCCAGCCTGAAAGTTCGGATAGCCCAGCCCGGCGGTGAGGAATCGCTCAATGTAGCGGCGGCTGCGGCTATCTGTTTTTATGCCAGTGCCAC